>CAXTQD010000065.1:8880-9895 GCA_964246175.1 uncultured Chthoniobacterales bacterium | reverse complement strand
TCACGGCGGCGCGCATTGCTGCCGCGTCGCCGAAGGGGCAGAGGATTGCCTCCTCGCCGTCGCGCAGTTCCGCGCCGAAGCCGGTGGGCGTCGTCACGGCCGCGCAGCCACACGCCATCGCCTCTACCAGCGCCAGTCCGAAGCCCTCGTGCTCGGTCGGCAGGAAGAACACGGGCGCACGCGACAACCGGGCGATGACCTCCGGCACTCCCAGGCGCGACTCGACCTCGATCTGCATGCGAACTTCGCCCGGGAACGCCCCGAGCACCGTTTCCGGCGGTTCCCCCACCCCGCACAGGTCCAGCCGCAGGTTGGGTCGGGCGCGTAGGAGCGGAGTCATGGCAGCGACGAGCGGCACCGTGCCCTTGCGCGCGATCCACGAACCAAGGAAGGCCACGCGTTCCTCGCGCGCTTCGGCCGGAGCGGGCGGCCGGTCGAGGAAAGCGGGCTCCAGGCCGAGAGGAACCACCGCCATACGCGCCGGGTGGCCGAGGCGGTGTTCGCAGCCGGTGACAAACCCGTCCGGCCGCGAGAAGGCGAGGGTCTCGGCGCGGTGCAAGAGCGCCGCGGCGCGGCGGCGGAGAAAGCCGCTCGGTGCGGCGAAGGTGCCGGCCTGCGAGGCGCGTTCGGCCCCGAGGAGTTCGAGGCCATCGGTGTGGGCGACGAGCAACGGGCGCTTGGCGGGCGGGCGGCGGGAGAGCCACCACGTTCCCGGCCAGAACTCCGCGCCGTAGAACTCGATCAAATCGTATCGCGAAAGATCGTGCGCCGTCAGCCAGCGCAACCCGCGCCAGCCGATGCGCGCGCGCCGGCCGGGCCGTTCGCCGTCCGGGCCGGGCAGCAGCGTGTCGGTGGCAACGACCTCGACTGTGTGGCCGCGGGCGCGCAGGCCGTCGCTCCATGCGAGGCGGGTGCGGCCGGAGCCGAGAAGGGGGTCGAGTTCGCAGTTGCTGAAAACGAGGACGCGCATCGTCCAAGGTAGGGATGGCAAAGCCCCCCAATACCTAGAATTAAT
>CAXTQD010000065.1:1953-8870 GCA_964246175.1 uncultured Chthoniobacterales bacterium | reverse complement strand
GACGAACGTCGAACCAATCCAAGAATAGGGAACGGCTCGGAGAGCCATCCCTACCTTGGAACGAATCAGCTCACCCTCTCCGGGCTGCGGCGGGTCTTGCGCGTCTTCTTGGAACCAGCCTCCGCGTCGTTCTCGTCCGTTGCCGCGTGGTAGTATTCCTCGTATTGGTAGTAAACGAACTCCGGCGAGGACGTGTCCACCTGATTGAGGATCACGCCCGGGATGTTGGCTTGGCGCTTGTAGAGGATTTCGAGCGACTTGCGCGTCATCTTCGCGGACGTATAGCCCATGCGCGTGACGAAGAGCGTCGCGTCGATCTTCGGCGCGAGGCTCGCCGTGTCGTCCGCCGCCAGCACCGGCGAACTGTCGATGATGATGTAGTCGTACAGCGGGTAGAGTTCCTGCAACAGGCGGTCGGTCGCCTTGTTGAGCAGGTACTCGCTGGGCTGCGGCACGTTGCGTCCGCGCGGCAGGACGTGGAGGTTCTCGACGCCCGTCGTGCGGATGGCGAGCTTCCAGTTGACGTTGTGGCCGAGCACGTCTGTCAGGCCCGGGTCGCGCGGCGCGCCGAAGCTGTCGTGGATCGCGCCGCGGCGCAGGTCGCCGTCGATGAGCAGCGTCTTCATGCCCGCGAACGCCAGCACGAGGGCAAGGTTGCACGAAGTCGTAGATTTGCCCTCGTTGGGCACGGCACTGGTGACGAGCAGCGTCTTGGGCCGCGTGCCGTCCAACGGCATGAAGAGCAGCGTGGAGCGCAGGTTACGGTAAGACTCGACCAACTGGTGGCGCGGGTCGTCGGGCCGGAGCATTTCCAGGCTATCGCCGCTGTCGTCGCGCGGGATTTGCCCGAGGACGTGTTCGGAGAAGTGCATCTGGAAGTCGCTGATGCTGCCCATGCGGTCGTCCAGACGGTCGATCAGCATCAGGATGCCTACCCCTACTACCAGGCCCGCGACGAGCGCCAGGCCCAACGCCTTGGCCCACTGCGCGGTCGAAGCCGAGGCCACGGAAGCGTTTTCCAGGATGAACATCGGGTCGTTGGTCACCTTGATGTGCACCATACCCTGCTGCATGGAATCCATGAGCTTGTCGTACGTGTCCTGATCGCGCTTCTTGTTCTCTTGGAGCTGGTCATACTTGGCGCGCCGCATACTGTCCTCCAACGCCTGGGGCTTGGCGGCGCCGATCTTGTTCTCCAAGTCTTTGAGCTGCGTAGCGGCGAAGAGCCGCTTGCTCTCGATGCGCTTGCGGGCGAACTCCAGCAGTTCGTTGACGCGGCGCTGCTGGACCTCGATGTCGGCCTTCAGGCCCAGCAGCTTGGGGTGCCGGTCGCGCATGTCCTTGGCGAACTCGTTGTACTGCGCGCTCAGGTCGGCGATGCGCGCGAGCGCCTGCCGGTAGTCACCCTGCGTGCTGGCGAGGTCGAGCGCGATCTGGGTGGTCGGTGCGAGGTCCGCGCCCTTGGCGGCGACCGTTGCCGGGTTGGCGGCCACGACCCCGCCGCGGTCGATACCCTGCTCGGGCGTCATCAGCATGAGCTGGTTGTAGTCGCTCTGAAGCGCATCGTACTGGCGGCGCAGGGAGTCGAGGTTGTCGTTGGTGTTGTCGGCCTTCCCGAAGACCTGTCCCATGTCCTGCTGGTACTTGATGAGCGCTTCGTTGTCGACCTTGAGCGACTCCTGTACGCGGTCGATCTGCTCGCGCATCTGGTTGAAGCTGCTGTCCTCCGTGCCCGTACGCTGCTGCCGACGATAGTTGAGGTAGCCTTCCAGGGTCGCCTGGAGATAACGCTGGGTGTAGAGAGAATTGGGGCCGCTGGCCGTGACCGTCATGATCGCGTTGCGCGGCGTGAAGTCCAGTGTCACGGGAGCGCCGGTCATGCCGGGATAGTTCGCCTGGAGGATGTCGTCGGCGTTGCGGTGCACGGCGTTGACGGTCTTGATGATCTCCGCCTGCCCTTGCAGCATCGTCTCGGGGTCTTGCGGGAGCGCGCCCCCCTGGTCGCCGATGACGACAGGGCGGTTTTCCAAGTTGACGCTCAGCTTGGCCGCCGAGACGTACATCGGCGGCTTGTTCATCTGGAAGTAAGCCGTCACGCACAGGGCGAGGCTGACCGTCAGCAGCACCACCCACCAGTATTTGAAGAACAGGCAGCGGTAGCGGTGGACCTTGTTCCAGAGGGTCAGCGACCACGAGGGGTTGCTGCCGGTATTGAGACCTGCGGGTACACTCATAAGGAAGAAAAGAAGGGCGGGGCGGTCCCTGCGTTAGTATTGAAAGTCGAACATCTTGCGCTTGACCTTGATGGTGTCGCCGGGTTGAAGCACCACGTCGTTGGTGGTGTCGCCGTTGCTGATGGCCTTGCAGTCCACCCGGATGCCGTCCTTTGGGCCGCCCTTGCGGTAGATAAAGACGCCTTTCAGGTTGGCCTGCTCCGTGAAGCCGCCGAGTTGTAGGATCGCTTGGTAGAGGGTCAACTGGCCATCAGTTGGCAGGTCGATGGCACCGTGGCTGGCGACCTCGCCTGTAAAGTATACCTTGCCCTTGCTGGCGTTGGGTGCGGCGTAGGTCAGGCCGAGGAACACCGTCGCGTGCCCGGGCTTGTAGTATTCGCTCTCCAGCTTGCTCTTCACGTCCGCAGTGAGCTGCTGGGTGGTCTTGCCCGCCGCCTTGACACGCCCGCCGAGAGGCAGCTCCACCTCGCCCGAATCGGTGACGACCAACTGGTAAACCTTGTCGTCGCGGTCTTCGGCGACGCGGTAGGAGAGCGCATCGCGCGGGCCGAGCTTGTGGTCGGCGTCGATCTGGCCGGTGGCCGCAGGGGCCATCGAGTACGCGCCGGTCTGGCCACCGTAGGGCATCAACCCATTCGGGTTGGCCGGTGCGGTTTGCTGGCGCGGAGCAGGCGTGGGCTGCGGCAGGTTGGCGCCCCTATTGAAAGGATTCATCCCGGGCGCCTGCGTCGAGCTGAAGGGCACCTGGGCAAAGGTGGTCAGTGGGAGCGCCAGTAACGCCGCGCTAATCGCCATCCACCGAGCCGAAACGAGAGAGGTTCTCATGCGTGAGAGCAACATTAGCTATTTCTGTTCCTGGCGGCAAAAATATTCCGGCCCACAGAGTAACTTTGTGGAAGCCGGCCGGCACATCGCGGCACCGGACGCCGGCCGTTGAGAAAGCATGGCCTTTTTCAACCAAAAGCAGGACTGCCTCACCAAGAGGCAGCCCTACCTTAAATAACAGGGGTACAGCCCCTTTTAGAAGTGGTAGTCCACGTCCAAGCCGACACGGTTCTGGTAGTAGTCGCGCAGGTACGCATCCGAGTCCTTCTGGATGTACGCGTAGTGGATCGCGCCGGCGAGGTGCCGGTTGAACTGGAACCCGAGGCTGACATCGCCGCCGTACCGATTGATCCGCTCGTCGAACGGCCCGCCCGACTCCACGTCGTGGTCATAGAACAGGTCGCCGGCCAGGGTGAGGGAACTGTATACCCGCCAGGCCACGTTGTAGCGGATGTAGTCCACCTTGACGTAGTTGGAAAGCAGCCCGAGGTCGGTCTCGCGCCCGAGCGAGAGGCTATGGGTCAGGTACGCGTTGATGCGGTTGTTGATCGTCGCGTTCCAGTAGAAGGTCGAGAGGCTGTACTTGTCGCCGAACGTGCCGGTCGTCGGCAGGCCGAGCTGCGGGGTGAAGTTCCCGTAGTTACCCGAGTCGATTGTGCCGCCCGTGTTGAAGCTCGCCGCCTGGTAGCCGCCATGGACGACGAGCCGCAGATACGGCGTGATCGTCGTGTCCAGGAAGGCACCCACCGTGTACGCGTCCGAGTCGTTGAGCCCGTTGCGGTCGTAGTTCGTCGTGGCGAAGGTGCCGTCCACGCCAACGAAGGTGCGCGGCCGGAGCTGGTAGGACACCGAGCCGGCGAACTGCTCGGCCGAGCGGTTCAGGTAGTCAAAGTCGCTGTTGAGCGCGACGTAGTTGTTGTGGTCGTACTCGGCCGTGAAGATGAAGCCATTGTGCGGGTCGTACGTCCCCGTGATACCGGCGGTGTTGGTGAACCGGCCGAAGTTGGTGACGTTGCTCAACTCGGCGTCATCCACCGGGTCTTGGCGGATGTCGAACGCATCGTGGATGTTGAAGTGCAGGCTGTCCCCCACGTAGAGGTCGAACGCCAACTGGCTGCCGGGCGTGATGAACACGTCGCCGCTGGTGGCGTTCGGATGCTCCAGGTAGCGCACGAAGCCCACGCCCAGGTCAAAGCGCAGGCTGTTGAGCCGGGTCAGCGGGATGCGGGTCAGCAGGTTGACGCCCAGGCGCACGACCTCGTCGGACTCCCGGTTGACCTGTGAATAGCTGATGTTGTCGATGTACTCGATGCCTCCGACCACATCGAGGGAAAACGTCACGTTGCCGACCCGCAGGTTGTAGTCCACCGGGCTGCCGCTGTAGGTGATGGGCGAGGTGGTGGAAGTGGAGGTCGGCGTTGTCGTCGCCATAGTCTCGCGCATCATTTCTTGCGCGCCTGCCCGGTCACCGTAGGCCAGAGCTCCGGCCAGTGCCGGGTATAGAAGTAGCTTGGTGAAGGCCGTCCGCCAGGAACGGGCACGGCGGCTCGTTGCGACGCGTTCAGAGCCAGCCAGCGCGTGGTTGCACACAGAGTGAATTTCCATGGATTATGTATGTGTCCGCCGGACCTGGATGTTACAACCGGCCAAGCGGACTGATTTGATGCCTTAAAAGTGGACGCGCAACTAGCCTTCATGTCGGAACTGACCGCCTATGACAATCTTATTTTTCGCCTTTCTCAATCCTGAAAGGCTGACCTCACTTCGGCGAGTACTCTTTACGGCGACCGGACTGTGGCTGCTTGGGGCGGTGCCGGGGGCAACGGCAGGGCTGCTCCCGACCGGCAAGGACCGCGCGCAGGGCGATGCGCTCTTCCAGCAGGCGAGCACGGCGTTCCAGGCCGGCGATTTGGCTGGGGCGCTCAAGCTCCTCGAACAAGCCGACGCACTCAAGCCCGACCAAGCCGATGCGTGGAACCTGCGCGGTGTGATCCTGCTCAAGCAGCACGCCTACGATCAGGCCGAGGCGGCGTTCGGACGGGCTGTGGCAATCGACCCATCACTGTGGGCAGCGCAGTTCAACCAAGCGGAGGCGGCCTTCCAAAAGAAGGACTGGGTGCGGGCGGAAACGCGTTTCGACCGACTGCTGGCTCAGACGAACCGCTTCAAGGTGGCGAATAAATGGGAGCTGGTGGCCTACAAGTCGTTCCTGTGCGCGCTGCTGGCCAGCGGCGAGGCAGGCGCACACAAGGAACTGGGCCGGCTGCCGGCAGCAGGCGGGACGACCCCAGCGTTCTTGTACGCGCAGGCGGCGCTGGCGTTCAGCCGCAAGGACGCTTCCGGAGCCGCGCGGATCGTCTCGGGTGCCCGGACGACGTACCCGGCGGCGGTCAACGATCTGTTCACGAGTTCGCTGGCAACGGCAGGTTGGCAAGCTCCGGCACCGGCACTCACCCCGGTGCCGGGTGGAGCGCCCGCGCCCAACGTCGATCCCCAGACGGCAGCGGCCATGAACGCGCTCGGTCTCACCAATCCCAACAACGCCCCTGCCCCGGCGATGCGTCCTCCGGCCGTGGTGATCGATCCGCGGCTGGTCGCGGCATCGTCCGACCCGCTGCCCTCGGGGTCCGGCCGCGATGTCCTTCCCGTTGTCGGCAAGAAGGGCGTCGGCCCGCAGCACGCGGACAAGGAGAAGCCGGTCGTTACGGCAACCCCTGCGCCCGAGGCCACCCCGCCGCAATCTCCGCTGGAGAGCGAGGGGCTGCTGTTGGGGCTGGATTGATCCCGCCGCATCTGCGCGGCGTTTGTGACATTCGGTAGGGATGCCTCTCCGAGGCAGTCCCTAGATTTTCCCGGAACTGTTCATCCGCACCCAAGCCGGCCAGAAAGATTAGGAACTGCCTCGGAGAGGCATCCCTACCATCGAAACGAGAAGGGGACAGGCATTGCTGCCCGTCCCCTCCGGCATTGAACTTCGAGCACCCGAGGGCTCAGGCCGCCTTCGCGGCGCCGGGCGTCAGGCGCATGGAGGCGATTTGCGCGTCGCCGCCGAGTTGGACGGTCGCCACGTCGAACGACGGGGGCAGGTCCAGCGCGGCTGGGCGCGAGGACGGCGCGAGGCGCAGCATCACCTGGTTAGAGGTCGGCTCCAACCGCAGCGAACCGATCTCGAATGACGGCGTGAACTCCATCGCCGCAATCGTGAACGTGGCGAGCAGTTGCACCGCCGTGGAAGTCTGGTCCGAAGGCGTGATCGAAATCGGCGCGCCCTCGGCTGCCTGGGTCAATTCGACGGCGTTGACCTGGAGCTTCGGCTGCGGGGTCGTGGCGGGTTGCGCGCCGCCGAGGAGCTTGAGGTGCATGGTCTTCAGGTGCGAGCCACCGTCGAGTTCGACGCGGTCGATCTGGAAGGAAATGCCCGCGGCGAGCGGGTTCTCGGGCTGCGCGCCGATGAGGTGCAGCGAGACGACGTTGGAGAGCGGCCGGAGCTGCACCGCACCCAACTTGAAGAAGGGGGTCAGTTGCAGCGAAGTGATCTCGAAGCCGAGGGTGAGTTGCGCAGAGGCGCGTCCGGTGGCGGACGTGTCGGTCGTGGTGTCGGTGGTTGGCATGGCAGGTGGAGGTGTGGGGACTGAAGAGGTCGGCGCGGACGGCGTCAAGGACAAAGCACCCGCGGGAGCAAACGTGGGGGCGGGAGCGGGTTCGACCTTCGGCAAGGTCGGCACGGGCACCGGCTCGGGTTCGGGTTCGGGCGCGGGCGCGGCGGCAGGTTCCGGCACGGCGGCGACGGGTTTTTCGTCGGCGACGATACGCACAGGCTCCGGTGCTTTTTCCTCGGGCTTGCTAGTTTCGAGCACT
>CAXTQD010000065.1:1529-1943 GCA_964246175.1 uncultured Chthoniobacterales bacterium | reverse complement strand
GGGCTCGGGGGGGCGGGGGTGCCGGGGGCACGCTGGGCGGCTCGGCGGCCAACGGCACCGCGGAGACAGGCTCGACGGGGAGCGGCGGCGGGACCGCCGGAAGCGGTGGGACGAGCGGGCGTTCTGCCGGCTCCTCGACCTCCGCGGATGGCTCCACCGGCTTGGAGGCGACCGGAGCAGGTTCCTCCGCGGGCTTCTCCTCCGCCTTGGCCTCAATGAGCACCGGCTTTTCTTCCGGCTTCTCCTCGATCTTGGCCTCGACGGGTACGGGCTGTTCCTCGGGCTTGCTCTCTGCTTCTGGCTTGACCTCGGCGATGGGCGCGGCCGGTTCTTCCACCGGGGTGGGCGTTGCTTCCTTGGCGGTGACCGGCTCTTCCTTGGGCACGTTGCCCGCCGGCATGAAAATCCGCGGAC
>CAXTQD010000065.1:1072-1386 GCA_964246175.1 uncultured Chthoniobacterales bacterium | reverse complement strand
GGCGACCGGAGCAGGTGCAGGCCGCTTGGGCTCGGGTTGCTTCGGCTCAGACTGGAACTCGGGCGCAGGTTTCGCCGTGAGCGCACCGTCCGGCGGGGTCGCCTTGGCCTCGACCGGGGCGACCGGCTCGGCGGGAACTTCGGCTGCCTTGTCCGCTCCCTCGGGGGTCAGCGGCGGGATCAAGATCAGGCCGGCACGCTCCAGCGCGGGTTTGTCGGACTTGGCGGGGTTGCTCTTTTTCACATCGTCGGACTCCTTGTCCGCCGCGGCGGGTTCCAGGGAGGCGGGCCCGCTGACCGCAACGATGCCGCCAC
>CAXTQD010000065.1:0-1062 GCA_964246175.1 uncultured Chthoniobacterales bacterium | reverse complement strand
ATTGTCGGCAGCGAGGGCACCGGTACCGGCTCGGGTTTGTCCTCGACCTTGTCTTTGGTCTTGGCGGCCGGCGCGAACGGATTGACGAACTGGCGGCGCGGGATCGCCGACACCGGCACCGGCGCGGGTTCGGGTTCGACGGGGACAGGCTCCTTCGTCTCCTTGGGAGGCTCGATGGAGGCAGGCACATCCAACGACAGCGGCGGCAGGGAAACCGTCGGCGCGGCGGGTGTCGGCGGCTCGACGGTCGGCGGCACGGTCAGCGACCCCATCGGGATCGGCGGAGCCATCTCCTTGGCGGGCGGCTCGGCCGCGGCGACCACGGGTTCGGGAGCCTTGGTCTCGCCGAAGATCGGCACGGGCACGGAAGTGACGGGCGCTTTTTCGACGGTGGGTTCGGTCTTGGCGAACACCGGGACGAGTTCCTCCGGCTTCTCCTCGCTGGCCGCCAAGGGCAGCGGCGCGTATGGATCATCCGCATAGGCAGGCTCTCCAATTTTGGCAGGCTGCTTCTCGGCAGGCGGCGCCATCGTGATGGATGTCACGGGCGCCGGCTCCGGCGTGGCGGCGGCGGCGGCGGCCTCCGGATCGCCAGCGGCGGGCTTGCCGGCGGCGGGCTGCAAGCGGCGCCGACGCGGCGTGCCGACTGTGGCACGCGTGGGTTGGCTGCTCAGCCCCTCGGCTTCCGGGTCGCCCGTGGCCTCCAGCGGACTGGCCGGCGGGGCGTTCAGACGCTTGATCACGTAGCTGAAGAATACAAATTGGATCGCCGTGAACAGCACAGCGCCGATGATAAGCTGAGTGTTCGAAAATTGGTCCGCGATGCCGATGATCATGGGGTGGGTCAAAAAGATGAGGTTTGCAGCCTAGCGGGGAACTTCCACCTTGTCGGGCTGCTCCGTCTCAGGCCGGTCAGCGTAGAGCGGCGAGCGTGTGACGGGGACGGTCCGATGCGGCTTCCGGTTCATCATCGCAAGCAGGAAACGGACGCAGTTAAACAAAAAGGTGATCAGGACCCAGCCGATGATGAGCGCACGCACCAGGTTATCGCGCTTCGTCAGC
>CAXTQD010000064.1:0-19283 GCA_964246175.1 uncultured Chthoniobacterales bacterium | reverse complement strand
CTTCTGGCTACCTACTTAGCCGGCAAGATTTATCATACCGTTTTCCGGTACATGATCTAGACATCTGATCACGACATGTTTTGCCTACATCTTGCATCACAACGTTGTCCTTGACCAGAGAATTGCCCCCGTTGTGTAATGCGCGCGCATGCATTGCCATAAGCGCCCTGTCTTCGTTCTCCCCAAACAGCCCTTCTTCGGATCTCCGTCCTTGAACCCATGAAACTTTGGACTTTCCGCCAGTTCCTGGCCGGCCATCGCGCCGTCCGGCTGCTGGCAACCAGCGCTGGGCTGATGGTCGGGCTTTCGACTGTCCCGCGGCCGGCAACCGCAGCCACGTTGTACTGGGATGCGAACGGCACATCCGATGGCACCGGCGGCACGGGCGCGTGGAACTCTTCTCCCTTTACGTATCTTTGGCGCAACGGATCGTCCACTGGCACCTTGCAAGCATGGTCTGACACGACCGGCAAGGCGGACACCGCGGACTTTGGCGGCACGGCGGGCATCGTGACCCTGGGCACAAACCTCGGCGCGTTGGGCCTTGTCTTCGAGTCGAGTGGCTACACGCTAGCCACCGCCTCATTCCCTGTCAAACTCGGGACCGGCGGCATCACCGCAGCGGGCGACACCAGTATCACCTCGACCTCGGGTGTGAACGTCACCCTCGTAGGCGCACAGGCTTGGAACGTCACCAACGGCACCCTGACGGTCAGTTCCCCAACCGCCACCGGCGGGTTCGCTCTGAGCCTGACGGGTGCAGGCAACCACACTCTCTCCGGCATCATCAGCGGCACCGGCAGCATCGCCAAGAACAGCACGGGCACCCTGATGCTCTCCGCTGCCAACACCTACTCAGGTGGCACGACCATCAACGCGGGCACGGTGACCGTCAGCACGTCTGCGGCCTTGGGCACGGGCGCGGTCGCCGTGAACAACGCGAACATCACCGCCGCGGGCACCGCCGTCGTCTTGAACCTGTCCATGGGCTCGGACACGAACATCGGCTCGCTCAGCGGCACGGTCTCAGTCCCAACGAGCGGCACCAACACGGTCACGATCAATACGCAGTCCGGCCGTAATTTCGGCATCTCGCAGACGGCTGCGGGCACGTTCGCGGGCGTGATCGCGGGTTCGGGCTCGATCTCCCTTGTCGGCGCGAGTACGAACACTTTGACGCTCTCGGGTACGAACACCTACTCAGGCAGCACGACCGTCAACGGCGGCACGGTGTCACTGACCGCCGCGATCACCGGCACGTCGAACGTCGCGCTTAATAACTCCGGCACCCTTGCCCTCGGCGCGAACGACCGCATCAACAACGCGGCGACCGTCACGCTCAACGGAGGCACCCTGAACACGGGCGGCTTCCAAGAGGGACGCGCGACGGGTGTGGCGGCGGCTACCCAGGGCCTCGGTGCGCTGACGCTCAGTGCCAACTCGACGCTGGACTTCGGCTCAGGCCACGCCGGCAGCAGCGTGCTGGCGTTTGCGAACAGCGCGAGTGCGACGTGGAACGGCACCCTGACGCTGACCGACTTCACGCCGGGCACCGACTTCCTGAACTTCGCCGCGAGCGGCGGCCTGACAGCGACACAGTTAGGCGAGATTTCTCTGAGCGGCTTCACGGTCACCGGACTGGATGCTGACGGCGACGTTGTTTTCACTGCCGTTCCCGAACCTGCTACCTGGGCGGCTGGGGCCTTGCTTGTTGGCATGACGGGGTGGCATTTCCGCCGCCGGACGGTTCGTCGCTCGGCCTGAAGAGTCGGCTGCTGAGAAGGCTAAGGTGCGCGCGGCGTAGGTCACCAATCCGCCGTCGGCACGAAGACGGGTTCGTCCGAGACACGCGTGAAGTGAAATCCGTCCGTGCTCTCAGCCAACCCGCAGTGTACAAAATGCTGCTCGTCTTCACTCATTGCTCGGTACAGGAGCAACACCTTACCTGTATGCGGGTCATACACCGCGACCGGGTTGGGGGCGACGAACGATTTCCACGGGTGACCGGGTTCCGGGGACAGGATGGCATTGCCATCGAACTTGGTTAGCTTCATGGAGTCCGGGAAGTGCGGGTGGCCTTGACAGCCACGTCGACGGCGAACTCGGGCAGCGGCACGGTCAGCCCTGTTGCGCCGGCCTGGGTCGTCGTGCGGGAGAGTTCCCTCTCGTCGCGGGTGTCCACGCATTGCACCTCGAAGGTGCCACGGGCTTCCGGAAAGGTGACGGCGGCACCGACGACCTTTTCGGGAGCGTGACCTTCGAGGACGATCCCCTGCCAGGCGGCCCTCCGGTCCCAGGTCCAGGCGACTGTGCCCCAGTCGTTGCCGCGGGCAAAAGCTTGCAGATTTTCATCCGATGCGTGCGCCTCTACGGTCGGCATCGGTGCGCGGGCGAGCGGCACGCCGGCGAAGAAGTCAGCCGCCGTCCGGTAGAGCGGGTAGACGTTGAAGGCGTCAAACTCCTCTCACCACCAGTGCAGCCCGGTTCCGGCCGCGCCGGTGAAGAACGGCAGCCAGAGTGCCTCGTGGAAAGCGCGGTTGTCCACGTCCTGCACGAACGACCCCGCGCGGTTCGGGCAGACGTGGTCGTTGGGTCCCCAGTCGTCGTTGACCAGACCAACCTCGGAAAACAGTACCGGTTTGCCGAACCTCCCCAAGTCCGCCATCACGGGTGCATAGGTAGCCGCCAGAGTTCGTCCAACACGCCGGCTGAGCCGAGGCTGGTCGTCGCCAAGTGGTGAAACGGGTCGTGCGCGTGCAGGTAGCCGCACATGTCGCCGGACCACCGAACGATCTCGGAGCGATAGCCCTCGTTGCCGTAGATCGAATCCATCTCGTTCCACAACTCCCACGCAAAGATCGCGCGCGAGTACCCCCACCGCGCGATGCCGTAGCGGAGGGTTGCCTCGTACTGCGCGCGGGCGGCAGGCAGGGTGAAGACTTCCTTCATACTCGACGCGGGGCCGCCGTTGCGTGCGTCGTAGGGGAAGGTGAAGCTGTCGTTTGACCTGGGCGGCCGGGGCGGCGGGCCGAAGTTGCGGATGTGCTCGAAGCAGAACGTCGCGCAGACGCCGTGGCGCTCGCAGGCCGTCACGATCTCGTCGAGTCCCCGCGCGGCGTCCTCGTTGTATTCGTAAGGTTGCGCGCCTTCGAGGCCGAAGGTCGGGGCGTTCGACGGCCAGATGCGAATCCAGTTGGCGCCACGGTCACCGAGCCTGGCGATCCACCCGTACATTTTGTCGCGTGGCGTCTGGTAGGCGAAGTTTTCGCCGACCGGGATGAACGCCGCGCCACCCTCGTAGGCAAACGCAGTCGGATTGCCCGCGGCGACACGCACGAACCCCCGAAAGTTCTTGGCCGCCAGTCCCACCCGCAGGCGGAAGGGCGCGCTCTCGGCGCAGGTGGAGTTGTCTACGGTGACGATCACCTTCCCGCGGTATTGCCCGTCTGATGGCGCGGCGTAGCGTACCCGCCAGTCGTAGCCGCCCGTGGGCGGGTAGCGGGTCTCGCCGTTGACCTGCCGAGTCTCGCAGCGCGCCTGCGCGAAGCCGGGCACCACAGCGGTCTGGCCGTCGGGCGCGGCGGTGATCTCGGCGTCCACGCGGATGACGGCAAGATTGAAGAGGTTCGCCGCCTCGGGCACGCCGGTGACGGTCAACTCAATTTTCTCGCCGGCCTAGAATGCACTCGCCGGCAGGGCAACCCGCGGCGGCGCCAGCGCACGTGCCGACGCGGCAAGGAGGACGCAAAGCAGGACGTGCAGGAGGGGATGCAAGCGTTCTCGATACATCTCGATACAAAATGGAGGGGGCAGGACTATCAAAGCCAATTTGAGAAACGATTCATGGCACGCTGGCGTTGCGGAGGGGAGGCCGGAGGGTGGCTTGTTTCCAGCGCGAGGGAGACTCTCCGTAGGCTTTCTTGAAGGCGAACGAGAGATGGAAGCCTGAACTGAACCCGACACGCGCCGCCACGGCGTCGAGCGTATCGTCGCCCGAGGCGAGCAGACGCCGGGCGCGGGTCAGGCGCAGGTGCAGGACGTATTGCCATGGTGCGAAGCCCGTCTGCGCGCGGAACGCCCGCCGGAAGTGCGAATACCCGACGCCCAAACTGGCGGCGAGCGCCTCGACGTTGACGGGTTCCGCGTGGTGGCGCGCCAGGTGTTCTTCCCCACGGCGCACGGCGCGCTGGAGTTTAGAGAGCGGCGCACGGCCGGGAATGGTCCGCGCGCACACGGCCAGCACGCGCAGCGCGAGCGCCGCGAGGTCGGGCTCGGCATCATCGGTCCCGTACAGGATCTGCCGGTGGATGGCATCGAACGCCTCGTCGAGCCCACTTCCCGCTGCCTCCGCGCGCAGCACAGACGCCGCGGGGAACGTGCCCGCGCGCAGGAGTTCGTCCACGGTCGGGCCGGCGAGTTCGATCCAGTGTTCGTGCCAGCCGGTACGCCCGTCCGGGCGGTAGCGGTGCCAAAGGGTTGGCAGGAGCAGAAACGCCATCCCGGCCCCGACACGGCAGCGGCCGGCGGCGTGCGTTTCCAGCCAGCCGGCTCCGGCCGTGATCAGCACGATTTGCAGGTGGTCAAGCACCCGGCCGCGTGCCCAGTCGAGAAAATGGTCTGGTGGGTGGCCGGTCGGTGGATATGGCGCGCCGGGCGCGATTAGCGCGATGCCGGCTCCGGTGACACCGACTCCCCAGCGCCGCATCCCGGGAGAGAGCGCAAGGTAGCGATGATACTCGGGGAGTTGAACAGGCATTTTCTGTATACGAAAGATCACTTACGCTCTTCCGAGTGAACGCGCCAATGGCTATTTTCTGAGGCAAGTTCCCCTTCCCCTTGTGAACACAAACTCCTACGAAAATAGCCGTTCCGCCTACGCCGAACTGGGCGTGGATACCGAAGCCGCCCTCGCTCGCTTAGCGACAATCCCGGTTTCCATGCACTGCTGGCAAGGCGACGATGTGGGCGGGTTCGAAAAGACCGGCTCCGCACTCGGCGGCGGCCTCGCGGTCACCGGCAACTATCCCGGCAAGGCGCGCACGATGGAGGAACTACGAGGCGACTTGGAGAAAACGTTCTCGCTGATCCCCGGCAAGCACCGGCTGAACCTCCACGCCTGCTACGCCGATCTCGGTGGCCGGAAGGTTGAGCGCAACGAGTACACGGTCGCGCAGTTCCAGAGTTGGATCGACTGGGCCAAGTCGCAGGAGGTCGGACTGGACTTCAACCCGACGTACTTCGCGCACCCGCTGGCCTCTGACGGGCAGACGCTTTCCAGCGCCGACAAGGGCATCCGCCAATATTGGATCGAGCATGGCATCGTTTGCCGCCGCATCGGCGCGGAGATGGGCCGCCAACTCGGCAGCCCGTGCGTGACCAACGCGTGGATCCCTGACGGCAGCAAGGAAGTGCCCGTGGACCGCAAAGGTCCGCGCGAGCGTCTCGCCTCGGCGCTGGACGCGACCTTCGCGGAGAAGCTCGACTCCACGCACAACCTCGACGCGGTGGAGAGCAAGCTTTTCGGCATCGGCTCGGAATCGTACGTAGTGGGCTCGTTCGAGTTCTATCTCGGCTACGCGATCCAAAACCAGAAATTGCTCTGTCTGGACTCGGGGCATTTTCACCCGACGGAAACCATTGCGGACAAGATTAGTTCCGTGCTGCGCTACGTGCCCGAGTTGCTGCTGCACGTCAGCCGTGGGGTGCGCTGGGACAGCGATCATGTCGTGCTGCTCGACGACCCGGTGCGCGCGACCATGGAGGAACTCGTCCGCGGCGACTACCTCGCGCGCACGCACATTGGACTCGATTACTTCGATGCCAGCATCAACCGCATTGCCGCGTGGACGATCGGGATGCGCAACGCTGTTAAGGCGCTCTTGTTGGCCCTGTTGGAACCCGCGGCGAAGCTCCGCGAACTGGAAGCCAACGGCGACTTCAGCACGCGGCTGGCGACGTTAGAAGAACTCAAAACGCTGCCATCCGGAGGAGTGTGGGACGAATATTGTCGGCGCAATGACGTGCCCGTCGGCCAAGCCTGGCTGGCGGAGGTGAAGGACTACGAAAAAAACGTCCTCTCGCAACGCCGCTGATCATTCTTTGCCCCATGAAGAACTATCGTCACGTCAACTATCTTTGGGACGACTCCAAGGCCACGTCGCTCGACCCGGTGGGACGGCTGGTCTACCGCTCCAACCTGCTCGGCAGCGACCAGCGCATCACCAATACCGGCGGCGGCAACACCTCGTCCAAGATCGCCGAGACCGACCCACTAACGGGTGACTCCGTTGAAGTGCTTTGGGTGAAAGGCTCTGGTGGCGACCTGCGCACGAGCCAGCGAGAGAATTTTTCCTCGTTGTACCAGGACAAGCTCATCGGTTTGCAGCGCGTGTACGCCGCACGCGACGACAAGGGACTCAAGGCGCGGGCCGAAGACGACATGGTGGCGATGTACTCCCACACCACGTTCAACCTCAACCCGCGTGCGAGCAGCATCGACACGCCGCTGCACAGTTTCATTCCGAGTAAGTACGTAGACCACATGCACCCGAACGCCATCATCGCGGTGGCCGCGAGCAAACGTTGTCGGGAGCTGACGCAGGAGATTTTCGCCGGCGAGATGGAATACGTTTCATGGATGCGGCCGGGCTTCGAGTTGGGTTTGGCAATGCAGCAGATCACGCGTGACGCCACACATTCCAAGGCGATCATGATGGGCCAGCACGGCTTCATCTCGTGGGATGACGACGAGAAGGTCTGCTACACGCGCACACTGAACTTCATCGAGCGCGCGGCAGAGTACATCGAGCAGAAGTACCAGGAGAAAGGCGGCGACGAACGGGTGTTCGGCGGCGCGAAGTATCAGTCGCTCGAAGAAGCAAAGCGCGATCTAACCCTCGCGACCATCCTGCCCTGGTTGCGCGGACAAGTGAGCCAGCAGAAGCGGTTGGTCGGCACAGTGCAAAGCGAAGAGCGCATTCTACGGTTCGTCGATAGTCACGACGCGCCACGCTTGGCCGAACTGGGCACGAGCTGCCCCGACCACTTCCTACGCACCAAGATCAAGCCGCTTTACGTGGACTGGAATCCGCAGACCGAAGACGCCGCCGCGCTCAAGTCAAAGCTGTCCGCCGGCCTGGAACAATACCGCAAGGACTACGCGGCGTACTACGACAAGTGCAAGCACGCCAACTCGCCCAAGATGCGCGACCCCAACCCGACCGTGGTGCTCATCCCCGGCCTGGGCATGATCGCCTGGGGCAAGGACAAGAGCGAATCGCGGGTCACCGCCGAGTTCTACAACTGCGCGGTGGAAGTGATGCGCGGCGCAGAGGCGATCGACGAGTACATCGCCCTACCGCAGCAGGAAGCCTTCGACATCGAATACTGGCTCCTCGAAGAAGCCAAGCTCCAGCGGATGCCGGCTGAAAAGGAACTCGCCCGCCAAGTGCATGTTGTCATCGGCGCAGGCTCGGGCATCGGCAAGGAAACCGCGCACCGCTTGGTCAAGGAAGGCGCGCACATCGTCTGTGTGGACCTCAACGCCGCGGCGGCGCAGGAGACCGCCAAGGAGATCGAAGCCAAGTACGGTGTCGGCATCGGCGTGGCGGGCACGGGCATCTCCAGGTGTGGCCCGGCGGTCGGGTTGGCGGCAAACATCACCGACCGCGCGAGCATCCGGGCAATGTTGGATCAGGTCGCACTCGCCTACGGCGGGTTCGACGGGATTGAGGTGACAGCCGGCATTTTCGTCCCCCCGAGTACAGGCGGACACATCGCCGACGACAAACTCTTGCTGACCTTTAACATCAACGTCGTCGGCAGCTACCTCGTGGCCGACGAGGCTTACAAAACGTGGAAGGAACAAGGGCTACGCGGCAACCTCGTGCTGACCACCAGCGCCAACGCTGTCGTCGCCAAAAAAGGCAGCGTTGCCTACGACACCAGCAAGGCCGCCGCCAACCATCTCGTGCGCGAACTCGCTGTCGAGTTGGCTCCCTTGGTTCGCGTCAACGGCGTCGCTCCGGCGACCGTCGTGCAAGGCAGCGCGATGTTCCCGCGCGACCGCGTCATTTCCTCACTCGCCAAGTACAACCTGCCCTACGCCGACGACGAGGCGACCGATTCCCTCGTCGGCAAGCTGGCGCAGTTCTACGCTGACCGCACGTTGACGAAGACGCCCATCACGCCCGCCGACCAGGCCGAGGCGTACTTCCTGTGGGTGAGCAACCGTCTGAGCAAATCAACCGGCCAGATCCTCACGGTGGATGGCGGACTGCACGAGGCATTCTTGCGCTAGCCGTCTGCGCGGACATCTTCCCTTCTCCCCCAAATGGAAGCCAAGTACATTGAAAACCCCGACGTGGTGCTCATCGGCAGCGGCGTCATGTCGGCGAACCTCGGCGTTATGCTCAAGCGCCTTGACCCGGCGCTGACGGTGCAGGTGTTCGAGGTGACCGAAGCACTCGCGCAAGAAAGCTCCCACGGCTGGAACAACGCCGGCACCGGTCACGCGGGGATCTGCGAGTTGAGCTACACACCGACGCGCGAGAAGGACGGATCGGTCAACGTCACCAAGGCGATCCAGATTTTCGAGCAGTTCGAGCACTCCAAGCAGTTCTGGGCGGGCGCGGTGGCCGATGGCTTGATTGACCGGCCCAAGGAGTTCATCAACCCGGTGCCGCACATCTCGTTCGTGCACGGGCAGGAGATGGTGGACTTCCTCCAAGCGCGTTACCGTGGGATGTCGGCGCACCACTTTTTCCGGTCGATGGAGTATTCCACCGACCGCGACACCATCGCGCGCTGGGCTCCGCTGCTCGTGGAGAACCGCCGCGACGAACCGGTAGCCGCCACCAAGATGAGCGGCGGCACGGACGTGAACTTCGGCGCGGTGTCGCGCAAGCTGATGGGTTGGCTGACAGCACAGGAAGGCTGCGCGGTGGCCCTGCGTCATCGGGTGGTAGGACTACGGAAGATCAACGGCGGCTGGGCGGTGCGCACGCGTGACTTAGATACCGGGGCTGCGCGGCAGACCCGCACGAAGTTTGTCTTCGTCGGCGCGGGCGGAGGAAGCCTGCCGCTGTTGCAAAAATCGGGCATCCTCGAGGCTCGTGGGTTGGGCGGTTTTCCTATCGGTGGTCAGTGGCTGGTGTGCGACAACCCGGAAGTCGTCGCGCGGCACCAGGCGAAGGTCTACGGCCAGCCGCAGCCTGAGGCTCCGACCATGGCTGTACCGCACCTCGACACCCGTGTGCTCGACGGCAAGAAGACGCTTTTCTTTGGCCCGTTCGCCGCGTGGACGACGAAGTTTCTCCACAAGGCGGGCAGCTACACCGACCTGCCGTTCTCGATGCGGCCGGATAATTTCTTCACCCTGACCAACGTCGGGGTGCGCAACCTCGGGCTGATCCGTTACCTGATGCGGGAGGGCACGCAGAGCATGGCAGGCCGGCTCGGCGTGCTGCAGAGGTTCTATCCCGGCGTGCGCAAGGAAGATTGGCGACTCATCGACGCAGGCATCCGTGTGCAGGCCATCAAGAAAACGGACGGCAAAGCCGGCATCGTCCACTACGGCACGGAGGTGATGACGAGCGCTGACCGCAGCATCTCGGCGTTGCTGGGTGCATCGCCGGGAGCCTCGGTGTCGGTCAACATCGTGCTGGCGGTGGTCAAGCAATGCTTCCCACAGCTGCTCGCCACGGAGGAAGGCCAGGCGCGGATGCACGCGATGATCCCCGGCCACGACGAGGAGCTCGGGCTGCCCCAAAACGCCGGGCGCTACGAGGAGATCAGCCGCCGGGCGGAAGAAGTCTTGCAGTTGCGATAGACGTGGGGGCAAGACAACGCGCGGCGAACGCGTGATTTGTGCTTTCCCGGGGCGGGTGCGTGGGTAGGTTCTCTGCACACATCCCCCTTATGCCATACAGCATCGGTATTGATTTCGGCACCAACTCGGTGCGTGCGCTCGTGGTGGACACCGCCGATGGCCGCGAGGTCGGCACAGCGGTGGTGGACTATCCTGGCGGACAGTCCGGCGTGCTCCTCGACGCACGCGACCACCACCTCGCTCGACAGCACCCCGGCGACCACTTCTATGGTCTGGAACGCTCGGTGAAAGAGGCGCTCGCGCAAGCAGCACAGAGTGTACCCGGTTTCAGCCCTGAAACCGTCGTCGGCATCGGCGTGGACACCACCGGTTCTAGCCCGCTGCCGGTGGACGAGACCAACGTCCCGCTCGGCGTGAACCCGCGCTTCAAGGACCACCTCGCCGCGCAGTGCTGGCTGTGGAAGGACCACACGAGCCACCGCGAAGCGGCGGAGATCACGGCGCACTCCGCCAAAACCCGCCCGCAGTACATTGCCAAGTGTGGCAACACATATTCTTCCGAGTGGTTCTGGAGTAAAATCTGGCGCTGTCTGCGCGTCGCGCCGGAGGTGTTCGACGCGGCGTTTTCGTGGGTGGAGTTCGCGGACTTCATCCCGTCGGCGCTCTGCGGCGTGAACGATCCGCGAAAAATTGTGCGCGGGGTGTGTTGCGCCGGGCACAAGGCGCTGTACTCCGACCAATGGGGCGGCCTGCCGGACAAGGAGTTCCTGGCCGGTTTGGACCCAAAGCTCGCCGACCTGCGCGATCGCCTGTACGACAAGGCGCACGACGCCACCGTCGCTGCCGGCACCCTCTGTGAAGCGTGGGCGCAGCGGCTCGGCCTGCCCGCGGGCATCCCGGTCGCCATCGGCGAGATGGACGTGCACTACGGGGCCATCGGTTCGTGCATCGATGAGGGCACGCTGGTCAAGGTCATCGGCACGAGCACCTGCGACTGCGCGGTGGTGAGTTTCGACGAGGACATCGCCGACATCCCGGGCATCTGCGGCATCGTGCCCGGGGCGATCCTGCCCGGATACTACGGCATCGAGGCCGGGCAATCGGCGGTGGGCGACATCTTCAAGTGGTGGGTGGAAGGCGTGTGCCAAGGCGACACGTCGCTGCACGCCGAGCTGACGGCGGAGGCCCAGAAACAACGTCCGGGCGAGCACGGCCTCCTCGTGTTGGATTGGCACAACGGCAACCGCACAGTTCTCGTCAACCCGCGCCTGACGGGCCTGCTGATGGGTCAAACCCTGCACACCACCCGTGCGGAGATCTACCGCGCGCACATCGAGGCGACCGCGTTCGGTGCGCGTGCGATCATCGAGCGCATCCGCGAGTACGGCGTGCCGGTGGACAAGGTGGTCTGCGCCGGCGGCATCGCGGAGAAGAACGCGCTGCTCATGCAGATCTACGCTGACGTGTTCGATTGCACGATCCAGGCGGCCGGCTCGGCGCAGGCGTGCGCGTTGGGCGGCGCCGTGTCGGCGACGGTGCTGGCGGGCGAGTATCCTGACTTCGCCTCCGCGCAGAAGGCCATGACCCGGCTCAAGGACTTCCACTACGAACCGAAGCCCGAGAACGTGCGCGCCTACAACCAGCTCTATTCTCTCTACCGGCAGGTCCACGACGCCTTCGGCGGCGTCAACAAGGCGGCCGACCTCTCGGGCGTGATGAAGGCGCTCATCGACCTGAAAGAAAGCGCCTCCCGCCACGCCGACGACACCCTCCCTACGCCTGTCTAGCTCACGCATGAAGAATCTCCCCGCCTCCGAAATTTGGTACGTCACCGGCAGCCAACACCTCTACGGCGAAGGCCCGCTCCGGCAAGTTGCCGCCAATGCACAAAAGATCGTCGATGAACTGAACGCCACCGGCCGTTTGCCTATGCCGCTGGTCTTCAAGCCGATCCTCACCCGGCCCGAGGAAATCCGCGCGCTCTGCCTGGAGGCCAACAACGCGCCGCACTGCGCCGGGCTCGTCATCTGGTGCCACACATTCTCGCCGTCGAAGATGTGGATCGGCGGCCTGTCGCTGCTTGCCAAGCCCGTGCTGCACCTGCACACGCAGCTCAACCGCGACCTGCCCTGGGCAGACATCGACATGGACTTCATGAACCTCAACCAGGCCGCCCACGGCGACCGGGAACACGGGTTCATCCACACGCGCTTACGGTTGCGGCGCAAGGTGGTCGTCGGCCACTGGTCCGACGAGGAAACCCAGGACCGGGTCACTGCGTGGATGCGTGTGACCCGCGCGTGGGCGGACTGGCAAGGCGGCCGGTTCGTACGCTTCGGAGACAACATGCGCCAGGTGGCCGTCACCGACGGCGACAAGGTCGCGGCGGAAGCCAAGCTCGGCTACTCGGTTAACACCCACGGCGTCGGCGACCTCGTGGCCGTGATGAACGCCGTCGAGGACCGCGCCATCGACGCTCTCTGCGCGGAGTACGACGATCAATACACGGTTACCGACGCACTCCGCAAAGGCGGCGAACGTCACGAGGCCCTGCGCTACAACGCCCGCCAGGAACTCGGCCTGCGCGCGTTCTTGGAAGAAGGCGAGTTCCTCGGCTTTACCGACACCTTTGAGGACCTGTACGGTCTTACCCAACTCCCTGGCCTCGCGGTCCAGCGTCTCATGGCCGACGGCTACGGCTTCGCGGGTGAAGGCGACTGGAAAACATCCGCGCTCGTGCGTGCCATGAAAGTTATTGCCCACGGCCTGCCCGGGGGCACAAGTTTCATGGAAGATTATACCTACGACATGAACCCGGACGGCCATCTCGTGCTCGGCTCCCACATGCTCGAAATCTGCCCGAGCATCGCGTCGGGTAAGCCTACGGTAGAAATCCATCCTCTCGGCATCGGCGGCAAGGACGATCCGGTGCGCCTGGTCTTCGATGCGCCCGCCGGCCCGGCGGTCAACGCGGCGTTGATGGACTTGGGCAACCGCTTCCGCCTGCTGGTCAACGAGGTGGACGCCATCACCCCGCCCCAGCCGTTGCCCAAGCTGCCGGTGGCCCGCGCCGTTTGGAAGTGCCGTCCCGACTTCAAGACGGCGTGCGCGGCATGGATCTACGGAGGTGGCGCGCATCATACGGGCTACAGCTACGCAGTAACGACGGAGCACCTCGAAAACCTCGCGGAGATCGCGGGGATCGAAGTGGCCGTGATCGACGCCGACACGCGCATCCGTGAGTTCAAGGCGCAACTGCGCGCTGACGAAATCTACTACCATCTCGCCCCTGGTCTCGGGCGCTGACACGCGTGAGTGCGTACCAGAACCTCAAGGAAGAGTGCTACGAGGCGAACCTGCTCCTGCCGTCGTTCAAGCTGGTAGACTTGACGTTCGGTAACGTGAGCGTCTGCGACCGGGAACGCGGCGTATTCGCCATCAAGCCGAGCGGCGTGGATTACACCGAGATGCAGTCCGCTGACATGGTCATCGTGGACCTGAAAGGGCAGATCGTCGAAGGCACGCTACGGCCCTCTTCCGACACGCCGACGCATCGGCGACTGTTCGACGCGTTCGGTGAAATCCGTGCAGTGGTTCACACGCACGCGCGCAATGCGGTGGCCTTTGCGCAGGCGGGTCGAGCAATCCCGTGTTTTGGCACGACGCACTGCGATTATTTCTACGGCGAGGTTCCGGTGACTCGACCCATGACCGCGCAGGAAGTCGGGACGGCTTACGAGTGGGAGACGGGCAACGTGATCTTCGAACGCTTCCGTGACCTCGACCCTGCGGAGATGAACGCCGTGCTGGTCCACGGACACGGGCCGTTCGTGTGGGGACCAAACGGCAAGAAAGCGGTGGAGAACGCGTTCGCGCTGGAGATCGTCGCCGAGATGGCGCTGAAAACTCTGCAACTCAACCCGGATGCACGACCCGTCAGCACGCACCTCTTGGACAAGCACTACAAGCGCAAGCACGGTGCGGGTGCGTACTACGGGCAGAGCAAATCAGCGCAGTAGTTTGGCCAAACGCACTTGATCTACCTTCGCTTGGTGGCGACGGTCTACCGGGATGCGTCGTACCGGTCGGACCTCGTCGATCTGCGCCCACGTCAACGACGTGCGCAGCCGTCCGGCTTCCGTTTCCGTCAATGCCGCGTGGATACCCACACCTGCCGCCCCGCGCACCAGCGCCGAACAACTCACCGCCGAAAACGAGAACGCCGCGATCAGCAGCTCGTGCGCAAGCACGGGGAAGCGTTCGCGCTGGTACGTCCACCAGCGCGCGGCCGGTCCGGCGGGGACGGACAACGCTTTCGGCTGGCGCGGTGGGCGCAAGGGGTTGTGCCAGCACACGGGCAGTTTGCCGTGGGCCGTCGACGGAGGGAAATCGAAAAAGCGCGGGGGAGCATCGACGGCGTCGATGAAGTGGCGTCTATTCCGGGCGCGCTCCGCGCGCGAGCTTGCGGTGCGCGCGGCTGAACTCGTCCGCGCACATCGCGCCGATGATGGAGAGTTCGCCCGCGAGCACCAGCACGACGGCGACTTCCGCGAGCGCCCGCGCCTTGCCCTGGCCAGCGAGGCCGAGCAGTTCTAGGCACGCGTGTTGCCCGGGCAACGACGTGCCGCCACCGACCGTGCCGACAATCAGGTTGGGCAGCGTCACGCACGCGTAGAGGCCGCCGTCGGCGGTGAGTTCAAAGCGCGTGACACCGACGGAACTCTCCGCCCCATACGCGGCGTCCTGGCCCGTGGCAAGATAGAGCGCGGCAAGGCCGTTGGCGTAGTGCCCTTTGCACGCCGATGGTGCCGCCGGGCACACCCCCTAGGGCGCTCACGCGCCAGTATTCGCACATCGTCTCCGGGGTCGTGTGCAGACGGCGTTCGACGAGCGTGGCGGGGAGCGTCACCTCCGCGGAAACCTTGCGCCCGCGCACGGTCTGGAAGGACTGCGCGCTCGCCTTCTTGTCGCCGCTGAGGTTCGCTTCGACGAACACGTGGCGCGGCCGGACCGGGCAGCGCGCGGCGATGTCGGCGCAGACCGCCTGCGCGGCGATGGTCGCCATGTTCTGCCCGGCGGCGTCGGCGGTGAAGAAGTCGAGTTGCAGGTAGACGTGATTACCCTCCATCGTGAAGCGCCCATCGGTCAGTTCGCCGTGGCGGGTGGTCACGGCGGCAGCCTGGCGAAACCGTTCCGTCTCCCCATCCGTCCGCACGGCGGCGAAGACGTGCCGCTGGTAGTCGAGCGCCTCCTCGGTGGACAGGGTGGAAGTTCGCCGCGCCCGGCCGTGCAGTCCTGGGAACACGAGCCACTGCCTGGCGGCGTAGACAAGGGTGTGCGTGCCAGGCGTCGGCGCGACCAGACGCACGTGGATGAGGTTTTCCACGCCGGCCAGTCGCCGCACGAGCAGGTGCGAGAGCACGGGCGGCTCCGTGAGCATGGCTGCCGTGGCGGGCGTGAACAGGACACGCACAACGCGGAACTTCTCCGTCTCGTCAAACGCCCCCGTCTGCACCTGCTGGCCGAGACGTTCGAGCCCAGCGGACTCCACTTCCACGGTGTAGTCGGCGCGACCGTGGACGATGCGATCCTCGAAGTCGATCCGGTCGCCGCAGTGAACGCACGTGAACGCCTCGCCCGTGTCGCGCACGTGAACGCCCAGGCGCTTGAACGTCCCACCACGAACGCGACGACTTGCGGGTCTGCCGCGACCGTTTGCAGAGTCTCTATGCTCTTGGCCATCGGTCTTTTTCACTAATCTCGGTACTCCACGTGCGCAAACGGTGATAGATTATAGGTTCATCCGTCCCCCATGAAGCTGACTCCTCTCCTGATGTTAGACGAACCGCACGGCTCCAGCCGGCTGCCTGGCTGGCTATGGACGTTGGCCGTCGCAGGATTGATTGTGGCGACGGGCGTGTTGATGTTGCGCTCTGTCCGGCCAACACCCACCCGGACGCTCCGACCAGACGACGAAGCCCTGCGCCAGCGCCTGACGCGGGAACAATACTACGTCACCCAGCAGAACGGCACAGAAGCGCCCTTTCACAACGCCTACTGCAACAACCACGCCGCAGGCATCTACGTGGACGTGGTGAGCGGCGAACCGCTGTTTTCCTCGCAGGACAAGTTCGAGAGCGGCACGGGTTGGCCGAGCTTCTTCCGGCCGCTAGAATCTGGCAACGTGGTGGAAAAAACCGACCGCAGTCTTCTGATGAGCCGCACGGAGGTGCGTTCCAAGCAAGCTGACTCGCACCTCGGGCACGTCTTCGACGACGGACCGCCACCGACGGGGCAACGGTATTGCATCAACTCGGCCGCGTTGCGTTTCGTGCCGGCCGACCGGCTCGTGGCAGAAGGCTATGGACAGTACCAACCCATCGCCGAGGCGAAATAACCGTACCTTCCGCCACGCGGCCTGCTTCAGACGAAATCGTTGAGCAGGTTCTCGATGAACTCCTGCTTTCCCGAGTGCCGCTGCACCGGGTCAGGGTTGGCAAGCGCGATCTTTTCCAGGGAGTCGAACGTGTGCCCGCCTGCCTCGATCTCCGCGCCCAGCCCACGGTCCCACGACGCGTAGCGGTCCCGAACGATCTCCGCCAGCCGGCCGTCGGCGCGGATGGCCGCCGCCATCTTCAGCCCGCGTGCGAACGCGTCCATACCGCCGATGTGCGCATAGAACAGGTCGACCGGCTCGAAGCTCTCGCGCCGCACCTTGGCGTCGAAGTTCAGCCCGCCCGTCGTGAACCCACCCATGCGCAGGACGCTGAGCATGACCGCCGTCGTCTCGTAGATGTTCGTCGGGAACTGGTCCGTGTCCCAACCTAGCAGCGGGTCCCCCGTGTTCGCGTCCACGCTGCCGAGCGCCCCGGCATTGACGGCGACCTCGCATTCGTGCTGCATCGAGTGGGCAGCGAGCGTGGCGTGGTTGGTTTCCAAGTTGAGCTTGAAGGAGTCCATGAGCCCGTACTCGCGCAGGAAGTTCAGGCACGCCGCCGCGTCCGAGTCGTACTGGTGCTTGGTCGGCTCCTTCGGTTTGGGCTCGATGTAGAACTGCCCCTGGAACCCGATGGATTTCTTGAAGTCCACCGCGAGGTGCAGGAAGCGCGCGAGGTGATCCAGCTCGCGCTTCATGTCCGTGTTCCAGAGCGTCGAGTACCCCTCACGGCCACCCCAGAAAGTGTAGCCCGCGCCACCGAGCGCGTGGGTGACTTCGATAGCCTTTTTCACCTGCGCCGCGGCGTAGGCGAACACCTCGGCGTTCGGACTCGTGGCCGCGCCGTGGACGAAACGCGGGTTGGTGAACAGGCTCGCCGTCCCCCAGAGCAGTTTGATATCCGTGCGCGCCTGCTCCTCTTGGAGCACGGCGACGACGGCGTCGAGATGGCGGTTGGTCTCTGCAAGAGACTTGCCCTCCGGCGCGATGTCGCGGTCGTGGAAGGCGTAAAAGGGCGCGCCGAGTTTTTCCATGAACTCGAAGGCCACCCGCACACGGTTGGTCGCGTTGTCGAGCGAAGCGGTGCCGTCATCCCACGGGCGCAGCGCCGTGCCGGGGCCGAAGGGATCGTTGCCCGTGCCGCGAAAGGTATGCCAATACGCCACCGAGAAACGCAGATGCTCGCGCATCGGCTTGCCTTCGACGAGTTCGTCGGCGTCGTAGTGTTTGAAGGCGAGCGGGTTCTTGGAACTTGGTCCTTCGTAGGGGATTTTAGTGGTGTCGGGAAACGCAGGGGAAGGCATGAGAGGGCGGATTTGCAGCGGGATAGCGGACACTTCTACTCTGTGCGGAGCAAGGCTCCGAGCAAGTCGGAAGGAGACAGCGTCCGAGGAAATTTCCTCTTGCCCAACGAATTATCCGCAACCGCCTGACCACACGGCGGCGAATGGTCATTAATGACAAATCTTCCTCTTTCCCGAACCTTCTTGGCGCTCACGCTTTGCGGCCTCTCGCTTTTGGGTGGTTGCACCGCCGGCGACAGCAGCACCAACACCAAGTTCAATCACAGCAGCGGTACTCCCGTAAACCCGAACACCGATCCGGCTGGTCAGGGCATCCCGGGCTCCCGCTCCACGGGCGCGAACAGCCGTCAATCGTCGGGCCAGCAATAACTGCGCTCGCGTTACCGCTTTTTCCAGCCGAGAAGGATCGAGCCCACCGTCGCCACGACGGCGAGAAGACCTGCACCGAGCACCCAATCGCGGTGCAGGTTGGTCCAGAGTTGCGGGCTGAACCCCGCAGCCTTGTTGTCGAATCGACCGTGGGCACCAGCATCGCCAGGAAGTGGTTTATATAGATTGTCGGGCCGGTTAGGCTGCTCGGGTTCGGCGGTCTGTTGGCCCTGGTAGCCGGTTTTGCCGAGATACCAGTCGCCAAGGCCAGGTAGGACGCGGTTGCCAAGAATAGCAATCACCGTCGGTAGACCGACATAAATCTCGCGGCGGCGGTGCTTAGAGGCGAAGACAATTGCTTCAGCCGCAACTTCGGGCTGGTAAATCGGGGGCACGGGTTGTGCCTTGTGTGGTAGTCGACTTTTAACCCAGCCGAACTGCGGGGTGTTGAGCGCAGGCAGTTGCACCATCGTTGCCACGATGCGGCTCTTGTCGTGGATCAACTCCGCGCGTAGGGAATCCATGAAGCCCTGTGTGGCGTGCTTGCTCGCGCAGTAGGCCGCTTGGAGCGGGATACCACGGTAAGCCAGCGCGCTGCCAACCTGTACGATGTGCCCGCGGTCACGCGGTCCCATTCGCTTTAACGCCGCCAGCGTACCGTGGACGGTGCCGAGGTACGTCACTTCCGTCACCCGCCGGAACTCCTCAGCCGTCATCTCCTTGACCGGCGAGAACACGCTGGCCATGGCGTTGTTGACCCATACGTCGATCGGCCCGAACTCCGCCTCTACCCGCGCCGCCGCAGCCTCGACGGCGTCCGCATCGGCCACGTCGCATGGGATCGCCAGAGCCCGGCCGCCGAGCGCCTCTACGTCGCGGCGCGCGCCTTCCAGGCCGTCTTCGCCGCGGGCCAGCAGACCGATCCACGCCCCCTCCGTGCGGGCGAACATTTGCGCGGTGGCCCGGCCCACGCCAGCGGAGGCTCCGGTGACGACGATCACACGAGGTTTTTGGGTCTGAGTCATAGCCCACTTAACGCGCGCGGAACTCGCACCGGACGCGCCCGACCCGGTCTCCCGGAGCGTTCACATGGGCAACATGGCGCCTACTTCCTCCGCTGCGCACGTCGCCCAAGATTTTCCAACGCATATTCCGACAAACAGGAGCCGCTCGGTTCGTACCTGACCCTCACGGGAGTGTTCGGTGCGTTCGTCACCGGGTTGGCGGGGCGGTGCGATTTTCGGGCACGAAGCTGCCGGAGAAAGCCCCGGCCGTGAGCGACCTGCCGCTGCTCGGCGTCGCCACGCACAAGCTGGCGCGGCTGATCACCAAGGATGCGGTGACG
>CAXTQD010000063.1:0-19300 GCA_964246175.1 uncultured Chthoniobacterales bacterium | reverse complement strand
GGGTCGCGCCCTGGCCCGCGATGGCGACGACGGGGGCGCGGTCGAGGTTGGCGTCGGCGACGCCCGTGATGAGGTTCGTCGCCCCCGGTCCGAGCGTCGCCAGGCAGACACCGGCGCGGCCGGTCAGGCGGCCGTACACGTCGGCCATGAAGGCCGCCCCCTGTTCGTGGCGGGTGGTGACGAAGCGGATCGTGCTGTCGAGCAGCGCGTCCATGATGTCGATGTTCTCCTCGCCGGGGATGCCGAAGACGTACTCGACGCCCTCGTTCTCCAAGCAGCGGACCAGGAGTTCACCGGCGGTTTGTGGGTGTGGCTTTGTTTCCATGAAGATAATCCTCTGATGGCTTTCGGCGGCGGCCGGTCCCTACGCCGGTACGGCGACGGTACCGGGGGACGGCTGGACCAACGGACGAAGCCGGTAGACGACGACGGTGGATGCCAGGGCGCAGGCGGCGGCGAACATCATCCAGAAAGCCGGCGCGGCGTTGTTGCCCGTCTGCCGGATCAGCCAAGTGCAGATCACCGGGGTAAATCCGCCGAAAAGCGCCGTCGCCAGGCTGTAAGCCAGCGAGAACCCGGCGGTACGCACCGCGGCGGGCACCACCTCGGTCAGCGCGACGACCATCGCCCCGTTGTACGAGCCGTAGAGGAACGAGAGCCAGAGCAGGGCGGCGAGCATCTTGCCGAAGGTGGGCGCGGCCACCAGCCACGCCAGCACCGGGTAGGCGGTGAGCAGCGTCAGCGTCGTGAACACGAGCAGCATCGGGCGGCGGCCCATGCGGTCGGAGAGCGCACCCATCACGGGCAGCCACAGGAAGTTGGACACGCCCACGCAGAGGGTGGCCAGCAGGCTGTCCACCTCGGAGAGTTTGAGCACCTTGCGCCCGAAGGTGGGCGTGTACACGGTGATGAGGTAAAACGACGTGGTGGTCATCGCCACCAGCAGCACGCCGAGCAGCACCACGCGCCAGTTTGCCGCCAGGGAGCGGAACACCTCCGAGGCACCCGGCCGGTGGGCACGCGCCAGAAACTCGGGGGTTTCCTGCAACGAGCGGCGAATGAAGAACAGAAACGGCACGATCAGGCAACCGATGAGGAACGGCACCCGCCAGCCCCAATCCGCGATCTGTCCTTCGGAGAGTGTCCGGTTCAGGCCGTAGCCGAGCAGCGCGGCCAGGACGATGGACACCTGCTGGCTGGCCGACTGCCAGGACACGTAAAATCCCTTGTGCCCCGGCGTCGCCATCTCCGCGAGGTAAACGGACACGCCGCCTAGTTCCACGCCCGCGGAGAACCCTTGCAGCAGCCGCCCGACGAGCACGAGCAACGGGGCAAGCAGACCCAACGTGGGCCAGCCCGGCGTGAGCCGCACGAAGGTGGCGTAGCCCGGCACACAGGCGATGAGGACCGTACCCATCGCCATGATGCCGAGCGTCGTCATGAGGCCTCGCCGCCGTCCGATGCGATCCACATAGGAGCCGAGGATCAGCGCGCCCAGGGGCCGCATCAGAAAGCCCGCGCCGAAGGTGGCGAAGGTCAGCATCAGCGAGGCGAACTCGTTCTTGACCGGGAAGAAGGCGGCGGCGATGTGCGTGGCGTAGAAGCCGAACAGGAAGAAGTCGTACATCTCCAGAAAGTTCCCGCTGGTGACGCGGAACACGGTGGCGATAGTCGATCTCGTAGAAGCAGCGGGGGGATGATTGTTCATGGGAGGCGGGAGGATGAGGGTGGTGGCAGTGAAGTTTGTCCTGGTGGAGGGAGCGTGCGGGCCGCGCCGGAGCTAGAACTTGGTCGTCAGGTCGAACTCGTCCACCCGGATGGCGTTGGAGTTGTCCGGGCGTGGACGGTGGCGGACTCGACGTGGCGGTTGCACCGGGAGCGGCTACAGGCGGCAGATAAGCAGTTCGCGCTCGAAGAGCAGTTCCTTGGGCAGGTGGTCGTGCAGATCGAGAAACAGCTCTTCCTGGCCGAGCAGTTCCCGGCGCCAAGCCTTGGGATCGATGCTTTGCAGGTCTTCGAACTGGGCCGACGAAAAGTTGAGGCCCGCCCAGTCGACATCCTCGTAGCGCGGCTGCCAACCCAGGGCGGTTTCCTTGGCCTTCGCCCGGCCATGCACGCGGTCCGTGATCCACCTGAGAACACGCATGTTCTCGCCGAAGCCAGGCCACAGGAAGCGGCCGTCGTCCCCCTTGCGGAACCAGTTGACGTGGAAGATGCGCGGCGTCTCGCTGAGCGTGCGCTGGATGTTGATCCAGTGCCGCAGGTAGTCGCCCATGTGGTAGCCGCAAAAGGGCAGCATCGCCATCGGGTCGCGGCGCACCTGGCCGAGCGCGCCCGCCGCGGCGGCGGTCATCTCGCTGCCCATCGTCGCGCCGAGATAGACGCCGCTGCTCCAGTTCGTCGCCTGGTAGACGAGCGGCAGCGTCGTGGCGCGCCGTCCGCCAAAGATCAACGCGCTGATCGGCACGCCCTCGGGCTTTTCCCAGTCGGGGTCCATCGTCGGGCACTGCGCGGCGGGTGATGTGAAGCGAGCATTGGGGTGCGCGGCCCTCGCGCCGGTTTCCCGGGCGATGTCGGGCGTCCAGCGTTTGCCTTGCCAGTCCAGACACTCGGCGAGCGGCTCGTCGGTCATGCCCTCCCACCACACGCCGCCTTCGGGCGTGAGCGCCACGTTGGTGAAGATGGTGTTCTTGGCCAGCGCGGCCATGGCGTTGGGGTTGGTCCTGGCGCTGGTGCCGGGTGCCACGCCGAAGAAACCGGCCTCCGGGTTGATGGCGCGCAGGCGGCCCTGCGCGTCGGGCTTGATCCAGGCGATGTCGTCGCCCACCGTCGTGACCTTCCATCCTTCCTGTTGGAAGTGCGGCGGGGGAATGAGCATGGCGAAGTTGGTCTTGCCGCACGCACTCGGGAACGCCGCCGCCACGTAGGTCTTCTCGCCCTGCGGGTTCTCGACGCCGAGAATGAGCATGTGCTCGGCCATCCAGCCCTCATCGCGCGCCAGGGCCGAGGCGATGCGCAAGGCAAAACACTTTTTACCCAGGAGCGCGTTGCCGCCGTAGCCCGAGCCGTAGCTCCAGATTTCCCGCGTTTCGGGGAAATGGACGATGTACTTCTCTTTGTTGCACGGCCAGGGCACGTCGGCTTGCCCCGGAGCGAGCGGCGCGCCCACCGAGTGTACGCAGGGCACCACGCGTTTCTTGTCGGCGTCGATCTCCTTGTAAACCGGCAGGCCGACCCGCGCCATGATGCGCATGTTGACCACCGCGTAGGGCGAATCGGTCAACTGCACGCCGAGCTGCGACATGGGCGAGCCGACCGGCCCCATGGAAAACGGCAGCACGTACATCGTGCGCCCGCGCATGCAGCCGCTGAAAAGCTCCTTGAGCGTGCGGCGCATCTCGAAAGGATCGCGCCAATGGTTCGTCGGCCCGGCGCTGTGCTTGGAAAGCGAGCAGATGAAGGTGCGGTCTTCCACGCGCGCCACGTCGCCGGGGTCACTCTTGGCGTAGTGGCAGCCCGGCCAGAGCGCCTCGTTGAGCTTGACGAAGGTGCCGCCTTCCACCATCTGCGCGCACAGCGCGTCGTACTCCTCCTGCGAGCCGTCCACCCAGTGGATGGAATCCGGCTGGAGCAACGCCGCCATCTTATCCACCCATTTGAGCAGGGGCCTGTTGCGGGTGAACGGATGTTGGGGGATGGCTTCGGTGGTCGTCGCAGCGTCGGCGGTCGGGTCCGCCGAAGAATCGAAAGAGGAGGGAAGGGTCGATGAAAGGGAGGGAATCATCCTCCTACCTTGATCCGTTTGCCTGAACCCACGCTTAACTCAGCCTGAAAGATTTTTCAGGAAACGGTTGCGGGCTGGACGGTTCACCGGCTTGTGGTTTGGTGAGGCACGGCGCACCGCGTCCCCCCATGAAAATTCTGTTCGTCGAAGATCAACGCCGGCTCGGGGAGTTCGTGAAGAAAGGCCTGTCCGAGAGCGGCTACACGGCGACGTGGGTGCAGAGCTGCGCGGCGGCGGGCGACGCGCTGTGCGTGGACCACTATGATGCCGTCATCCTCGACCTCGGCCTGCCGGACGGCGACGGCCTGGAACTGCTGCGCGGCTGGCGGCGCGATGGGTTCAACGAGCCCGTGCTGATCCTCAGCGCCCGGGACGCGGTCAAGGACCGCGTCAGGGGCCTCGATCTCGGCGCGGACGATTACCTGGCGAAACCCTTCAGCCTGGAAGAACTGCTCGCGCGGGTCCGCTCGCTGCTGCGCCGGCAGTCTGCGGTGAAGGACACCGTGCTCAAACACCGCAGCCTGCGGATGGACCTGGTCGAACGCTCGGTGCAACTCGACGGCCAGGCGCAGGAACTGACCAACCGCGAATACGCCCTGCTGGAAACCTTCCTGCGCCACCCGGGCCGGACGCTTTCGCGCACCTTCATCTGCGAGAAGGTCTGGGAATCCCAGTGCGACGCCGACGCCAACCTGCTCGACGTTTACATGAGCAAGCTGCGCGCGAAGTTGGAAAAACCACTGGCCCCGCCGCTGTTTAAGACTTTGCGCGGAGTGGGCTACCAACTTCTCTAGGTTCCGTGCACGGCTTGGCGGTTGCAGCCGTGTTCCGGATCGAAAGTGACCGACCATGAAGACCATCGGCGTCCGTCTAGCCCTGCTTTACTGCCTCGTTTCCACCACGACGCTATTCGCGCTGCTGGCGGTGGGCTACTATCTTCTGCACCAGCACATGGTGGAAAGCCTCGCTTTGTTCGAGGGCGTCGGACGCGGTGGGCAACCGCTCCCGAGCGAGACCGCCGCGGAAGCCAGCGTGCGGACGGTGATGACGGGCTACGCGCAGGTGAGCCTCGCGCTCGTCTGCCTGGCGCTGTTGGTCAGTCTCACCAGCGGCCTGGTCCTCAGCAAGATCGCCATGCGCCCGATCCGGGTCATCCAGGAAACCGCCGACCGCATCCGCTCCGACAACCTGGGCGAGCGCATCCCCGTCTCGGGCGTGCAGGACGAAATCTCCGGCCTGGCACGGCTGCTCAACAGCATGTTCGACCGGCTGGAATCTTCCTTTCACCAGATCCAGCGTTTCAGCGCGGAAGCCTCGCACGAGTTGAAGACGCCGCTCTCGCTCGTCCGCCTCCACGCGGAAAAACTGCTGACCGAGGGCGGGCTGACCCCCGACCACGAGGAAGCGATCCGCAGCCAGTTGGAAGAAGTCTCCCGGCTCAACCAGATCGTCGACGATCTGCTCTTTCTCTCCCGGGCAGAAGCCCGCGCGGTGGCGGTGGAGTTTCGCCGGGAAAACCCGCGCGCTTTCCTGGCTTCCCTGACGCCAGACGTTCAGCTTCTGGCAGAGCACGTCGGGGTCCGTTTCCAGGAAACCTGCGAGAGCGGCGAGCCGGTGCGCTTCGATCCCAAATGGATGCGCCAGGTTCTGCTCAATCTCGTGACCAATGCGCTCCGGGTGGCACCTGCGGGCAGTCTGCTGACCTTGGAGTCGCTCTTCACCGTGGACGTGTGGAGACTGGCGGTCGAAGACGAAGGGCCCGGGGTGCCCGCCGGGCAGCACGAACGCATCTTCGAGCGGTTCGTGCGCGTCGGTCCCGACGCAGATGCCCATCAGGCCAGCGGAAGCGGCTTGGGGTTGGCGATTTGCCGCAGCATCGTCGGTCTGCACGGCGGAACGATCCGGGCCGAGGCGGGGAACCGGCGGGGCGGCCTGCGGATCTTCTGTGACATCCCGTTGCGGGACGCTTCCGGTTCGGAGCGGCCTGCCGAGATGTTCCCCACCGCTCTACCTTCCCCCCTGGATTGACCGGCTCACCATAATCCAGCCCACTTCCACCACAGCGGCCCGACCCCTAGCCAGACGGCGAGGTTTGCCAGAGTCACGACGAACCCCACCGCCCACCATTCGCGGTGCGACAGGTAGCCGCCGGCGAAGTACAGGGGGGCCGAGCCGGTTCCGTAATGTGTCAGCCCGGCGTTGAGGTTTGAGAGGAACGCCAGGGTCCACGCCGCCAGGGGCGCGGGCACGCCGAGGAGTAGCGCCGCGCCCAGGAAGCTGGGGTACAGGGCGGTGACGTGCGCGGTCAGGCTGGGGAAGAGATAATGTGCGTAGCAATAGCCCAGCGCCAAAACAGCCAGCGAAAACGGCCAGGGACAGCCCCGCAGGTGCCCGAGGCCCGCGCTGGCAAGCGCGCCCGTCACGCCCTGCCGGCTGAGTTCGCCGGCCATCATGAGCAGCGGCGCGAACACGATCAGCACCTCCCAAGCGCGCGCGCTCCCGGTCAAATCCTCCCAGGGAAGCACGCCGGTTAGAAGGAGCAGGCAGACCCCCGCCAGTGCCACCGCGGCGTTGTCGAGCCGGTGCCACGGCGAGGTGATCCAGCCCGCGATGACCACGCCCAGAATGAGCAGGAGGATCTTCTCGCGGCGGGACATCGGGCCGAGCACAGCCAGTTTTTCCCGGGCGAAGCGCCGGGCGTGTGAGATGTCTTGCAACTGCGGCGGCACGAGGCTGTGCAGCAACCACGGCGCCAGCGCGAAGGAGATCAACCCGGGCACGCAGGCCGCCAACACCCAGCGCGCCCAGGACAGTTCGACGCCCGCCGCGTCCGCCGCGAACCGCGCGGCCAGCGGGTTGCCCGCCATGCTCGTCAGGAACAACAGGGACGCCAGGTAGTTGGTGTGAAAGCCCGCCAGGGTGAGGTAGGAGCCGATGCGCGCCGCGGTCGGGCCGGGTTCCGAGCCGAGCACCCGCGCCACGTCGTGCAGGACCGGCGCGACGACCCCGCTGCGCGCGGTGTCCGAGGGCACCAAGGGGGCGAGCGCGAGGTTGGAGGCGGCGGCGGCGTACCCGAGCATCACCGAGTTGCGGGCCAGGCGGCCGATCAGGAAGTAGGCGACGCGGAGGCCCAGCCGCGTTTGCCGCACGGCTTCGGCGAAAAGAAAAGCCGAGAGGATCAGCCAGGCCGTGGCGTTGCCGAAGCCGGCTAGGGCGGTCGCCAGTGGCAAGGTGCTGGTGAGGACGAGGAGAGTCATGGAAAGCAGCGCCATGACGCCGGCCGGCACCGGGCGCGCGGTCAGGGCGAAGATGGTGGCCACGAAGACGGCCAGCAGGTGGCGGGACCCTGGCGGCAGCTGACCGAGAGGCGCGAAGTAGAGCAGGCCGCCGGGCACGAGCACGGCGGACCAGCGGACCAAGGACGTTCGCGTTTCGGCGGTAGGCATAACGAAGAGGGGTTCCAGATTCATTTCGACTCTCCTTCCGCCCGTCAAGGTTCGTTTCGGGTGTTCGCATCCCAGCCACCTTGCAAAGACAAGCCGTCGCGCCCTTGGTCGAACCTCCGGTCGAGGACCAGATCGCCGCGCTGGAGGAAAAGCTCCGCTCCCTGCGTGGGATCGCGAGCGTGCGCGTGGTGCTGCCGCAACTGCACGACGCGGTCAGCATGTACCCCGATCCGGTGAAGGGGAGGTCTTCGCGTGGAGGGTGGGCAAGCTCGGTCTCGACCCGGCCACGACGACGACCTTCCAATGGCTCGAAGCCGACGACAGGGCCAGCTACTGATTTTTGATCCGGCGAACGCCCCAGCAGCGGAGGGATTTTAGAAGTAACGGTAGTGGCCATGAAAAGCCACCCCGCCGGGTTCGCAGCGCGGGCGGAGCACCCAAGAGCATGCTTTAAACCAGCGTGAGCCCTCCGTCGATGCGCAGTTGGGGTCCGTGTAGAAAACGGCTTATAAAGCACGTTAAGCCCTCGATGACGGTCGTTTTGCCTGTGACCAGCCAATCGCGATCGGCTGTAACTTGCCTCCATCAACATCTTTCAAGCGTTGATCGGTCTGCTTCTAATCGACTTCGGTAGCCACTCCAGCAGCCAGATTGGGCAGGACTGGATGACGTGCGCCTCTTAGCGTGCTTTAAAATCCGTTTTCTACGTGGACCCCAGGTAGTGGCCGCAGCCGGGCAGGACCTCGCCGCGCACGTTGGTGGCGACGGCTTCCATCGTCTTGCGCAAGGCATCGCTGACCCCGGTCTCGCCCGCCAGCGCGAGCACCGGCACCGTCAGCTTCGTCTTGGCGTATTCCTTGTTCTGCCGGGCGCTCTCGAAGATGGCGCGGTAGTAGGTGAACCCGGCCGTCATCGCGCCGGGCTGCTGGTAGGCGCGCGTGTAGACCGCCACGTCCTCGGCCGACACCGCGTCGGGGTGGAAGCCCTTGCGGACAAAAAGCCAGCGCATGTAAACGTCTTCACGCCCGGTAATCAGCGCCTCGGGTAATTCCGGCAGGGTGTTGAACGCGAAGTGCCACGTCTTCACGTTGACGGCTGCGGACACCAGCGTGCCCGCCTCGGGGCTCAGGCCCGGCAGGCCCGCGTCCGCGACGACCAGCCGGCGGACCTCCGCAGGGTAGGCCGACGCGTAGGCGTAGCTCACCCAAGCGCCGATGTCATGGCCGACGAGGTCGATCTGCCCGAGCCCCAGCGCGGCCACGAGCCCGTGGATGTCCTCCGCGGCGTTGCGCACATCGTAACCGTCCTCTGGCCGCCCCGGATTCGCCCAACCCACGCAGGTCGGGGACGATGGCCGTGAATCCCTGCGCCGTCAGCGCGGGCACGACCCGGCGCCAGGCGTGGGAAGTTTCCGGCCAGCCGTGCAGCAGAACGACCGGCGGCGTGGCAACGGAGGCGTGGTCTGGCGTCCCGGCGGCTCCTTGAGGCTGGTGGACCGTGTAGGACAGACGCACCCCGTTGACCTCCAGATTTTGGGTGCCGGGTGGTTCGATGGCTGATGCAGGCATGATGTTAGAAGGGTACGGGGTGGCTCAGGCGTTCGTCGAAAGGGCTGGCGAGCAGCGGCTGGAGCCGGGTGCGAAACTGTTTAGCCGCTTCGGACACTTCGTGTTCCTGCCGGACGGCCTCGCTGTCCCAGGCTTCCAACAGCGTGAAGTGGTTGGTTCGGGCGAGTTCGCGCAGCACCTCGAAGCGCCTTGCGCCTGGAGCCTGGCGACAGGCATCTCCGTAGGCCCGCAGCATGATGAGGGCTTGGTCCGCCTGCTTGGGATCAAGGTCCACGAAAGCGACGACGTAGACCAGACCCGCCGTGGATGGGGGAGATGCCGGGGTTTGCGCCCGGAGAATGGGAGCCGCGACGAGCGCAACCGCGGCAGTCAACAGGCGCAGCTTGCGAAGCGTGCTTGGCGGATGGTTCGTCATGGCAGGCAAAAGGTTTCTCGTGTGGCTCGGTGATGTGCCCCGAAAACAGCACTCTCCCCCGACCCCGCCGCCCATGGAAAAATCACGCCCATGGATTTCCGCTGCAAAAGACGGCGTCAAGCGCGAGCGAGAAGATGCTTGGCCAACTCGTTACCTTTGAATGCATTTGCATGACCGGGCAACTGAATCCCCGCGCCGTTCCTCTCGTCTTGTTGCCCAAAGCGATCAGTGCTTTCTTACCTGCATCATGAGCGATGAGCTGCGCGCCTTGCTGGAGCGTCATTGTCCGGGCGATAGTGCCTTCACCCGCCTGGCGCGCCTGAGCATCTCGCGCACGGGTCTGTCCACGGAACCGGTCGCCTCCGCTCGCTACCCGCGGCTTTGCATCGTGGCGCAGGGTCGAAGCGGGTGTTCCTCGGCGGCGAAGAATTCTTCTTCGACCCCACGCGGCTCCTGCTCACCCCGGTCAACCTGCCGACGACGAGCAAACTCGTGCAGGGGCCTTACCTGGGCATCAGCCTGACTCTCGATCTTACCGTACTCGCCTCGCTCCTGCTCGAAATGCCGGCAGGAGAATCAGACGACGGGGAAGCGCCTTCCGGCCAGCCGCTCGTGACGGTCCCGGTGGACGGCGATCTGCTGGAAGCGGTGTTATACCTCGTCCGCCTGCTCGACCAGCCGCAGCACCTTCCGGTGCTGGCACCGCTCGCGGAACGCGAACTCCTCTACCGGCTGCTCGTTGGACCGGCGGCCCAGCCGCTCCAGGCCTGGCTGCGGCCCACGAGCCGCGCGGCCCAGATCGGCCGGTCACCCGGCTGCTGCGCCGCCAGTACAAACAACCCTTTTGCATCGAGGCGCTGGCCCGAATGGCGAGTATGAGCACGCCCACCTTTCACCGGCACTTCCGGGCCGTCGCCACGGTGAGCCCGATCCAGTTCCAGAAGTGCATCCGGCGCCAGGAGGCGCGCCGGCTGCTCCTGACGCGGGATCAAGGGGCCGCCGACGTGGCTTTTGCCGTCGGGTACGCGAGCCGTCATCAGTTGCGCCGCGGATATCACCGCATGTTCGGCGTGCCGCCGGGGCAAGCAAGCCAGGCTGGCAAAAACGGTGTCCACCCCGGCCCCCACGCGGCGGGGGTAAGCGTGCCAATGGCCAAGTACAGGCCGCTTGGAGGAAGGCAGCCCGTGGATGAAATCCAGCCGTCCCAGGATCGAGACTGGAGCGTTACCAGGCGTTACCGGCAGCGCGGCACAACGGCCGAGGTTTAGCGTGAGTGCCGCGGCGGAACACCACCTCGACCAGTGCTACCTGGGTCGCAGCGTAATGGCTGGCGTTGTGCAACCCCGCGCCCTTGCGGTCAAGTTCGTCAACCTCCACATTTACGAGCGATGTACCAGTCCTTCAGCCATCACCGGGTAGAACTTGATGGGATGCGCCAGCACTACCTGCTGGCCGGTTCCGGTGAACCCGTGGTCTTGCTTCACGGGTTCCCGGAAACCTCTTACGCCTGGCGCAAGATCATTCCCGCCTTGTCCGAACACTACACCGTCCTCGCGCCCGACCTGCGCGGCTGCGGGGACACGGACCGCCCCTCCGGCGGCTACGACAAACGCACGGTCGCGGCGGATGTTCACCGCTTGGTCGAGCACCTGCGGCTGGGCGCGATCAATCTGGTCAGCCACGACGTTGGGATGATGGTCGGCTATGCCTACGCCTGCGCTTATTCCACGGAAGTGCGCCGGTTGGTGCTCATGGAGGCGGCGCTGCCGGGCTTGGGTTTGGAAGCCTTGTACGACGCCGTCAAGTATCCCCGGATGTACCACCTGCCGCTCTTCGACGCCCCCAACGGGCTGGCCGAGGCGCTGATCACGGGGCGCGAAAAGATGTTCGTCAGCCACTTCATGCGCCAGCAGACCTACGACCCGACCGGGCCGGAGGAGGATGCGCTGGAGGAGTACGCCCGCCGGCTGGCTGCCCCGGGTGCTTTACACGCGGGCATCGAATACTTCCGCGCCCATCAGATCGACGCCGCACACAACCGGGAGCACGCCAAAACCAGGCTCCCGATGCCCGTGCTGACGGTGGGAGGGACGGCGAGCTTCGGCGCGAACCTGGAGGGGGAGATCCGGCCGCTCGTGGAGAACCTGCGCAGTGTGATGATTGACGAGTGTGGCCACTACCTGGCCGAAGAGAAACCGGAGCGAATCATCGAGGAATTGCGACGGTTTTTCCAGGAGGCGGTTTGAGGCTTGCACGGTTATCATAAATGCTTTCCCCACGGTCTTCGACCAGGGCTTCCTCGCGCGGCCGATCATCACGAGCACGACAGGTCCAGACTCTGGATAGCGGCGGATTTGATCGAGCCGAAAACCCTTTCCCCGACACCGCTTACTCTCCATTGCGCAAGCGATCCGGCTACTGGATCACGACAACTCATTCCGCCGTCGGCCATCACCACCGCGCCCATGATGAAGCTGGCTTTTTCAGACGCCAGGAAAGCAATGACTTCAGCGATCTCCTCCGGTCGAGCGGCGCGCTTGATCGGCGCTTACTCGCCGTGCTCCGCGAGAAACTCTCGGCCATCTTCGCGGAATGTATCGAGGAGGTTTGTGACGACATCACCCGAGCCAACCGCATTGACGCGGATGCCGTGCTCGATGGCTTCGAGGGCCAGCGTGCGCGTGAGCTGCGCGAGAGCGCCCTTGGCCGGCGCGCAGGCGGAGATGCCAGGGAAGGTTTGATAGCAGGCGTAGGAGCCGGTGTTCACAATCGCGCCGCTGTTGTTCGGGATCATGGCCTTGAGGGCTTCGCGCGAATGCAAAAACACGCCGGTCGCGGTAATGCCGAGAATCGCATCCCATTCGCCGAGGCTCATCTCGACGGCGTTCTTGTAGACGATGCTGGCAGCGTTGTTAACGAGGATGTCGAGCTTGTCGAAGCGCTTGACCGCCAGCGCGACGACATCGATGGCAGCCTGCTCCTCGCTGACATCGCCGACGAATCCGACGGACTTGTCATCACCGCCGAATAGTTCCATCACCTTCGGGTTAATATCTTCGGCCGCGACGGAAGCTCCACGTTCCATGAGAAGCCGTGCAGTAGCGAGCCCGATGCGGCTGGCGGCGCCGGTGACGATGGCGACCTTACCTTCGAGATCGCGGTTTGCGTTCGTTGAATTGGGAGTTTTCATGTTAGATGGTTCTTGATGTTAGGTTGAAGCAAATGGCCGAGGCCCATGCGGCCCCAGAGCGAGGCAGTTCGAAATTCGGCGACGACGTTGCAGACGCCGGCGCGCCATTCGGAGAAGTCCACCTCCGTGCGGAAAGGGCGCTTGCCGCGCGGCAAAGCCAGGACGCGGGCGATCTCGTCGGCCACGCTCTGCGCAGGCGCTTCCCAGCCTTCGAAGAGCTTGTCCAACCCCGAGTCGTATTTCTCCTGGTCGGCCTTGAGGCGGGCGTATTGCGCAAGCGTTGCCGCATCTTCGGGATCGACGTGCGAGGCGAAGTGCGAGGTGCCTTCGGTAAAGGCGCCGGGCATCACGATCACCGTCTCAATGCCGAAGGAATTCACTTCGTAAGCCGTCGCTTCGGCCAGGGCGTCGAACGCCTGCTTGCCGACGGCATAAGGCCCCATGAATGGACCAACGACGCGCGAGATGCCACTGCCATTATAAACGAGCGTGCCCGCGCGTTGCCGCCGCCTGACTGGTAACGCCGCGCGGTTGAGCCGATGGGCGCCGAGCGCCTTCACGTTCACCTTTCGGCAATCTGCTCGGCGGTGAAAGCCTCGGTAATACCAATGTAGAGATGACCGGCGTTGTGGATCACCACATCGAGGTGGTCGTATTCGGCGACGACCATTTCCACGGCGGCCCGGCAGGAGTCTTCCTTCATGATGTCGAGATCCACGATTTCCAAGCTGCCGTCGTGCTCTTTGGCGTAACTTCGCAGCTCCTCAGCGCGCCTGGCGTTACGCGTTTCGGGTTCGCGGATGCCGGCGCAGACGATGTAGCCGGCACGGAGAAGGGTCTGCGCGGTCAAGAGGCCAAAGCCAGTGCCAGCGCCGGTGATGAGAATGGTTTGTTTCATGAGAATAGTCTTCTAGGAATGCGGATCAGGGGGTCTGGCCGTCGAATTCGGCGAAGACCTTCGCCACTTCAGCGGCCGCGTTCAGCGCGATGGGAAACCGGCGCTGACCGTCAGGAGGTTCACGATTTCGCGCAGCGCGTCGCGTGGCACGCCCATCCGGAGCGCATGGCCGACGTGCAACCGTATCGCCGAGGCACACCGCTCGCGGCGGCTGCATGTCCGCTGCAATTTTGATGAATCCGGGGCGACGGTCCGCATCCGCCCATTCCAGCCGCAAAATCTCTTCCGACCGCAGACCGGCAAAAGCCGCAAGCGCAAGGCAAGGGCGAAGATCGTCCGATCAATGCCGGAGGATTTCCGCCATTTCAGAGGGGGTGAAGATTTTGATGGGCGCAGCCTTCTCCCGGCGTTTCGATGCTTGTCAGCAAATCTGCTTCTTTCGACAGGCAAGCCCGGTTTTGAGCAAAGCGAAAGAACGTCTTGAGGCAAGCGACGGTGTTGTTGTAGCCGCGAGGCGCGAGAGATAATCTGCTGAGAAATTCTCGCACATCGTCTGCCGTGATGCTGTTGACGTTGCATTGAAACGCTGCCGCGAAGACGCCGAGGCGGTAGCGCAAATCTGCGAGGTAAGCGGTACTGACGCCTTTTTCAGCCTTCGCGGCGATCATTTCAGCAACAGCATCAGCAACGGCTTTCGCGTGGATTCCGTGCCCATGATGCCGCATGTAAAACCGCGCCGCGTCCGCAAGCGAGAAAGCGCCAAGCAGCTTTTTGGCTTCAGCGAATTCGATTGCTGCCGCGTCGAGTGGGATGCTGAGTGGTCCGAGCGCGTCAAGAGCACGCCCGTAGACGAGCCGGTCCCGCCCGGTGATGTGCAGCGCGTTCAAATCTCCGCGCGACAATTGGGCCGCCTTCGCCTCTGCTTCCGCCTTCGCGGCTTCAAGATCAGCGAAGTTGCGACCGCATCGCTTACCGCCCATGTAGAAGCTCACGCGAAAGCATGCGCCCGCCCCTTTTGTCTCACGGTAGATTTTGACGAACGATGAACCGCGCCGGACGATCATCGGGAACTGTTCGGTCCTAGTATTCACGCGCGGCATTGCGTGAAGGCTGTCCGAAAAAGTAAGCTCGGAAAGCGAAACACTAGCTAACCGCTTGGCGCAAGGCGCTTTAGAGGGGCGACCCTAACGGGATTCGAACCCGTGTTCACGGCTTGAAAGGCCGTTGTCCTAACCACTGGACGATAGGGTCAAACGCGGCGCGCGTTGCGGCGGACCAGGAGTCGGGAAGATGGGACCGATCCCGCCGGCTAGCAAGCGGAATTTTTTGTCTGGGCCAACAGCAAACCTGCCGTCCGATCCGTGGCCCCGCGGTGCGCGTCGAGTTGCTGCCGCCCGGCCTCAGCCATCGCGCCTGCCTCCGCCGCGTTTGCCAGCAAACGCCTCAAGGCCGCTTCCAAGCCCGCCGCGTCCTGCACCTGGACGATGCCGCCTGCCGAAAGGAGCGCGGACACCAGTTCGGCGAAGTTTTCCGTGTGTGGACCCACCACGACTGGCTTGCTGGCCGCAATGGCTTCCGCCGGGTTCTGAGCGCCGGTGGCGGTGAGGCTTTTGCCGACGAAGACCACCGTGGCCTCCTCGTACCAGGCGCGTAGTTCGCCAGTGGTGTCGACGAGCAACGCGTCGCCATCGGCCATAGCGGACCGGAGCGACACCCGCAGGCCGAGACTTTCCAGTTCTGCGCGCACTTCGGCCGCGCGTTCCACGTGGCGCGGCACCACAATCAGGAAAAGGCCGGGGAAGTCCTGGCGCAATCGTTGGTAAACATCACCCAGGATTTTCTCTTCTCCCGAATGCGTACTGCCGGCTAGCAAGACCGGCGCTTCGGACGTAACGCCTACCCGGTGGCGCCAATTACCTAAGTTTGGGCTATTTATACTGCTCACGCCCGCCTCGTCGAACTTGATGCTGCCGGTCCGGCGGATAGCATCCCCCCGGACGCCAAGTGAATGCCAGCGCGCCACGTCCGGTTCGTCGGGTACCGCTACCAGGTCGAGCAGTCCGAACATCGCCGCCGCCAACCGCCGGAACCGCCGGAACCGTCGCTCCGACCGGGGTGACAATCGAGCGTTCACCAACGCCGTCGACACCCCGCGCCGACGCGCCTCCCAGAGTTGGTTGGGCCACAGCCCGCCGTCCACGATCACAAGTTGGCTGGGACGCAGCACTTTGAACGCCCGCCGCACCGCACCCCGCAGATCGACCGGCGTGTAGACGACCTCCACTCCCGCCGGGACACGCTCCCTGGCGAGAGCGTAACCGGTAGTCGTCGTCGTGGAAAGCACCAGCGCCATCCCCGGCACGCGCTCCCGAAACGCCGCGACGAGCTTCAAGGCCACGAGCATCTCCCCGACGCTGACCGCTTGCAGCCAGGGCCGCGGCGGACCCGCCGCCAACCGCGTCCGTACGTCCGTGCGGTAAAATCCGAAACGCTGCCAGAAATCCTGCCGGTAGTTCCCACGCCGCACCATCCGCCGCAGGTACCCGGGCAGCAGCGCCGCGAAGGCAACCGGGAAGGCGAGGTTGTAGAGCCAGCGGATCATGCGCGGCGCAGGAAGACGACCTCGGTGGTGCCGTAGCGTTTCTGGCGAACCGGCAGCCAGCCGTTGGTTTCCAGTTCGACCGGGTGGCGCGGGGATTTTTCAAGAACGAACAGACCGTCCGCGTTCAACGCCTGCACCAACGCCGCGTTGCCGAGCAGTTTGGCGACGAAGTCTTCGGTCTGATCGTGCTGGGTGTATGGTGGATCCGCGAAGATCAGGTCGTACGGTGTGGCGTCCGGCCGGTTGGCGAAACGTTGCAAAAACGTCCCCACATCAAGGCAGACCACCTCCGCGCCCTCCGCCAGTCGCGTGCTGACGAGGTTCTTGCGAACGCATTCGGCCGCCCGCCGGTCACGTTCAACGAACGTGGCGGTCTGCGCCCCGCGACTCAGCGCTTCGATGCCCAGTCCACCGGTGCCAGCGAAAAGGTCGAGCACCCGCGCGCCGGGCACGCGTTCGGCGAGGCTGGAGAACACCGCCGCGCGCACCTGATCCATCGTTGGACGCACCCCGTCCCAACGCGGGCAAGCCAGAGGAATGCCCCCGGCACTTCCGGCGATCACGCGCATGGCGAAGCGAGGTTCATGGCTTCGGTGGGACGCCCTCGGGCGCGGGACGAGACTTCTTCGGGTTCTTCGGCTTCGGGGCCAGCAGGTTGTCGAGAAGCCCTTTCATCGGGCCAGCGGTCAGGCGGTCGTAGAGATTGCACTTGATGTCACCGCGCGGGCCGGTCAGATCGAACTCCAGGTAACGGCACCCTGGAGCCTCCGCACCGCAACGGGTAAAGTTGGACTCGATGAACTGCGGCAACTGGTGGCTGATGGCGCGGTCGATGGTCAGACGACCGTGGAAATCCAGTTGGTCTTCCGCGAACAGATACTGGCCGTGCAAGGTGACGTGACTGTCGTTGCTGGCGAGTGCGAGGTTATCAATGTGGAGCGCGCCCTCCTCCACGCGGTAGTCTATCTGCGCCTGCTTGAATTCCAACTGGCTCAGGTCCGGGATGCGCAGCACCTGGCCGATGATCTTCATCAGCGGAAAATCACGCAGCCGTGCCCCGGTCAACCACAACCGCCCGCCGCCAGCGACGCTGGCCAGGTCGTCGGCGTACCCACGCAGGTCTAAGTTCGCATGCAGCAGGCCCTCGGCCAGTGGCGGCTGCTCGGCCGAAGCGCGGGTGAGTTGGCCGAGCGCCACGTTTTCTAACTTGTCCGTGGTTGCGAAAGACCACCGCCCACCCTGCGGCCGGACATGCCCGTTGGTCGTCAGCGTGCCGCCGGCGACTTTCCCGCGTCCGTCGTGGATGGCCAGCCCGGCATCGTCATAGTCCAAGGCCGTCCAATAATCGGTGAGCGCCGCGCCGGACAGTTCGCCGCCGGCCCGAGCAAACCACAGGGCGCCGGTGCCGTGCGCCGGATCGGGGGTCTTGGCATCCGCATTGATTTCTTCGATCCGTAAGAGTGCCTGTCCCTCGCGGTCCAGTGACACGACCTCCCCGTGTCGGAGCCGCGCTCTCTTTATAAGAGGCAGGAGCCACTTTGCCGGGGCGGACGGCGCGGGTTCCTCCTCCGGCGTGGCTGGCGGTGTGAACGGAGTGGCGGTGTGCGGCGGCGGCACCGCGACCGAGGGCGCGGGGGCACCGGGCGACGGTTCATCCGCCGGATCCCCTGCTCGCGCCAGCATTCGGTTAGGGGTATCTTGGCGCAGGGTCAAGCGCGGGTGGTCGATCAATACCTGTTCGAAGACAAGTTCGTGCCGAGACAGGAGCGACCACCACGCCAGCCGGACCCGGAAGCTGGCCGCGTTCAGGAAATCCGTTGGCTCGCCCGGCTCGCTGGCTTCCTCCTTGTACAGCGTGACCCCGTCCAGGCGGACGCCGTCCCACGGGGTCACGGTCGTCTTACGTAGGCTGACCGGAGTGCGCAGCAGCGCCGTCAGCCCGGTGCGAATCCGCTGTTGCACACCGTGGGATTGCACATAAAGATTGGCGGCGAGCAGCGCGCCGCTGGCGAGCACGAACGCCCCCACCGCCGCGCGCAACGCGTACCAGCCGAGTTTTCTCACGTTGAAGCAACCTAGCCGCTCGCGTCCGGAAGGGAAGCCGGAATCCTCGTCGGCACGTGCCGACGAGCCCGTGCTCGTGATTTTCAACCCCGCCGCGCGTAGCGAACGCGCCGAGCGGTTCCGCGATCTGCTCGGGGCGCTCGACCCCGCCGCCATCATCCGCCCCACCGGCGGTCCGGGCGACGCCGCGGCGATGGCGGCCGAGGCCGTGCGAGAGGGTTTTCGCACCGTGGTGGCCGCTGGCGGCGACGGGACCATCAACGAAGTTGTCAACGGCCTCGCCGGTTCCGATGCCACCCTCGGCCTCCTGCCGCTGGGCACCATGAACGTCTTCGCCGCCGAACTCGGCATCCCCAGCAACCGGCCGAAACGCTGCTGGGAGATCATCCGCGGCGGGCACGTGCGCCGCATCGACCTCGCGCGCGCCAACACGCACCACTTCGTCCAGTTGGCTGGCGTCGGCTTCGATGCACAGGCGGTTGCCGGGGTGGACCGGGCGGCCAAGAAAAGCTTCGGGCCGCTGAGCTACGTCATCTCGGCGGCGAAGGTGGCCGCGCGCCGTCCGCCGCGGCTCCGCGTGATCGGCGACGACGGGCAGGAGAGGGAAGGGTCCTTCGTGCTCGTCGGTAACGGCCGCTACTACGGTGGCAAACTGGCTGTCTTCAAGCAGGCCGTCATCGACGACGGCAAGCTCGACGTGCTCGTCTTCAAGAACGTCGGTCACCTCGATATCATCCGCTACATCCAGCACGCGTTCCTGGGGACGCACCTGGCGTTGCGCGACGTGGATTTTTTCCAGACGACGGGCTTGAGCGTCGATCCTCTCTCCGCGGAGGATGTGCCCTTCGAGGCTGACGGCGAACTCGTCGGCTACGCGCCGGTGCGCTTCCAGGTGGCGCGCCGTTCCCTCCGGGTGCTCGCCCCGTCAAAACCAAAGGCGGAGTGACCACCGACCTTGCGTCGACGGGGCATTCCTGTTAAGTGAATACCCCCGGCCAGCCGGGCGTCTTCTTTTTACGACCGTCGTCCCGTTTCTGATGAGTTCCACCGCCGGCAACAAACCCGTTTTCTTCGACCTGGGAGGGAAGCGTTGGCCGCGCACGCGCCGGTTGCTGGTGCTCGGCGGGCTGGCGCTGTTCCTGGGCGCGGTCGTCTTCGTGCAGTCGCTCCTGACGCCGCCGCTCCTCGTGCTGCCCGTCAAGCTCAAGAAGCTCAAGGAACAACTCAAAGCCCTCCAGAAACAGGGCACCGCGCAGCCCAACACCACCGCCGCCAACGCCGCCGCCGTCCAGCACTTCTACAAGGGCGTGGGGGCGCACCCGCGCGCTGGCGG
>CAXTQD010000062.1:274-19395 GCA_964246175.1 uncultured Chthoniobacterales bacterium | reverse complement strand
CGCGCCGCCGGGGCGGACGCCGCCGCCGAATGGGGCCGCCAGAGCCCCACCGCCGCCCTGGCTTGGGTCGGGACCCTTCCCGCTGCCGACCCGCGGCGCTTCAGCCTGACGCAGAGCATCCTGGCCGGGTGGGCCGAACGGGACCCAGCCCACGCCGCTACCTACCTGCAAGAGCGCGTCTACGACGGCGGCGAGGGCAATGAACTCTACACTGGGACCGTCGGCCTGGTCGCCGACCGCTGGGCTTCGGTCGATCCGGCCGCCGCGGCGCAGTGGGCTGCTGGGTTACCGAGTCGCCGCGCGCGCCGCGACGCCATCCGCCGCGTCGCCGCCGCCTGGGCATAGTCGGACTTACCCGGGGCGTCCCGCTGGGCTGCCACCCTCGCCGCTGACTCCGCTCGTCCCGCGGCTTGGCAGGCGGTCGTCAACGCGTGGCCGGGTACCGACCTCGACAGCGAGGGTGCGTGGGTTGGCAGCCTCCCGGCCGGTCCGGATCGCGACGAGACCGTGGCGCTCCATGCAAGCCGGCTCGCGCCGGCTGACCCGGTCAAAGCGTTGACTTGGGCGCGGTCCATCGGTGAGCCGACGATCCAGGCACGGTCGGTCGGTTCCATCCTCACCGGTTGGGAACGCACCGACCTCGCCCCCCCCCGCAACTGGGCGGCGGCCAACGATGTGCCCCTGCCCGGACGTTGAAAACGGCCGCGGAATGCCTAAAATCGTGCCGGGCAGCAAAAAAGATGCACGGAACTGCAACTTTTTTGCCGCAGGTGTTTGACATGACGCCTACGCACGCGTAGATAGTCCTTCCGCCAAACGGAGTTTGCCGGCACCTTTCGTGTCCAGACATTACTAAAAGTCCCCGTCCCGCTTCCATAAACCCGGTGGTTTTTGGGAGGGGGCTTCGTTTTGCCTTAAGCTCAACCCCGCGCCAGACCTTTCTCTATATGCCAGAACGTCTTTATTTCGGAAAGATCAAGGAAGCCCAGGAGCCGCCGAACCTCATCGAGGTGCAGCTCAATTCGTACGTCGATTTCTTACAGAAGGACATCGCCGCTAGCAAGCGCAAAAACAGCGGCCTCCAGGCGGTCTTCAAGGAAGTGTTTCCTATCGAGAGCTACGACGACAAGGCGACGCTCGACTTTTCCCACTACGAAATCGGCGAGCCGAAGCTCTCCGCCCTTGAAGCCCAGCGCGAAGGGCAGACGTTTTCCGCGCCGCTGCACGTCACCTTCCAGTTGAAGGAAGAGCGCGGCACCAAGGAAGAAAAAGTCTACATGGGCGAAATCCCGCTCATGACCCCGCAGGGCACGTTCGTCATCAACGGGGCCGAGCGCGTGGTCGTTTCGCAATTGCACCGTTCGCCCGGCATCGCGTTCGAAAGCAGCATCCATCTGAACGGCAAGAAGCTGTACTCCTTCCGCATCATCCCGGACCGCGGGAGCTGGCTGGAAGTGCAGTTCGACACGTCGGATCTGCTTTACATCTACCTGGACCGCCGCAAGCGCCGACGGAAGTTCCTGGCGACGACGTTCCTGCGCGCCATCGGCTACGGCTCGGACGAGGCGCTGGTGAAGCTGTTCTACAGCATTGAGGACCTCGCGCTCAGCGACGAGTTGGAAGACGAACTCCTCGCCACAAAGGTGCTCATCGCCGACGTGCGCGACGGGGAGATCACGGTGGCGCGTGCCTTCGAGCCGCTGACCCGCTCGGCCGTGCGCCAACTCCTCGATCTCGGCGTGACGACCGTGCAGGTCGTGGACATCAAGACGGACGACACCGTCATCAAAGCCATCAAGAAGGACCCGGCCCACGACGAGGAAGAGGCGCTGAAGGACATCTACCGCCGCCTCCGCCCTGGCGACCCGCCCACGGTGGCAAATGCCCGCGCGCTGCTGAAGCGTCTCTTCTTCGACCCGAAGAAGTATGACCTCGGCCGCGTCGGCCGCTACAAGCTCAACCAGAAGCTCTCCATGGAGACCGATCTGGCCAAACGCGTGCTGGAGCCAGACGACTTTATCGCCGCGATGAAGTACCTCATCGGCCTGCGCAACGACGAGGGTACCCAGGACGACATCGACCATCTTGGCAGCCGCCGTGTGCGTACGGTGGGTGAACTCCTTGCTAACCAGTGCCGCGTAGGCTTGGCCCGCACGGAGCGTCTGGTCAAGGAACGCATGACCCTGTTCGACGTGAACGTGGACGGCATGACGCCGCAAAAGCTCATTAACCCGAAGGCGCTGAGCGCAGTCATCCGTGACTTCTTCGGCCGCTCGCAGTTAAGCCAGTTCATGGATCAGACCAACCCGCTTGCCGAGTTGACGCACAAGCGACGTCTGTCGGCTCTTGGGCCAGGAGGTCTTTCCCGTGACCGCGCGGGCTTCGAGGTTCGCGACGTGCATCCCTCGCACTACGGGCGTATTTGCCCCATCGAGACGCCGGAAGGTCCGAACATCGGCCTGATCTCGTCCATGAGCACCTTTGCCCGGATCAATGAGTTCGGGTTCATCGAGACTCCTTACCGCAAGGTGAACAACGGCGTGGTGTCCGAGCAGATCGACTTCCTGACGGCTGACCGTGAGGAACACTTTCTCGTCGCCCAAGCAAACACGCCGATGGACAAGGATGGCAAGTTCACGACGCCGACCGTCAGCGTGCGTTACCGCGGAGACTTCCTCGAAGTGGAGCCGAACAAGGCTCATTATATGGACATCTCGCCCAAGCAGCTCGTGTCCGTGGCGGCTGGGTTGATCCCGTTCCTGGAGCACGACGACGCCAACCGCGCGTTGATGGGCTCGAACATGCAACGCCAAGGCGTGCCGCTGCTCGTCAGCGAGTCTCCGCTCGTCGGCACCGGCATGGAAGGCAAGGTCGCCCGTGACTCGCGCGCGGTGATCGTCGCGGAAGGCGATGGCATCGCAGCCAGCGTGACGGCGGACTTCATCATCGTCACCAAGGACGGTCAGATGCCCGACCCGAAGAAGCGTCTGCGCCACGACCCGGACAACGGGATCTACGTGTACGAACTGCGCAAGTTCATGCGCTCGAACGCGGGTACTTGTGTCAACCAGAAGCCCATCATCAAGAAGGGCAAGAAGATCAAGGCCGGCGACGTGCTCGCCGACGGCCCGAACACGGAGTTGGGTGAATTGGCGCTGGGACGGAACGTGCTCGTCGCGTTCATGCCATGGAACGGCTACAACTTCGAGGACGCCATCATGATCTCCGAGAAGGTCGTCAAGGAGGACATCTACACCTCCATCCACATCGACGAGTTCGAGATCGGCGCGCGCGACACCAAGCTCGGGCCGGAGGAAATCACCCGGGACATCCCGAACGTCAGCGAGGAAGCCCTGCGCAACCTCGGGCCGGACGGCGTTATCCGTGTAGGCGCGGAGGTCAAGCCGGGCGACATCCTCGTCGGCAAGATCACGCCCAAGAGTGAAACGGAACTCGCCCCGGAGGAGCGCCTGTTGCGCGCCATCTTCGGAGAGAAGGCGGCGGACGTGAAGGACACGTCGCTGACGGTCCCTTCGGGCACGTACGGCATCGTGATGGACATCAAGGTGAACTCCCGTAAGGAAGTCACTAAAACCAAGCTGACGCCGAGCGAGACCAAGCGCCAGAGCAAGGCGGTGTCGGAAGACTACCGCAAGCGCAAGGAAGACCTCATCGACGAGTTGACCGAGTCGTTGTCCAACGTCCTGTTGGGCGAGAAGATCCCGCTCGACGTGGTCAACGCGGAGACGGGCGAGATCATCATCCCGGCCAACCGCAAGATCACCAAGACGCTCCTTCGGAAGCTGGCGGGCGTTCACGACCACATCGACATCGACCCTTCCCCGATCCGCAACAAGATCCAGGAAATCATCCAGAGCTACGAAAGCAAGTTCTCGGAACTGGACATGGAGCAGGAGCGCGCCATCGACCGCGTGGAAGCGGGCGACGAGGTGGACCCTGGCATCATCAAGCAAGTGAAGGTCTACATCGCCAGCAAGCGCAAGCTCAGCGTCGGCGACAAGATGGCCGGTCGCCACGGCAACAAGGGCGTCGTCGCCCGGATCGTGCCGGAGGAAGACATGCCGTACCTCGCGGACGGCACGCCGGTGGAGATCTGCCTCAACCCGCTCGGTGTCCCGAGCCGCATGAACGTCGGTCAGGTGCTTGAAACGCACCTCGGCGTGGCGGCCAAGGCGCTGGGCTTCAAGGTGGCGACCCCGGTCTTCGACGGCATCAACGAGGAGAAGATCCAGGACTACCTCAAGCAGGCCGGTAAAGTGGACGGCTACAAGTGGGTCCAGACCAACGGCAAGAGCCGGCTTTTCGACGGACGTACCGGCGACGCGTTTGATCAGGAGATCGTCGTAGGCTACATTTACATGCTCAAACTCGGCCACTTGGTCGCGGATAAGATCCACGCCCGTGCGGTCGGCCCATACAGCCTCGTGACCCAGCAACCGCTGGGCGGCAAGGCGCAGTACGGTGGTCAACGCTTCGGCGAGATGGAGGTCTGGGCGCTGCAAGCCTACGGCGCAGCTTACACCCTGCAGGAACTGCTGACCGTCAAGAGCGACGATGTTCAAGGGCGCACGCGCATCTACGAGTCCATCGTCAAGGGCGACAACTCGCTCGAAGCCGGCACGCCGGAGAGCTTCAACGTGCTCATCAAAGAAATGCAGAGCCTCGGCCTCGACGTGAAGGTGGGCGGTCATACGCCGACCTACGCGGACGCGAACGCGGCGTAAGCCTCCAACTGAGCAAGCAGGATATTACGGCGCGTGCAGGGTTCATTCCCCGCACGCGTCTTGTGGAGCGAAAAGCTTCCGTCAGAAAGTATCGATCAACAATTTTTCGGATAGTTAGTGTCAGATTTTGGCCGCCACTAACCCGGGCGGTCCCCACCAGCACTTATGAACGAACACAACCTTCGTGAGATTTTCGGTGAAGAGCGCGCCGTCGGTTTCGACCAGGTCGGCATCACCGTGGCTTCGCCCGATTCGATCCGCTCCTGGAGCAAGGGCGAGGTCAAGAACCCGGAGACGATTAACTACCGCACGTTCAAGCCCGAAAAGGGCGGCTTGTTCTGCGAACGCATCTTCGGACCCACGCGCGACTGGGAATGCTCGTGCGGCAAGTACAAGCGCATCAAGCACAAGGGCGTCATCTGCGACCGTTGCGGCGTGGAAGTCACCTTGAGCCGCGTGCGCCGCGAGCGCATGGGCCACATCGAACTGGCCGTGCCCGTGTCGCACATCTGGTTCTACAAGTGCATGCCCTCCCGTTTGGGCCTGATGCTCGACATGAGCGCCCGGCAGTTAGAGCGCGTCATTTACTACGAGGACTACGTTGTCATCGACCCCGGCCAGACCCCGCTCCAGAAGACCCAGCTTCTCAACGAAGCCGAGTACCGCGAGGCGCAGGACCAGTACGGCGACAACTTCCGCGCCGGCATGGGTGCCGAGGCCATCAAGGAACTTCTCACCCGTGCCGAGCTAGCCACCATCGCCAAGGAACTCGAAGAGGCGATGCTCAACACCAAGAGCAAGCAGATCCGCAAGCGTCTGGCCAAGCGCCTGAAGCTCGTGCTCGGCTTCTCGCAGTCGCGCACCCGCCCGGAGTGGATGGTGCTCGAAGTGCTGCCGGTCATCCCGCCCGACCTGCGTCCGCTCGTGCCGTTGGAAGGCGGCCGGTTCGCCACGTCGGACCTTAACGATTTGTACCGCCGTGTCATCAACCGCAACAACCGGTTGAAGAACCTGCTCCAGCTCAAGACGCCGGATGTCATCATCCGTAACGAGAAACGCATGCTCCAAGAGGCCGTCGACGCTTTGTTCGACAACGGCCGCCACGGGCGCGCCGTCACGGGTGCCGGCAACCGTCCGCTCAAGTCGCTCTCCGACATGCTCAAGGGCAAGGGTGGCCGTTTCCGTCAAAACCTGCTCGGCAAGCGCGTCGATTACTCGGGCCGCTCGGTCATCGTGATCGGGCCGGAACTCAAGCTGCACCAGTGCGGCCTGCCCAAAAAGATGGCGCTCGTGCTCTTCGAACCGTTCATCATCCGCCGCTTGAAGGAGATGGGCTACGTCCACACCGTCCGCTCGGCCAAGAAGATGATCGAGCGCCAGACGCCGGAGGTCTGGGACATCCTCGAAGAGGTGACCAAGGGCCACCCGGTGCTGCTCAACCGCGCCCCCACCCTGCACCGCCTCTCGATCCAGGCTTTCGAGCCGATGCTGATCGAGGGCGAGGCCATCCGCATCCATCCGCTCGTCTGCACCGCCTACAACGCGGACTTCGACGGCGACCAGATGGCCGTGCACGTCCCGCTGTCCATCGAAGCGCAGATGGAGGCCCGCATGCTCATGCTGGCTCCCAACAACATCTTCTCGCCTTCGAGCGGCAAGCCGATCACCACGCCCGCGCAGGACATCACCTTGGGCTGCTACTACATCACGCAGAACCCCCGCGCCATCGGCGGCCAAAAGCCGGTGGAAGGTGCCCGCCTGCCGCTCTTCGGCGAGGCCGCGGAGGTGGACTTCGCGGTGACTGAGGGTTCCATTAAGACCCACGACCGCATCCGCTTCAAGAACCCTGATTTCGGCAAGAAGACGTTCTTCGGCGACGCGGAAAAACGCATCATCGAGACGACTCCAGGCCGTGTGCGCTTCAACCAAATTTGGCCTGAAGGCATGGGTTTCTTCAACAAGGTGGCATCCAAGAAACAACTCTCGGACATCATCCTCAAGACCTATCAGCTCGCCGGCCAGCAAGGCACGGTCGAGACCTTGGACCGCCTGAAGACCCTTGGGTTCACCGAGGCGACGCGTGCCGGCATCTCCATCGGGATCTTCGACATGATCATCCCGGGCGAGAAGAAGGTGCAGCTTGAAATGGCGTACAAGCAAATCTCCGACGTGGAGAAGCAGCGCCGTCGCGGCATCATCACGGACGGCGAGCGTTACAACAAGATCATCGACATCTGGACCCACGCCGGTGACGAAATCTCCAACGTGCTCTTCCGTACCCTCGAACACAACGAGGGCCGCAAGGAGGTCAACCCTGTCTACATGGCGGTGGACTCCGGGGCGCGTGGCAACCGTCAGCAGCTCAAGCAGCTCGCTGGCATGCGCGGTTTGATGGCCAAGCCTTCGGGCGAGATCATCGAGCAGCCCATCACGTCAAACTTCCGCGAGGGTCTGTCGGTGCTGGAGTACTTCATCAGCACGCACGGCGCGCGCAAGGGTCTGGCCGACACCGCCCTCAAGACGGCGGATTCGGGCTACCTCACGCACAAGCTCGTCGATGCGGCGCAGAACGTCATCATCACCGACGACGACTGCGGCACGGTCAACGGCATCATCGTCAAGTCGATCTACGAGGGCGACGAAGAGGTCGTCGATCTCTCCACCCGTATCGCCGGCCGCGTGTCGTGCGAGAACGTGGTCGATCCCGTCACCAAGCAGACGCTCATCAAGACCGGCGACCTCATCGACGAGGTTCCGGCCGCGGCGGTCGTCAAGCTCGGCGTCGAGCAGCTCAAGATTCGCTCGGTCCTCACCTGTGAGAGCCTGCGCGGCGTGTGTTCGAAGTGCTACGGCCGCAACCTGGCGACCGGCAAGCTCGTCAAGCTCGGTGAGGCGGTGGGCATCATTGCCGCGCAGAGCATCGGTGAGCCCGGCACGCAGTTGACGATGCGTACGTTCCACGTCGGTGGAACGGCCACGCAGACCTTCAAGCAGCCCATCATCAAGGCCAAGAACGACGGCGAGGTGCGTTTCCACGACTTCCGCAGCGTGCAGTCGCTCGAAGGCAGCCACATCGTGCTGACTAAAAACGGTGCGGTGTCGATCAACGCCAAGGACGGCCGCGAATTGGAACGCTACAACATGGTCATCGGTTCGGTGATCTCGTTCGGCGAAGGCCAGCAGATCACCAAGGGTGCGACGCTCGCGCAGTGGGACCCGTACAACGTGCCGATCCTCACGGAGAAGTCCGGCAAGGTGGACTTCCGCGACATGATCCCGGGCGTCACCATGCGCCGCGAGACCGATGAGGCCACAGGCGTGATGGGTACGGTCGTCATCGAGCACAAGGAAGACCTGCACCCGCAGATCGTTCTGCTCGGCGAGAAGAACACGGTCATCGCGTCCTACTCGATCCCGGCCGGCGCCCACGTTATCGTGGACGAAGGCAAGCAGGTCCAGGCGGGCGCGCTGCTCGCCAAGACCCCGCGCAAGATCGCCAAGACAAAGGACATCACGGGCGGCCTGCCGCGCGTGGCGGAACTCTTCGAGGCCCGCCGTCCGAAGGACGCGTGCGAGATCGCCAAGATCGACGGCATCGTCGAGATCGGCGGCAGCGTGCGCGGCAAGCGCAAGCTCATCCTCAAGGACGCGCAGACCGGCGCGGAGGAAGAACACCTCATCCCGTTGACCAAGCACATGGTCGTGACCAAGGGCGACTTTGTGAAAAAGGGTGCCCAGCTCACGGAGGGCTCGGTCGTGCCGCACGACCTCCTCGACATCTGCGGGCCGCAGGAACTTCAGGAACACCTCGTCAACGAGGTGCAGGAGGTCTACCGGCTCCAGGGCGTGGAGATCAACGACAAGCACATCGAGATCATCGTCCGCCAGATGCTGCGCAAGGTGAAGATCACCGAGCCCGGCGACACCACGCTCCTGTGGGGCGACCAGGTGGACCGCCTCGACTTCGACGCCGAGAACAAGCGCGTCGGCGAGCAAGGCGGCAAACCCGCCGAGGGCGCTTCGGTGCTCCTGGGTGTCACGAAGGCGAGCTTGGAGACAGATTCGTTCATCTCCGCGGCGAGCTTCCAGGACACGACGCGCGTGCTGACGGAAGCCGCGACCCTGGGCAAGGTGGACAACCTGCGCGGGTTCAAGGAAAACGTTATCATGGGTCACCTCATCCCGGCTGGCACCGGCTTCGCGAACCATCGCGGCGTCGAACTGGTCGAGTTGGGTGAACCTATCGGCGAGCCAGCGGCCGACGAACTCGTCCCGGCTCTCGGTTGATTTCCTACTGAAAGCCTGTTAGTAGTTGCAAATCCGGCGTTCTTGAACGGACGCCGGATTTTTGTCCTTAGAACCAATCCTCAAAACCGGAGGCCGAAACAAAGACCGATCAACGTCTGGGAGCGGCGTGTGCCTGCCTCCTGTTTTCTGCTCTCCTCCGCACCGTATGAACGAAGACCAGCAGCCGACCGAACTGATGACCGAACTCCTCGAAGCGGGAGTCCACTTCGGTCATCAGACCAAGCGTTGGAACCCGAAGATGAAGCCGTTCATCTTCGAGCAGCGCAACCAGATTTACATCATCAACCTGGGCGAGACCGTCCGCCAACTCGGCGAGGCGACCGATTTCCTCGCCTCGGTGGCGCGCCGCCGGGGCAAGATTCTTTTCGTCGGCTGCAAGAAGCAGGCGCAAGAAGCGATCAAGGAAGCCGCGCAGGCTTGCGGTCAGTTCTACGTGAACCAGCGTTGGCTGGGCGGCACGCTGACCAACTTGGCGACGATCCGTCGTTCCATCGCCCGGCTCAAGTACATCGAGGAAATCGAAAAGGCTCCCGAGTACAAGATGATGGGCAAGCAGGAACTCGCCGCGCTCGGCCGCGAGGGCGAGAAGCTGCGCCGCAACCTTGAAGGCATCCGCACCATGGACAAGCTCCCGGACGCGATTGTCATCATCGACACCGCGCGTGAGATCAACGCCGTGGCTGAGGCCCGCCGCCTGAAGATCCCGACGGTCGCCATCGTGGACACGAACGCCGACCCGACGCTTATCACCCACCCCATCGCTGGCAACGACGACGCCATCCGCGCCATCCGCGTGGTGCTCGCCAAGCTGGTGGACGCCGTCATCAACGGCAGCGGCGAAGGCGGCAAGACCGAACGCGAGAACATGGCGGCGGTTTCCGCTTAAGATCGACCTGAGAAAGAGTCGTGAAGGAATTGGAGCGGTTCCGCACGGCGGCACCGCTCTTTCCATTTTCTACCCAAACCATCCCCGAAAACTAACATCCCAATCTTATGGCAGAAGTCAGTTCCCAACTCGTCAAAACTCTCCGCGACAAAACCAACGCGGGCATGATGGACTGCAAGCGCGCTCTCTCCGAAGCGGGCGGCGACCTCGAAAAAGCCGAGACCATCCTGCGCAAGAAGGGCATCACCAAGGCCGAGGGCAAAGGTAGCCGCAGCGCCAAGGAAGGCGTCGTGGCGTCCTACATCCACATGCAGGGCAAGGTCGGCGTGCTCGTCGAGGTCAACTGCGAGACGGACTTTGTGGCGCGCAACGACGCATTCCGCGAGTTCGTCAAAGACATCACCCTGCACATCGCGGCGAGCAGCCCTCAGTACGTTTCGCGTGACGAGGTGCCCGAGGCGCAACTCGAAAAAGAGCGCGACATCGCCCGCAGCCAGATGCAAGCGAGCGGCAAGCCGGCGAACGTGATCGAGAACATCGTGAAGGGCAAGATCGACAAGTTCTACAGCACGATCTGCCTGCTCGATCAAGGTTTCATCAAGGCGACAGACAACCAGACCGTCGGCGAACTCGTGAAAACGAAGATCGCCGAACTGGGCGAGAACATCGTGATCCGCCGTTTTACCCGCTACATGGTGGGCGAAGAAATCGGCACGCTGAAGCCCGCCACGGAAGAAGCACCGCTGGAAGCCGAGGCCGTCGCGTCGTAAGCACAGCCTGAAACGAATAATCATCAGACCCTCGGCGGTGAGTCCGCTGAGGGTCTTTTTATTTTGTGGCGGCAAGTCGCTTCGTGGTATGATGCCTGCGATGCTGCTCGAAGAACCAGCGATCATGGAGCGCGCGATGCCCATCACCGAACGGGCGTGAGCGAATACTGGATTGTTCTGCCGGAAACCCACTAAGTCGAAGTTCATACCAAACTGACTCGGTCACGCTACGCCGAGCAGCAGATCTTTGCGGATGGGCAGGTGCCATCCTTGGAAGTGCTGCTGGCATTCCAGATCGAGTCGGCGGTGTTGTTCCCGCGCCGAACCTCAGAGCCGCATTAGCGGCAGTCCCACGTCGACTGCTTTCTGCCAGCCGGGAAGTTCGCGTACGACCTCCGGCTTGAGTGGATCGGCGGGAACGGCCGGCTTTGATTGGAGTGCCAACTCCCACCAACCCACGTCCCACCAGCGGCCAAATTTGAAGCCGACCTCCTTGTACATCGCCGTCAGCCGAAAGCCCATCGCCTCGTGCAGCCCGACGCTGCCGGCGTTGGGCAGCGTAATCCCGCCGTACGCGTTGTAAAAACCCTGAAGCCGCAGCAGCGCGAGCAGCGACGTGTACAGCGTCCGACCGATCCCTGCTCGGTGGAAGCGTTCGTCGACGTAAACCGTCACGCCGACTGACCATCGGTAAGCCGCACGAGGATTGAACGCTGCCGCGTACACGTAGCCGACTATTCCCTGCCCGGCGGCGTCGCAGACGAGCCAGGGGTACGACTCCGTCGTGGCAACGATCCGCGCAGCCATCTCGTCTGCGTCGGGCGGCGTGGTCTCGAACGATGCCACTCCTTTCATGACGTGTGGCGCGTAGATCGACGCCACGGCCGCGGCGTCGCGTGCTTCGACCGGACGGATGACGGCGTTTACAACAGGCACGTCCCCGGGATAACGCTCCGCCAGCGACGCTGTCGAGCAAACTTTTCGCGCGCCGACCGGGCGACACCCGTGGTAATCATGGACGGTGAGGAAGCGCTGCGCTTGGGCTACGACTCCGCTTTTGATCGCCTACCACGACGAAGAATGGGGTGTGCCCGTTCACGACGACCGGCAACTTTTCGAGTTCCTCGTGCTCGAAGGCGTGCAGGCAGGGCTGAGCTGGGAAACGGTTCTCAAGAAGCGTCCGCGCTACCGTGAAGTGTTCGATGGATTTGACCCTGCCGCCATCGCACGCTACGATGCGGCCAAGATCGCCACGCTGTTGGCCGATGTGGGCATCATCCGCAACCGGCTCAAGGTCGACGCCGCCGTCACCAATGCGCGGGTGTTCCTTGAAGTGCAGCGAGAGTTCGGCCGCTTCGACGCGTACCTGTGGCGCTTTGTCGAAGGCCAACCCGTCGAGACGGCCGGCACGGAACGCATCACGCGCACGGAGGCGTCCGACGCGTTGAGCAAGGATTTGCAGCGCCGCGGTTTCCGATTCGTAGGCACGACGATCTGCTATGCGTTCATGCAAGCGGTCGGCATGGTCAACGACCACGAACGAACCTGCTTCCGGCGGGAGCAGGTCGGCCGCTGAACGGCTCGCGCCTGGTGCTGGAACGTGGCATCTTGACCCTGCAAAACATGCCTGCCGCCCTGCTCTACGAATCCCACCTGCACACCCCGCTTTGCAAACACGCCGCCGGTCTGCCGGGCGACTACGCCGCCGTCGCCCGACAAAAGAACCTCAAGGGGATCATCGTCACCTGCCACGCGCCGATGCCGGACGGCTATTCGAGCGCGTACCGGATGGCGTGGGAGCAGTTCGACGAATATGTCGGTATGGTCGCGCAGGCTACCGATGAATGGCGTGGGCGAGTGGACGTGCGACTGGGTTTGGAGAGCGAGTTCGTGCCGCGCTATCTTGGCTGGATCGAAAAGCTGCATGGGCAAGCGGGGTTCCACCACGTGCTCGGGTCGGTGCATTGCCAGATGCACGAGTACATCGAAGCGTTTTACAAAGGCAAGTGGCCGATGGGCGACCCGGAAACGTGGGCGGATTTCCAGCGCACGTACTTCGGGCACTTGGCGGACGCAGCAGAGACGGGGCTCTACGACACGATCTCGCACCCCGACCTCGTCAAAAACATGAACCCAGTCGGCTGGGACGTGGCCGCGACCATAGACGACATCCGCCCCGCGCTCGACCGCATCGCCAAGGCGGGCACCGCGATGGAACTGAACACCTCCGGCCGGTACAAGTCGGTGCCGGAGTTCAACCCGGGCATCGAAATCCTCCGCGAGATGCAAGTCCGCGGTATTCCAGTGGTGCTCGGAGCGGACGCGCACCAACCCAAACGTGTCGGCGATCTGTATTCGGAAGCTTTGCAGACGCTGCAAGCAGCGGGTTACCGCGAGGTCAGTTTTTTCCTAGGCCGCATCCGGCAAACCGTGCTCATCACGGAGGCACTGGCAAGCTTGGCTACAGTGTCCTGACGCCGCCTAGCTTGACGACTGCCAATAAGTGTTCTCGTGCTCAAACGTACCGGCTGGCGCAAGAAAGCACGGCAAGGACGCTCAAGGCTACGTCGCACTTGGGTTTGGAGAACAGGTTCACCGAGGGCTTAGCATGTAGATAAGCCATCTGCTCAAGCGTCTACCTGCGTCTTGCCCGTGCTCAACGCACGTTCTACACTTTCCATGAGTTGATTGAGGTCATACGGCTTCGGCAGAAACCCGGTCGCCTTGCCCTTGAGCAGGTTCTCCGCGTCTACGTCCAGGCTGTACCCACTTGAAATTAGCACGCGCAAATCGGGGTCCATCGCGCGCAACCGCTGGAAACACTCTGGCCCGCTCATGCGCGGCATCGTCAGGTCCATCAGCACGAGATCGATCTTGCCCGCACCGCCCGCCTTCTCGAACTGCTCGATGGCTTCCACGCCGTTCGCCGCCGTCAAAATCTCCGTCGCCACCTCGCCCAATGCTGTCACGCAGAAGTTCCGCAGGTCCGGCTCGTCGTCCACGACCATCACCACCAGTTTCCGCTGCGGCATCGGTCGCCGGCCCCGGCCGCTGCTGAACTCATCCTCACCGTTGATCTTGGCGGTGACCGGCAAAAACGCCGAGAACTTCGTCCCCTCGCCCAACGCACTCGTCACTTCGATGAACCCGTTGTGCTTCTTGATGATGCCGTACACCATCGCTAACCCCAGGCCCGTGCCCTTGCCGACTTCCTTCGTCGTGTAGAACGGCTCGAAGATGCGGTGCAGCACGTCCTTGGGGATGCCGACGCCGTTGTCCTCGACTTCCAAGATCGCATACTCGATCCCGTCCGTCGGCGCGCCGGCCTGCGCCTGCGTGTCAGCGCCCAGCCGTGTGGCGATGGTGATGGTGCCGCTGCCGCTCAGCGCGTCGCGCGCGTTGAGGATCAGGTTGATGAGCACCTGCTGAATCTGCGTCGAGTCGGCCTCGACGTTGGGCATCCCCTGGCCGGGTGCAAAACGCACGTCGATGGACGCCGGCACCGTCGAGCGGATCATGTCCATCGTCTCCGTGACAAGATCGTTAACGTTGAAGACGTGCAGCACCGTCGGGTGCCGCCGGCTGAACGCCAGGAGCTGCCCGGTCAGTTCCGCCGCACGGTTGGCACTCTTCTCGATTTGCAGGAGCTTCTGGCTGCTGGACTCGTTGCCCTTCAACTCGCGCTTGAGCAGCTCCGCGTAACCCAAGATCGTGGTGAGCAGGTTGTTGAAATCGTGCGCCACCCCGCCGGCCAGGGTGCCGATGCTGTCCATCTTTTGCGAATGGAGAAGCTGACGCTCAACCTCCTTGTCGTACGTGATGTCGCGGAAAAAAAACATCCTCCCGAAAATCTGTCCGTGCGCGTCGCGTGCGGGCGTGGCGAAGCGGTGTAGGTGCGTCGGCACGGCCTCCGGGCCGGCGCTGCGCACGAGCGTGATCTCGTCGATCCGCTCGGCCGTCGGGTCGGCGAGGAGGTCTTCGATGATCGTCAACTGCGTGTCCCAGTCCGGCAGCAGCGGCCGGGCGAGGTCCATGAAGTGCAGGTAGCTGTTCGTCTCGACCTGCACGCGTTCCAGGCCGAAGAGTTCACAGAACGACCGGTTGACCAACGACACGACAGCCGGCACGGCAGCCGGGGGCTGTTCGATGACCATGACGGCCACGTCCAGCGAGTTGAGCATGTTGGTCAGATAGCTCGCCCGTTCGGCCGACTGGGCGGAAAGGAGGTTGTTCTCCAGTGCCATGCCGAGCACGGAGGCGCTGTCTTCCAGGAGTTCACGGTCAAAGTCCGTCCACGGCGACGCCGGGGCTGCGGCGTTGCCGTAGCGTTCGAGCAGCAGCAACCAGCCGTGGCCCGGCCGTCCGCGCAGGGTGATGAGCAAAAAGCGCGAGTACGCCGACGAATCGGATTCCCCTTCCTTGGGTTCGTTAAACGGGGCGCTCGCGTGGCACACCGCGCCGTCTGCCTCCAGCACCGGTTCCAGCGTCGCCTTGGACCAACTCTCTGGAGGGGTGTTTGTCGTGTAGCCGACCAGTGGGTAATAATCCGCTACCGCCTCGGAGACGATGGTCTGGCGGCTCCAGTCGTGGACCTCGTCCGGTCCGGCGGGCAGCATCCACAGGCAGGCGTGGTCGGCCCAGAGCAGTTCGCAAAGCTGGCAGACGATGGTGTCCTCGGCCGTGGCGGTGTTGTTGACGAGTTGCTCGCGCAGAGATTTTTCTAACTGGCGGCGCAGTCGGCGCTGCTCGGCCATGACGGCAGCCTCGCGGTTGGTCGTGGGGGTGGCCGGCGCGGCCGACGGAGTGTCCGGCGGAGCCGACGGCTGCGCCGATGGACGGGCGTGCCCGGAAAGGGCCGCCACGCGCACGGTCTCGCGCCCGGTGGCGCGCATCCCGCCGATGGCAGAAGTGCTGACCGTGATGCGGCGCGTCTGCGGGGCCGGGGCGGCGAGGTCTTGCATGGGTCGGAGCACGGAAAAAAACTACAAAAGCAGAAACCGGGCTCAATCCTTCACCAAAAAGTAGCCGCGGTCGCGTTCGGTGATCGTGTGACCGAGCCGTTCCTTGACCAAAAGAAGGTCCTCCCAGACCTTGCGCTTCTCGGTCGCGGACTGGTTGCGCAGCAGGTAAGACGGGTGGTAGGTCGCCATGACGGGGATGCCCTTGTAGTCGTGGAAACGGCCGCGCAGCTTGCCCATGGGCTCATCGTTGTCGAGGAGGCCCTTCATGGCGGTGGCCCCGAGAGCAACGATCACCTTCGGTCCGATGATGTCGATCTGCTCGAACAGGCACGGCCGGCAACTGTGCATCTCGGCGTTGGTCGGCGGACGGTTGCCGTACGTTTGGCCGGGAGTGTCGGGACGGCACTTGAGCACGTTGGCGACGTACACGTCCTCGCGCCGGACGCCCATCGTCTGGATGATCTTATTGAGGAGTTGTCCGGCCCGGCCGATGAACGGCACGCCCTCGCGGTCCTCGTCCGCGCCGGGGGCTTCTCCGATGAACATTAACTCGGCGTCCACGTTGCCGTCGCCGAAGACGATGTGGTTATGCTGCCCCTGGCCGTACGGACACTTGCCGCACGGCAGTCGCTCTGGGCAGGCGCGCAAGGTTTCAAGCCGCTCGGTCTTGGGCTGTGCCGGGTCAGTGACGGGGTCGTAGACGCCGGGAGTATCAGAAGGAGCTTCGCTTCTTGCTTTGGCGGTGGGCGGTACTTCTGGCTCGCCGAAGAGGGTCAGGGGTTCCGGTTCGTCGCGCTTGGGCATGGGAGGAGGCGTGGCTGGAAGGGTTTCGTCCGCCGGAGTCGGGACGGGTGCCGGGGTGTTTACGGGTGGAGCAGAAACCGTCGGTCCGCACGGGCGTGCTGACCGCAGACGTTCCACCGCGGCCGACGATGCTTGCCAGCCAGCATACCCGGCCTCGCGGCGACGGTCTAGCTCGCGCCGGACAAAATCGAGGGCGTTTTCAAAGCGGCTGCTCATGGTTGGTCAGGGTCGAGGCCGAACGAGAGGAAGTCGGCCGGCAGTGGGGCTACGAACTCCCGCTCCTCGCCGGTGCGCGGGTGTTGGAAGGCGAGCTTCCAGGCGTGGAGCATCTGGCGCTCGGGCGGGCGTGACCCGCCGTACAGCACGTCGCCCAGGATCGGGTGGCCGAGGTGTTTCAGGTGGACGCGGAGCTGGTGCGTGCGCCCGGTGTGCAGGCGGCACTCTACGAGCGACGCCGGGCCGGAGTCGGTATGGAGGGTCTGCCGCGCCCGGTAATCGGTGCGCGCCGATCGTCCGCGCGGCGGCCTGACGACGGCCATCTTCTTGCGGTGGACGGGATGACGGCCGATGGGCGCTTCGACCGTCCCGCTGGCCGGGGCCGGCACGCCGCGCACGAGGGCGAGGTACGTCTTGCGGGTCGTTCGCCCGGCGAACTGCCCTGCCAGCGCGCGATGGGCCACGTCGTTCTTGGCGACGACCAGGCAGCCGGTGGTGTCCTTGTCGAGCCGGTGGACGATGCCCGGCCGGCGCTCGCCGCCAATGCCCGAGAGGGTCGGACAATGAGCCAGGAGCGCGTGGACGAGCGTGCCCGCCTCGTTGCCCGGCGCGGGGTGGGTCACCAGCCCGGCGGGTTTGTTGATGACGAGCAGGTCGTCATCCTCGTACAGAACCGGCAGGTCCATCACCTCAGGAACGAGCGCCGTCTCCACGGGCGGCGGTTCCTCCCACGACACCACGTCGGCGGACCGGACAGCCTCGCTCGGCTTGGCCGGACGCTGGTTGAGCCGGACGTGCCCTTCGCGGATGAGCGCCTGCACCCGGGCGCGCGAGAGGTGCGCGAGCGCATCGGCCAGGAACCGGTCGAGCCGGCTGCCGGAGGCGGTCTGGGGCACGGTGAGTTCGGACATCGCGGCGCGGTGGACAATCACCGTCAACACTCGTCGGCGCGGAGGCTCGGCCGGGCGAGGTCCGAGCGTAATGCCTCCCCTTCCCGCCGCCAAGGGCTAATCTGGTCCGAACCTCACCCGTCGTCGCATTTTCCGCCCGTCAGGAAAGTAGGTGCCGCGCCCGGCGAGTTCGGGGACAGGGCGTTTGTCCGGACCCGGTTTCATGGTAGCGTGGCGGCGGCCGAGCATCTTTTCAAAGAAATGTCTGCCCTGTCGTCCGACGAACCTTGCGTGCAGGTGTGCCCGAACTGCGCCGCCCTGGTGGATGTCACCGACCAGGAGCCGCTCGCCAAGTTCCACTGCCCGACCTGCGGCACGGCGATGCGCGCCAGCCGGCAGTACAACCACTTTTCCGTGGTCGAGACCCTCGGCCAGGGCGGCATGGGCACGGTCTACAAGGCGCTCGACCGTAACCTCAACCGCCTCGTCGCCCTCAAGCTTCTGCGGCGTGAATTCAGCGACGAGGAGGGCTACATCGCCAAGCTGGAAGACGAGGCCCGCATCACCGCGTCCATCAACCATCCGTACGTGGTCAAGGTATTCTCCTTCGGCAGCGACCAGGGGCAGTATTACATCGCCATGGAACTCGTCGACAAGGGCAGTCTCGACGACCTCATGCAGCTCCAGGGCCGGGTGAGTGAGTTGCAGGCCCTCCAGGTCGGCCTCCAGGTCGCCAGCGGCCTCCAGGCGGCGCACGAGGCCGGTCTCATCCACCGCGACGTGAAGCCGGGCAACATCCTCTTCGCCAACGCGCACACGGCCAAGATCACCGACTTTGGCCTGGCGCTCCTGGCCGAGCAGGAGGCTGAGGCGCGCAGCGAGATCTGGGGCACGCCGTACTACATCGCCCCCGAGAAGCTCAACAGGCAGCCCGAGGACTTCCGGAGCGACATCTACAGCCTCGGCGGTACGCTTTTCCACGCCGTCGCGGGCCGGCCGCCCTTCGAGGCGGAGAGCGCGTCGCTCGTCGCGCTGAAGCACCTCAAGAGCAAGGCCGTCAGCCTGCAGGCGTTCGCGCCGGACGTGTCGGGAGAAACGGCCTACGTCATCAACCGGATGTTGCACAAGGACCCGGGCGAGCGTTACGCCTCGTACGGGGAACTTTTGGACCACTTCAAGTACGCCATCGACACGCTGACGGCCAACGCCGCCCGGCCGCGTGCCGCCAAGCAGCGCGTCGTCGTCGGCGAGGGCGAGCAGCAGAGCAACGTCGCCGGCTTGCTGACCCTCGTGCTCCTAGCCCTGATGCTCGTCGGCGGGGTGCTTGCGTTCGTCTTCCGCGACCATTTCTTCGGCAAGCCCGAGACGGTTGCGAGCGCCGTCAGCCCCAAGGCCGTGGCCGGCGGCGACCGCGCCGACGCCCGGGCGGCCTACGAGGACGCGCGCCACGACATCGTCACCGGCCGCTACGCCGATGCCGATTCGAGCCTCGACGCCCTTCTCCAGCGCGTAGATGCAGGTCTCGACCTTGGGGATCATGC
>CAXTQD010000062.1:0-264 GCA_964246175.1 uncultured Chthoniobacterales bacterium | reverse complement strand
ACGCCCTTCTCCAGCGCACCGACCTCGTCCCGCCGCTGCCGAGCTGGGCGCGGCTGCACAAGGGCCTCACGGCGCTTCTGGAAAACGAGACGACCGAGTCGCGCGCGGTTTTCGCCACGCTCCACCAGTCGGCCGCCGCGTTGGAAAAGGACCCCACCCAGGCCAAGCTCGGCAACTTCTTTCTGGAGATGAGCCGGGTTCTCTCCGACAGCAAGCCCATCCCAGCCGGCGTCATCAAGCATTGGGACAAGAGCACTTTCGAGC
>CAXTQD010000061.1:13374-19619 GCA_964246175.1 uncultured Chthoniobacterales bacterium | reverse complement strand
TCTTGGCCTACCTTACCTCAACCTATCGCTCAATCACGCTGAGAATCGCTGTAGACGAAAAGCCTGCGGCCGATCAACCCTCCGCCAGCCCGGCGTAGGTCGCCTCGAACGGCCGCAACGCTGGCCCTGGTCGGCAGATGCGGTCGATGCACGCCTGCCAGTTCTCCTGGCCGCGCAAGATGTCGATCTCCACGCGCAGGAAGTACACCGGCACCTCTAGCGCCATGCGTTTGGGGAAGCGCACGGCGTCCTTCTCGGTCGTGAGGATCAGGTCCACCCCGCGCCGCGCGCAACGCCCCGCGAACGTGCGGATTTCTTGTTCGGTGAAGCGGTGATGGTCGATGAACCGGCGTGAAAGCTCCACGTTCGCGCCCAGCCGCCGCAACGCTTCCTCAAAACTCTCCGGTGCGGCGATGGCGCTGAACGCCCCGACGTTGACTCCGCGCAACTTCTCCAACCCCATCCGCCGGCCTGTGAACACCTCTTTCAGATGCCGAGGCCGGTGGGTGCATTCGATGATCTCGGCCGTGCGGTTGTAGCTGCGGATGCGCTCGATGAGCGCGCTGTTATCGGCTCCCTCGCTCTTGGTGATGCAGATGTAGCTGGCGCGGCGCAGGTTGGCGGGCGGTTCGCGCAGGGTGCCGCGGGGAAGTAAGTATTCGTTGCCGAAGGGGGCTTGCCGGTCGACCAGCACGAAGTCGAAACGGTGCTGGAGCGGGAGGTACTGCAAGCCGTCATCGAGGATGAGCGTGTCCGCGCCGAAGTGCTCGATGGCGTAGCGTCCGGCCTTGACGCGGTCTTTGTCCACCAGCACGACGACGCCAGGCAGGTTCGTGGCGAGCATGAACGGCTCGTCGCCCGCCTCGCGCGAACGCAAGAGCACGCGCCGGCCGTCGCTGACGACGCGCGGCTTGGACTCGTCGATGCGCCCGGTCAGCCGCCCGTGGATGCGCTTGAGGAGGGGCGGCCGGCGGCTCTTGTAGCCGCGCGAGAGGATGGCAACCTTGCGCCCGCCCGCGTGCAGGGTGCGGGCGAGGCGTTCGACCACCGGGGTCTTGCCCGTGCCGCCAACGGTGAGGTTGCCCACGCTGAGGACCAGACAGCCGAGGGGTTGGTTGCGCAGGTAACGCTTGCGGTACAACCACAGCCGCGCCTGGACGATCTGGCGGAACACCAGCGACAACCCGAGGAGGAACACGCGCAGCAGCGACGCCCGTTTGCCGTAGCGACGCTCCAGGATCACGTCGATGGCGAACTGCTCCAGGCTCTCGACCCAGCGGCGCATCGTCAGGGTTATTTCGCGGTGCGGGTGCCGCGGTTGTCGGCCGTGGTGACGACCGTGCGCGCGTCGGGCTGCCCGCAGGCTCCGCGCATCGCGTCGGCCACGGCGTCGGGAGATTCGAGCGTCGGGCAGCAGATCGTCGAGCCCGACCCGCTCAGGAAACCGCCCAAAGCTCCTGCCTTGCGCCCGGCGGCGAGCACGTCGGGCAGGAACGGGATCAGCGGCAGCCGGTGCGGCTGGTGGAACGCGCCGTCCTCGAACGCGTCCCGCAACGCCTCGTACCGCCCGGCCGCGAACGCCGCCGTGATCCGGCACGCCCGCGCGGAGTTGGCCACGGCTGCCCGGCGCGACACCCCTTCGGGCAGCAGCCGGCGTGCTTCGTCCGTGCGGATTTCAAAGTCCGGGATCAGCAACACGAAGTGCAGCGCCGCCGCCACCGGGAAGCGCAAGACCCCGTGGCCATCCTCGCCGCCGCCCGCCACCGTGAACCCGCCGAACTGCGCCGGCGCGGCGTTGTCGGGGTGGCCTTCCAACTGCGAGCACACCTCGAAGAGTTCTTGCCGGGAAAGCGGCCGGCCGGCGAGGGTGTTCAGGGCGGTGAGCAGCCCGAGGCGCAGGGTCACGCTGCTGCCCAGCCCGCGCGAGGCCGGCACCTCGCCGACGACTTCACAGGAAAACGCGAACGCTTCCACGCCTGCCCGTTCCCAGAACGCGCCAACGGCTTCCCGCACCATCTTGACGGCAGCCAGTCCCGCCGGCGCGGTGCCGGGCGGGGCGCGGCGCACGGTGACTCGGTTGCACAGCCGTAGCGCCACCCCCAGGCAGTCGAAGCCCGGGCCGAGGTTGGACGTGGAGGCGGGGACTTCGATGGTAACAGCTTTCATCGGACGGACGCGCGGGAAAACAGCCTAGCGAGGCCAGGGGAGGGTGCCAAGCGGCTTTGCAAGAAAAGCGCGGAACGTTGACCGCCAAGTGGTTCCCGGCGAGCGTCCGGGCATGAGCCCCAGACACGACGGCCGCGCCGACGACCAGCTTCGCCCCCTTTCCTTCCAAACGGGGATCGCCCCGCACGCGGCGGGCAGCGTTCTCATCGCCGCCGGCAACACGCGCGTCATCTGCGCGGCGTCGGTCGAAAACGCCGTCCCGCGCTGGATGAAGGAACAGGGGGTCTCCGGCGGCTGGATCACGGCCGAATATTCGATGCTGCCGTACTCGACGCTCGGCCGCAAACCGCGCGACGTTTCCAAGGGCAAGCAGGACGGCCGCGGCGTGGAAATCCAGCGGCTCATCGGCCGGGCGTTGCGGGCCGTGGTGGACCTGGAGGCGCTCGGAGCGCGGACGCTGTGGATCGATTGCGACGTGCTCCAGGCCGACGGCGGCACCCGCACGGCGTCCATCACGGGCGGCTGTCTGGCGGCGGCGCTGGCGTGCCAGGGTCTCCTCGCGCGCGGGGAGGTGGCGCGTTCGCCGGTGAAACGACTCGTGGCGGCCGTGAGCGTCGGGATGGTGGGCGGGCGTCCGGTGCTAGACTTGGATTACGTCGAGGACAAGGACGCGGCGGTAGACTTCAACCTCGTGCTGACCGAGGACGGGCAGTTCGTGGAAGTGCAGGGGGCAGGGGAAGAGTCGACGTTTTCTCAGGAGGAATTAGACGCGCTGGTGGCGTTGGGAAAGAAGGGCGTGGCGGAGTTAATCGGGCGACAGCGGAAGGCGCTGGGTACTGCGGAGTCTTGAAGAGGAAGGCGGAACCTCGTATCCTTTTCGTCGATGAACGCCGAATTTGCGCCGCTTCTCAAACTGAGCCGGGCGGAACGACTCCAATTGGTGGCAGACCTCTGGGACAGCCTTGCCCAAGAGGACGCCGCATCGATTTCCGACGAAAAACGCGACGAGCTGCGTCGCCGCAAAGAGCGGTTCCTTCAGCATCCGGCATCCGGCCGCACCTGGGAAGAAGTCAGGCGGCGAGCACGCTCGCAGGATGCTTGACGTTGTCTTCACGCCCGAGGCAGACGGCGTTGTCGCGGAGGCCTACGCGCGTACGAAGAACGCGAACCCGGTCTCGGGGAGGATTTCTCCGTTGCGTGGAAGGCTGCGTGCATGGATTTCAGCGCCACCCGGAGATGTACCCAGTGGCGGTGGACGAGTTCCGCCGTGCGCCCGTGCGGCGGTTTCCATTCGAGGTCTTCTACGAGCTGGCGGCCGACCGGATTACGATTTATGCCGTCTTTCACTGCTCGCAGGACCCACAAAAGTGGTGTGATCGGCTCGGTACTTGAGGGTAGGATCGCAGCTCCTTTTATTTAGAATAGTTCTTGATACTGATCTTGGCGGTGGCACATTTCTCTCCCTGCCATGTCCGCCGATCTGTCTTCCCCCGACGACCACGCTCCCGCCGCGTACGACGCCACCGTGGCTTCGGGCGGTTTCCGGCTGACGCGCCAGCGCCGCGAGGTGTACGAGGCGCTCCTTGAGACGCGTGACCACCCCAGCGCCGTGCAGGTCTTCATGCGTGCGCAGAAGCGGATGCCCACCATCTCGCTCGCCACCGTCTACAACTGCCTGGAAACCCTCACCCAGGTCGGGCTGGTGCGGCAGGTAAACTTCGACCGTGGTCCGTCGCGCTTTTGCCCGAACTCTCAACCGCACGGGCATTTTATGTGTACGCGTTGCGGCCACGTGCATGACGTGGACGTACCGGATGCCGAGGCGCTCTCGCGCGTGTGGCAACTCCCCGAAAACTACGTCGTCACCCAATCAGAATTTTCTTTGCGCGGCCTGTGCCCGGACTGCGTCGCCGCCGCGGAATAGCCTCCTTCCATTTTCATGAACCCGTCATCGCTCGTTATCTCGGACCTCTGCGTCTCCATCGGGGACAAACCCATCGTCAAGAGCCTCAGCCTGGAAGTTCCCAAGGGCGAGGTCCATGCCATCATGGGTCTCAACGGCTCGGGCAAGAGCACGCTCGCCAAAGCGATTGCCGGCCATCCCGACTACACGATCACCAGTGGCAGCGTCCTGCTCGACGGCGAGGAAATCCTCGGCATGGAAGCCGACGAACGCGCCCGCAAGGGGCTTTTCCTGGCGTTCCAGTACCCGATGGAAGTCCCCGGCGTGAGCAATGCCAACTTCATCCGCGCCGCGCTCCAGGCCCGTCTCGGCGAGGGCGAGGAACTCGAAGCCGTCGATTACTACCACCAGCTTTACGACAAGATGGACGAACTCGACATGCGCCGGGAGTTCACCTCGCGCTCGGTCAACGAGGGCTTCTCCGGCGGCGAGAAGAAGCGTAACGAAATCCTCCAGATGGCGATGCTCGCGCCGTCCTACGCCATTCTCGACGAAACGGACAGCGGCCTCGACGTGGACGCGTTGAGGATCGTCGCCAGCGGCGTTAACGCCCAGCGTGGGCCGAACCTTGGCGTCCTGCTCATCACCCACTACCAGCGTCTGCTCGACTACATCGTGCCTGACAAGGTCCACGTCATGATGGACGGCCAGATCGTCAAAACCGGCGACAAGAGCCTCGCCCTCGAACTCGACACCAAGGGTTACGACTGGGTTAAGCCCGGTGCCGAGCCGGTCACCGCCTGATCTGTTGCTTGCTGATTTCTACCTTTTTCTAATTTATGGCCGCACCCAAAGCTGACATCGACATCGACCGTAGCGCCGGCGATTTCTCTTATCCGGAAGCGCACACCTACGACGCCGGTACAGGCCTGTCGCACCAAACCATCGACTACATCGTCGACGTGAAGGGCGAGCCCGACTGGATTCGGGAGTTCCGTCACAAAGCGCTTGATCTGTTCGAGAAGAAGGCGATGCCCACTCACTGGGCCACCAAGGACCTCGACAACATCGTCTTCAACAACATCCGTTATTACCTGAGCCGCGGTGCGAAGCCGAGCCGCTCGTGGGACGATGTGCCCGAGGACATGAAGCGTACCTTCGAGCGCCTCGGCATCCCGGAGCAGGAGCGTAAGTTCCTCGCAGGAGTCGAAGCGCAATTCGACAGCGAGGCTGCCTACTCCAACATCAAGAAGGCGCTCGGCGACCAGGGTGTGATCTTCGTCGGCAGCACCGAGGGCTTGAAGGAACACCCGGAAATCTTCCGCAAGTTCTTCGGCAAGGTCATCCCGACGGGCGACAACAAGTTCAGCGCGCTCAACTCGGCCGTGTTCAGCGGTGGGTCGTTCATCTACGTGCCGCCGGGTGTGAAGGTCAAGCACCCGCTCCAGGCGTACTTCCGCATCAACTCGGAGAACTTCGGCCAGTTCGAGCGCACGCTCATCATCGCCGACGAGGGCTCGGAGGTGATGTACATGGAAGGCTGCACCGCGCCGAAATTCGAGACGGCGACCCTGCACAGCGCGGTCGTGGAACTCGTCGCCATGAAAGGCGCGAAGATTCAGTACGTCACCGTCCAGAACTGGAGCAACAACGTGTTCAACCTCGTCACCAAGCGTGGTGTCGCGCACGAGGACGCCGAGATCAAGTGGATCGACTGCAACATCGGCTCACGCCTGACGATGAAGTACCCCGGCGTTGTGATGAAGGGCCGCCACGCGCGCGGTGAAGTCATCTCCATCGCGCTCGCCGGCAACGGCCAGCACCAAGACACGGGGGCCAAGATGGTTCACGCCGCCGACGACACGACGAGCAACGTCATCAGCAAGAGCATCAGCGTGGGCAGCGGCCGGGCGACCTACCGTGGGCAGATCCACGTCCCCAAGCACCTCAAGAACTGCAAGAACAACACGGAGTGCGACGCGCTGCTCATCAACCCAACGAGCCGCACGGACACTTACCCGGCGATCACCGTGCGTGGCACCAAGAATGCCATGCAGCACGAGGCCAGCGTGTCGAAGGTGAGCGCCGAGCAAGTCTTTTACATGATGTCGCGTGGCCTGAGCGAGGGGCAGGCGATGAGCTTGGCGGTCAACGGGTTCGTCAACGATCTGGTGCG
>CAXTQD010000061.1:0-13364 GCA_964246175.1 uncultured Chthoniobacterales bacterium | reverse complement strand
CCCGCCGAGGCCCGCGAGCGGTGGCGCGGCGCGGCCGAACCGCCCACGCACAACGGCCTCCTCGCCGCGCCGGACTTCACCGGCGGAACGCTGCCGGGCTGGTTCCAGGATGCCGCTCGCACGGCGTGGACGCAGTTCGAGGGGCTGACGATGCCCTCGCGCACTGAGCAGGCGTGGCGCTTTGCCTCTCTCGGCAAGATCGCGCTCGACCGCTACACCCCGCCGCACGGCGTGGACGAGGCAACGCGCGAGCGCCTGATCGGCCGTTCGCAGGGCAACGAGACCGTGGCGGGCCGGATGGTGTTCGCCAACGACACTCTGCTTGACCACCGCACCCACGCCGCCGAACTCGCCGCACAGGGCGTTGTCTGGAAGCCGCTCGATGCGGCGCTGGCCGACCACGCGGAGCTTTTCCAGAAGCACTTCATGGCGCAGGAAGCGGTCCTGGGTTCGCAGAAGTTCGCCGCGCTGCACCGCGCGCGGGTGCGGACGGGAACGTTCCTGTACGTGCCGAAGAACGTGGAGGTCGCGCTGCCGCTGGAGACCTTCCACTGGCTGAGTGGGGAGGGGAGTTCGACTTTCCCGCACACGCTGATCGTTGCAGAGGCGGGCAGCAAAGTGACGCTCGTGGACTATTTTGAGAGCGACCGGGTGGAGGAAGACGGCTTCTCCTGCGCGGTGAACGACCTCATCGTCGGCCCCGGCGCGAAGGTAACTTACCTTTGCTCGCAGAACTGGGGCGAGAAGGTCCTCTCCTTCCAGATCAACTCCACGTCTGTCGAGCGCGACGCCAACGCCCTGAGCCTGCACCTCAACCTTGGCTCCTCTTACGCGCGTCTGGAAAGCCTGAGCCGCCTCGTCGGCAGCGGCGGTCGAAGCGACATGCTCGCGGCGACGGTAGCTGACCAGACGCAGGAGTTCGATCAACGCACCTATCAGGATCACGTCGAGCCGCACACCACGAGCGACCTGCTTTACAAGAACGCGCTCTCCGACACGGCCAAGACGATCTTCGCCGGCCTGATCCGTGTCGAAACGGCCGCTCAGCACACCGACGCCTACCAGAAGGTTCGCAACCTGATGCTCAGCGACGACGCCGAGGCGAACTCCATGCCCGGCCTCGAAATCCTCGCCGACGAGGTGCGCTGCACGCACGGGGCGACCTCGGGCTACATCGACGCGGAGGAAATGTTTTACCTCCTCGCGCGCGGCATCGACAAGAAGACCGCCCAAGAACTCATCGTCCAAGGCTTCCTACACGAGGTTCTGGAGCGGCTGCCGGACGCGTCCGTAACGCCGAAGCTATCGGCCTTGATCGCGGAGAAGTTTGCGCGCATGAAGCGTCGCCGCTTAGGGGCGTGACGCTTTTTGGCTCGCCGCAGGCAGGCTGACGGTCCAGGATGAACGCGAGACCCATGCGGAAACTTTGGCTTTCATCGCTGGTCGGTGCGTGGCTGGCGGGCGGACTCCTGCCTGCTGTCGCCCAACAACCCGACGTCTCGCCCGCTCCTGCGGCGGCCCCACAACCGCCGCCGCCTGCCGCCGAGCCGCCGCCCTATTCTCTCGACCTGCCCGATCTGCCGTCGTCCAACGGCGAGAGCCTGTTCCCGAGTGGCTCCCGGCCGAACCCGCCGTCGGCTTCCACCGGCAACAGTCCTAACCGGAGCAACCCGCGCAGCAAGCTATTAACCGTCTCCCGGACGCACGGGCGTGCGCTCGACCGGACGTTGCAAAAGGCGGACAGCGCTCCGCTCGACGTGCGCGTGGCCTACCGTCGCGCCAAGACCGAGGCGCTCGCGCGTGACCCGGGGCTGAGTGAGTGGGCTCACCGGGCCGAGGCGGCCAAGTCAGACGCCGAGAAGCGTGGGTACCTGCGCGAATATTACACGCGTCTGTTCGCGGAAGTGCGACGCGTCGACGCCTCTCCGGCGATGAAGGCGCACGTGGACCTGCTCGCCCAGATCGCCGCGCAGCAGTACGCGCCCAACCGCCGCGTCGTGGCGGGTGAGGAAGACCTTCTCAACGGCCGTGACGTGAGCCGCGGCTGGATCGGGCGCTAAAGCAATCTTTGCCGCTGGCGGCCTGACCGGAATCCTGTTTCCGTCTGGCCGTTTCCGTCGTACTCTCCGCGCGACCAACGCCATGGACCTGATCGACGAAATGCAATCCCGCGTCCTCTGCGGCGACGGGGCGATGGGCACGAGCCTGATGGAACTGGCCGACGCACCCATCGACCGCTGCCTGGAGGAGTTCTCCCTGTCCGCGCCCGATCTGGTGACGAAGATTCACCGTCAGTACCTCGACGCCGGCGCGCGCGTCATTGAGGCCAACAGCTTCGGCGCAAATTCTGTCCGACTCGCCCGCCACGGCCTCGAAGGCCGCGTGCGCGAACTCAACACCGCCGCCGTCCGTCTCGCGGTTAGGGCGTCCAGCGTGATGTAGTGTGTGTACGTCGTCGGCAGTGTCGGACCGCTGGGGATCACCGCCGACGAGGCGCGCGAACGCGGCGTGGACCGCCACGACGCCCACCGCGAGCAACTCGCCGCGCTCCTCGACGCCGAGGTGGACCTGATTTTCTTCGAGACCTTCCTCGACCTCGACGACCTCCTGCTCGCCCTCGGCGCACAACGCGAACTCGCCCCCGGGACGCCCGCGCTTTGTTCGCTGGCGTGTTCCGAGGAGGGCCGGCTGCCGGGCGGCACGACGGTCACCGATGCCTTCGCGCGGTTGCGGGAGGCGGGTGCGGCGGTCGTCGGCGTCAACTGCCTCAACGGCCCGCAGGCCACGCTCAAGCTGCTCGAACACGTCCCGTTGGAGCCGGGTCAACTCCTCTCCGCCTACCCGAACGCCGGTTATCCGAAGTACCACGAGGGCCGGTTCCTGTACTACACGGCCCCGGAGTATTTCGCCAAGGTCGCCAAGGAGATGGTCGGCCAGGGAGCGCGGCTGGTCGGCGGTTGCTGTGGCACCGGGCCGGCGCAGATCGCGGCGATGGCGGCGGCGTTACGCGACCTCGAACCGGTGACGAGTAAGGCGTTCGTGCGTCCTATCGAACCGCCGCCGGGAGCGTTCCCCGCCGTGGCGAAGGAGACGGTCGCCGTGGTGGACGTGGGCGCCGCCCCGTCGCCCGATGCCTCCGAGCCGGAGGAGGAAAGCATCCTCGACCGCATCGCGCGGGGGAAAACGGTCGTCATCACCGAACTTGACCCGCCCAAGACGCTCGACCTGGAAAAATTCCTCGTCGGCGCTCGGGCGTTGACCGAAGCCGGCAGCGACGCCATCACCCTGGCAGATAATTCCCTCGCCATCCTGCGCGTGAGCAACCTCGCCATGGGCGCGATGCTCAAGGCGCGCTACGGCATCATGCCGCTCCTGCACGTCTCCTGCCGCGACAAGAACCTGCTCGGACTCCAGAGCGAACTGATGGGGCTGGCGGCGTTGGGCATCCGGCACGTCCTGCCGCTGACGGGCGATCCGGCGAAGGTCGGTGACCACCCGGGGGCCAAGAGCGTGTACGACGTGACCAGCGTGCAGCTCATCGGCATCATCAACCGGCTGAACGAGGGGTTTAACCATGTCGGCAAGTCGGTCAAGACAGCGACCCGGTTCGTGACGGGCTGCACGTTCAACCCCAACGCGAAGCACCTCGACGCGCAGATCGCGCGCTTGGAGCGTAAGCTGGCCGCGGGCGCGCAGTACGTGATGACCCAACCCGTCTTCGACCCGGCGCTGGTGGAAACCGTCGCCGAGCGCACGAAGGGCTTGGGCGTGCCAATCTTCATGGGCGTGTGGCCGCTGCTCAACGGGCGGCAGGCGGAGTTCCTCCACAACGAGGTCCCCGGCATCCTGATCCCTGACCCCGTGCGCGAGAAGATGGCCGGCAAGGAAGGCGCGGAGGGCAGGAAGATGGGCGTGGAATTGGCGAAGGAAGTTTGCCGTGCATCGCTGGACCGTTTCCCGGGCGTGTACCTCATCACGCCGTTCTTGAACTATGAATTGACGGTGGAGTTGTCGGCGTTCGCGCGCGGGCGGTGAGGGATGGCGTTGCCAGTTGGCCGCGCCTCTGGCATGGTGCAGCTATGGGCGACAAAAAACCGGCCGTGGACGAGGCGACGCAAGCGGGCGAATTTATCGAGGAAGAACAGGGCGAGCGCCGAGCCGAGCTTTTGGCTGGGATTGAAGTTGCCCTTGAAGAGGTGCGTCGCGGTGACACGATCCCCATCGAAGAAGTGATGAGGGAAGTGGAGAAATGGGCGCACCAGTAGAACTCTCGCAGCAAGCGCGAAGAGACTTGCGCGAAATCAGCGCGTTCATTGCGCGTAACAATCCAGATCGCGCTCGGACATTCCGCCGCGAGCTTCTCTTGAGAGCTTTCGGGCTCGGCGAACATCCTCGCATGGGGCGCATCTTTCCAGAGCGGGGTGATGAAGCAATCCGTGAGATTGTATACGGTGCCTACCGCATTATCTACCAAGTCACCAACCAACCGGAGGCAATTTTCATTCTCCGGTTCTGGCACGGGGCACGGGGCACGCCTCGGATTGTGGAAGATTGACCCGCGCCATGTCCCTGCCCAAACCCGCCAAGGCCGCCGGCCTGCAACTGATTTCCTTTGCTTTCGCGGCGTTGGCGGTCCTCGCCCTGAGCCGACTGTACCCGCTCGAGGACCTGCTGCGCCGGCTGAACGCGTTCATCCGCGACCACCAGCCGTGGAGCACGGTGGCGTACCCCTTCCTACACGCGACGTGCAACCTCCTCCTGCTGCCTGCGGGCGTGCTCGTGGTCGGCAGCGGGTTCCTGTTCGGTCTGTGGCAGGGTTTCCTGCTCGCGCTGACCGGTCACCTGCTCGGAGCGGCGGGGGCGTTCTGGATCAGCCGGACGGTTGGGAGGAAGTTTATCGAGCGCCACCTCGCCAGCCGCCCGCAGTGGCGCGAACTCGACCTCGCCATCGCCCGCGAGGGTTGGAAGATCGTGTTCCTGAGCCAGCTCAGTCCGCTGTTTCCCACGAGCCTGTTCAACTACTGCTATGGTCTGACCCGGCTTCCCTTTTGGCCGACGATGGGCTGGATCGCGTTGGGGTGGGCGCCGGGCATGTTCCTGTACGCGTACCTCGGGCGGCTAGGGCACTTCGGCTGGCAGGCATGGCGCGCTGGGGGACGCCCCTCCACCGGGCAGATCGTGCTCCTGGCTGGGGGCCTCGTGCTCACCCTCGCGGTGACGTTCACGCTCGCCACGGTGGCCTACCGACTCCTGCGTGAAGCCCGCGCGCGTGCCGTTGCGCCAGACAAATCTCGACCAGTGACAGCGGCCTTGGTGGCTCCGCGTTGACAGCCTGCGGGCGGGTGCTAGGATGAATGATACGCCTGAGCCTATCGGCTTCCGCGTCCTCCGGTTGCGTAATTTTTCCGTCCTTCCGCGATGACCTCGGACCCCTCCGAATATCCGGCCTCGATCCACCTGGATTACGACGCGGACTCCGCGCCGTTCGACTTTTCCAGCCTCCAAATTTGCCCGCAAGGCATGAGCCTGCGCACGCGCTGGTTCTTCGAGCCCGGCACGGAACTCAGCGTCAACTTTCAGCTTGCCGACCCAGCCGGCAGCCCGGCGGCGGGCGCGCGCCCGGCCCGCATTCTACGCACGGCGGGCTACGTGGTGTCTTGCGACGCTCTGCGCGGCAGCGAAGGGGCGGGTTTCGAGGTGACGGTGGCTTTCTGGGAGGTGACGGACGACATTTTGGCGGTCATCCGGGACGTGGTACCGGCGGCCGAGTTCCAACACTGACCTCGGGGTGAACGTCCACCACCTCGAACTCTTTTACTACGTCGCCAAGCACGGCGGCATCAGCCAAGCCGTTCGCAACATCCCCTACGGCATCCAGCAACCGGCCGTCAGCGGGCAGGTGCTCGCCTTGGAGGAGACGCTTGGCACGCCGCTTTTCCAGCGTCGTCCCTTCGCGCTCACCCCGGCCGGGCGGCGGTTGGCGGAGTTCATCACGCCGTTTTTTGAGAACCTCAACGAGGTCGCGTCCGAACTGCGCGGCGAGGCTGGCCAGCGGCTGCGGCTGGCGGCGAGCGCACAGGCCCTCCGAGACCACGTGCCCGACCTCCTCAAGACCCTCCACCAGCACCAGCCGCTGACCCGGCTCACCTTGCAGGAGGCTTACCAGGCGGAGGCGGAGGCGCTCTTGACGCGGCACGAGATCGACATGGCGATCACGGAAATGGCCGATCGGCCGGCGGCCGGCATCAAGGCGCATACGCTCCTGCGCCTGCCCTTGGTGCTCCTGGTGCGGGCGGACTCCACGCTCAAAGCCGCGCGTGAACTCTGGGCGGAGGAGAAAATCCTCCAGCCTCTTATCGCCTTGGGCGAACACCAGACGCTCACCCGCCAATTCCACGACGAACTCCGCCGCCGCGACGGCCGGCAGTGGCCGGTGTCGATTGAGGCAAGTTCCATCGAACTGGTCGAGACCTACGTGGCCGAGGGTTTCGGTGTGGGGTTGTCCGTGCTCGTGCCTGGCAAGCCGGTCCGCCGCGAGGGTGTGACGTTGCGAACGCTGCCGCTGACGGGGTTTGCGCCGCTGATCATCGCCGCGCTCTGGCAGGGCAAGCTGCCCTCGGTGCCGGCGGGGTTCCTGGAACTGGCGAAAAAACGCGCCGCTGAGATGCAGCGTGGGGCGTAGGCCGCCGCGGCACACCGCAATGCCGTCGCGCGGCGGCCTACGCCTCGTCACTGATCGCCTGCTCGATGCCTTGGACGAGTTCCGACACGCTGTAGGGCTTGCCCACCACGCCGCGGAACCCGTAATCCCGGTAGCGGCTCATCATCGGGTCCTGTGAATAGCCGCTCGACACGATGGCGCGCACGTCGGGGTCGAGGTGCTTGAGCCGCAGCACGGCCTCGCGTCCGCCCATGCCGGCGCGCACCGTCAGGTCGAGGATCACCGCGTCGAAAGGCTTCCCGGCCGTGCGCGCGGCTTCGTATTTGCGGATGGCTTCTGCGCCGTCGGCAGCCGTTTCCACGAAGAAGCCCTCGTTGGCGGGCAGTTCGGCGGCGAGTTCGCAGATCGGCGTCTCGTCGTCCATGACGAGGATGCGCCGGGCCGCCGCCGGTGCCGGGGCAGGAACGGCTTTCGCCGGCACGGGCATCGGCCGCAGCGCCATCGGGACCTCCAGCGGGGCCGGTTCGGGGACGGCAGGGCCAGTCGAGGCCAACGCGGGCAGGTACAGGAAGAACGTCGTCCCGTAACTCGGTGCGGAGTCCACGGTCATGTAGCCATCGTGGTTGCGCGCGATGAGGAAGCACGTCGCCAGCCCCAGGCCACGGGAGTTCTCCTTGGTGGTGAAAAACGGCTCGAACACGCGTACGAGTTGCGGTTCGGGGATGCCGAGGCCCTCGTCGCGCACGCTCAGGCGCACGTAGTCACCGCCGGCCAAAGGCAACGCGCCGCCGTTCTGAACCCGGACCAGTTCGCCGCGCAGGTGCAGGGAGCCGCCAGTGGGCGTGGCGTGCAGGGCGTTGGTGAGGAGTTCGTAGAGAAGCTGGTGGAGCTGCTCGGCGTCGGCGTTGACCTGCGGCAAGGCATCAGGCCAGTTCAGCCGGTAGGGCACAGCGGAATCCTGCAGAATAAGCCGGGTGGACTCGCGCACGAGCGGCTCCAGGGCGAGCGGTTTCTTGACCGGCAGACCCCCTCGCGCGAAGGCGAGGAGCTGGCGGGTGAGGTCCTTGGCGCGCAGGCAAGCCTTCTCCGTGTCGCCCAGGCGGCGCAGGGCGGCGTCGCCGGGAGCCAGGAGGATGCGGGTGAGCGACAGATTGCCGAGGATGACGGTGAGCAGGTTGTTGAAGTCGTGCGCGATGCGGCCGGCGAGCTGGCCGAGGGATTCCTGCTTGCCGAGCTTGAGGAGTTCCTGCTCCATGCGGCGGCGCTCGGTGATGTTGCGGAAGATCAGCACGGCGCCGACCAGCGTCTCGTCGGCGTCGCGGATGGGCGTGGCGGTGCCGCTGACGGCGAACTCCGTGCCGTTGTCGGCGACGTACAGGAGCGTGTGGCCCGAGAGCGGCAGCGTGCAGGCGACGCCCTTGCGGAGCGCGCAGGTGACGAGGCACTCCACCTCCGTGCGGTTGCCGGCTTCCAGGAAGGTGACGTGCTCGTCGATCGGCTGGTGCAGCAGCGCGTCGTGGCGCAGACCGAGCAGGTGCAGCGCGGCGTCGTTGGCCTGAACCACGCGGCCGTCGAGGTCGGTGGAGATCACCCCGTCGGCGATGGCCCCGAGCGTGACAGCCAACCGCTCGCTCTCGGTCGCCAGGGCACGGCGGGTCTCGCGGCGCTCGGTCACGTCGCGGTAGACGAAGATGGCTTGCCCCTCGTAGGGCATGGCGCTCTGGGTCGCGGCCGCCGCAGCGTTTTCCAACGGCTTGCCGGAAGCTTCGAGCCAGCGCCAGGTGCCATCCTTGGCGCGCAGCCGGAACGTGCTCACGAACGGCACCCGCGCCACGATGCACTCGCTGAACTTCTCCACCACACCCGCCACGTCGTCGGTGTGGATGAGTGTAGAGAAATTTTGGCCAAGAAGTTCCTTGGGCCGGTAGCCGAGGATTTCCTGGTGGTTCGGACTGATGTAGGTGTAAAAGCCGTGCTGCGAGACCTCGCAGATCAGGTCGAAGGTGTTCTCGGTGATGAGCCGGTAGCGGCGCTCGCCCCGCGCGGACTGGTCGCGGGAGTCGCGCAGGGAGCGGTTCTCGCTGGTGAGAGCGCGATTTTCCGCTTGGAGGCGTTCGAGTTCCGAGAAGAGTTCATCCCGGGACAGGGTGGTCGGAAGGTCCATGGTTGGGCTGGGCAAGCACCGGAGGGAACGCGCACGCGGTCGGCTTCAAAGGTTGCGGGAAGAGGGCATCAGGGTCAAGAAATCCCCTGTAAAGCGAAAAGCGCGCCACGCAGGCGGCAGGTTGCATCGGTTCCAGCGACAGACGCAAATAAGGGTTGTTGTCTTCAGCCTGAAGCGGTCTTTTAACCGACAGATCGCCTTGCTCTACCTCGACGTTACCAGTTCCTGCAAATCGCCGATGAACACCGGTGTCCAGCGCGTCGTGCGCGCTTTGTACCGGGCGTTCTCGACGCTCGTCCCAGTGACACCGCTGCTTTGGGACCCAGCCCTGGCGTCGTACTGTACGCTCTCGCGGCGGGAACGCGGCTTCTTGGAGAACCCCTTCGCCGGCCGTGCCTCCGCCGACGCCGCGCCGGGCCGCCGCGCCAACCGGGTGCCGGTGTGGAGCCGGTTCGTGCGCACGCTCAGCCACCGCCGCCACCGGATCGACCTGCCCGGGCACCTGACGGCCGCCGACACGCTCTTCGTGCCCGAAATCTTCCAGGATAATCGCGTTCCCTGGCTTGAATCCCTGTCCACGCGCACCCTGGCCCGGATGGTCGGGATGTATTACGACGCGCTGACGCTTCGGCGGCCCGACATCATGCCCTCGACACGGCGGGCGGGGTTTGCGGAATATCTCCGGGCGCTGGGCAGCTTTCATCGCCTGGCAACGATCTCCCAGGAGTCCGCCGAGGACGTGCGGGCGTTCTGGCGGGAGGAGGAGCAGCCAGAAGAACGCCAGCCGCCGGTGTCTGTTTTCCACCTGCCGGCGAACCACGACGGTACTCCGCGCTCCCTCGTGACGCCTCCTGCGCCGTCCGGCGGCCGGCGCACTGTGCTGTGCGTGGGGACGTTCGAGCCGCGCAAGAACCATCTCGGGCTGCTCGATGCCGCCGAACTCACCTGGCGCGACAGCGCCGACTGGGAACTCGTCCTCGTCGGCCGGACGACGGCGGGCCACGGCGAGCGCGTCGTGGCGCGGGTGGAGGAACTCCAACGCACTGGCCGCCCCGTACGCTGGCTGCGGCACGTGGATGACGCGACTCTCCGGCGGGCGTACGAGGCGTGCGCGTTCACGGTGTTCCCGTCGCTGGCGGAAGGCTACGGCATCCCCATCGTCGAGAGCGTCTGGCACGGTCGGCCATGCGTGTGCGGGAACAACGGAGCCATCGGTGAAGCGGCGGCTGGCGGCGGCTGCCTGCCCGTGGACCAGACCGAACCGGCGGCGCTAGCGGCTGGCATCCAAGCGCTGCTGACCGACCATGTGCTCTACGCATGCTTATGCGCGGGGGCGGTGCAGCGGACCTTCGGCACCTGGGAGGAACTCGCCCAGCAGCTTCTGCCGATCATCAGAGGTTGATCTGCCGAGGAAACTCGGGACAAAGCCCGGAACGTTCCAACTCGCCCTCCGGCCCGTAGAAACTCATCTCGCCCGTCAGGTTGCAGAACCAGCATTCCACCGCTCCCGCCTCGAAGTACTCCTGCCGCTTGGCTTGCATCTCGCGCAGCGAATTGCTCGGCGAGCGTACCTCGATGCAAATTTCAGGAGCGGTGGTGTACGCAAACTTGTCCGTTTCCGCGGCGTCGCGCTCGTTCGAAATCCAAACTACGTCCGCGACTGGCGTGCTCTCTTTCGATTTGATGGCGCATTCCGGGATCGACGTACCACCAGCCATCAACTTGTCCAGCAGTCGCTGGATGGCAGCCTGATACTTCGAGTGAAAGCGGCTGTGCGGGCTCAAGACGATGTTTCCCTCCCGGTTGATCTCCACGCGGTAGGGTAGATCCGCTAGCAGCGGATTATTGCACACGTCCTTCCAATTCTGCGGGAAATCCGTGCGCCTGCGATCCATGTTGACCATTTTCCCGCCCGGCACGGGCAAAGTCAATCCTCCCGCGCCCGTCGCGTCGAAGTAAGCGTTTGTTCTATGATCACCCTCCAGGAAGCCAACCAAATCATCCACGCCGCGCAGGAAAAAGCCATTGCGCTCGGCCAGCCGCAGAACATCGCCGTCGTCGACGGCGGCGGCCACCTCGTCGCCTTCGCCCGCATGGACCAGGCGTGGCTAGGCAGTATCGACATCGCCATCAAGAAAGCATGGACGGCGCGCGCCTTCGACGTTTCCACCGAGGAACTTTCCCTGCTCGCCCAGCCCGGCAAACCCTTCTACGGCATCCACGCTTCCAACGACGGCAAGGTGATGATCTTCGCCGGCGGCGTCCCGCTCAAGCGTGGCGACCAGATCGTCGGAGCGGTCGGGGTCAGCGGCGGCACGGGCAAGCAGGACCAGGCGGTCGCCGAGGCCGGTGCGGATACCTTCAAGTAACGGCCGCTTCCGTCGTCGGGGCCGCGCCCTCGTGACCGGCGAAGAGTTGCGCGATGACTTCCTCAATGGGCACCTCCGCCACGCTGATGTCCTTGACCGGATACGCTTCGAACAAGCGTCGGCACACCGCCGCCACCTCGTCACGCGGCACACGCAGTTGCACGCCTGTATCCGTGCGCGCGATGACCTCGCCTAACCCGGTGAAGTCCCGGTTGCCGTCACGCCCGGTGAACTCCAGTTGCAACACCTTGCTGCCCGCGTACCTCCGCGTGATGTCTTCCAGCGGCCCGTCGAAGATGATCTTCCCCCCGTCGATGACGACTACCCGCCTACAGAGTTCCTCGATGTCCTGCATGTAGTGGCTCGTCAGCACGGTGACGACGCCGTGCTCGGCGTTGTACGCGCGCAAAAACTCGCGCACCTTGCGTTGGCTGATCACGTCCAGCCCGATGGTGGGTTCGTCGAGAAAAAGCACCTTCGGGCTGTGCAGGAGCGCGGCGATGAGTTCCATCTTCATGCGCTCACCCAGGGAGAGTTCGCGCACCATGACGCCGAGCTTGTCGGCCACATCGAGCAGTTCGGTGAGGCTGCCGACAATGTCGCGGAACCGCTTAGGTTCGATGCCGTAGATGGCGCGGTTGAGTTCCAGCGACTCGCGCGCGGGCAGGTCCCACCAGAGGGCGTTCTTCTGGCCCATGAGCAGGCTGAACTGCCGCTTCATCTCGTTCTTGCGCTCCCACGGGATAAAGCCGAGCACGCTGGCCTGACCCGCCGAGGGATAGAGCAGGCCCGAGAGCATCTTGAGCACGGTGGTCTTGCCCGCGCCGTTGGGTCCGAGGAAGCCGACAAACTCGCCCTCCTCGATGCGGAAACTCACGTTGTCGGCCGCGCGCGTCTCGTCGTAGCGGCGGCGGAATAGCCCTTTGACGGCGCCCCGGAGGCCCTGCTCTTTTTTGTACGTGCGGTAGACCTTCGTCAGGCCTTCGGCTTCGATGACGCTCACGGGATGTTAGAAGTGACGGGCTGATTCCAGCGCGGTTGGTGCCACCGCTGCACGCGGCGCACGAACCAGCCGTAGGCGTTGAGCACGGCGATCTGCCGGAACCAGTTGAAGACAAGCCCCTCGGTCGCCATGTGCAGCGCCAGTGTCTTGCCGGGCAGGAGGTGGTGGCGTTCGGGGAACAGCCGCCGGTGCCACGTCCACATGACCCCACTCAGGGTTAGGTCCACGACCCAGCGCACGAGGAACAACAGGAGGCCCGCGCGTTCCCACGTCGCCGAGCCATGCAGCGTCGCCGCCAGCAGCACCGCCAGCGACAACGAACCCCACAGCGGCAGGATCGCGTCCACGCACTTGATCGGCAGCATGAAATTACCGACAAGACCCATGCGCGGGTTGCCGACCATCCGGCGGTATTCCCAGAGCGTTTGCAGGAAGCCCGCGAACCAGCGCGTGCGCTGGTGGACAAAGGTGGGCACCGTGTCCGGCCCGTCCGTGTACGCCACCGCCCCGGGAACGACCTCCACGCGGTAGTCGCGCCCGGCCGTGCGCATCTGTTCGTGCAAGCGGTAGATGACCTCGTAGTCTTCCACGAGACTGCGTCCGCTGAAGCCGCCGATCTCGCGCAACGTTTGTGCGCGGAACGCCCCGAACGCTCCCGACACTTGCAAGCACACGCCCAGGTGTGCGAGGCCTACGCGCCACATGAAATTTTTCACGTATTCCCAGTATTGGTAACGCACGGTCCACGGTCCTGACGCGGCGTTGCGGACGTACACGAATCCGCCCGCCGATGCCACTGCCGGATCGCGGAACGCCTCGGCCAGCGCGGCGAGCGCCCCGGGCGCAAGGCGTGTGTCGGCGTCGAGCGTGGCGGCGATCTCGGCGGTCGTCTGCGCGAGGGCCGCGTTGAGGACGCCGCCTTTGCCAAGCTTGGGCAAGGCGAGCAAAAGGAGCCGGCCGCCGGGTCCACCGCGCCAGCCGTTTTCGGTGGCCGGGTCAAGTTGCAGGGTAAAACGTTCGACGAGCGCCTCGTTCATGCCGTCGGTCGAGCCGTCGCTGGCGACAATCACCTCGTCGGCGGCGTCCTGCGCGAAGACGCTTTCCAGCGTGTCGAAAATACAGGTGCGTTCGTTGTGCGCGGCAATGAGCACGGCCAGCGTGGAGCGC
>CAXTQD010000060.1:10378-20021 GCA_964246175.1 uncultured Chthoniobacterales bacterium | reverse complement strand
CCATCGGTGGCGAGCGGTTGAGTTTGGCTGCCATCGCCGCCGAGTTGAACACCCGCGCCGAGCAGAACCCGGCCTTGCGGCCACGGACAGCGGCCAAGTGGCATCCCACCCAGGTTGAGCGCATCCTTACCCGAGCGTAGAACAGCACACCGTCAATCCGGTGAAGCCGTGCTTTCCTCGAAGAGGAACGCTTACAACCCGACGCTCTTGAGCCACGCCGAGCCGATGGTCATCACAAACAGCAGCAGACCAAAGCCGAGGAGCAGCAGCCTGCCCAACAGACGGCTTTGCTGCTGACGAAGCACCACATAGATTCCGTTCGCCAGCGTCAGGCATCCGACCAGACCCACCAGCCCGAGCAAAACAAAGGTATGGACGGTGTCGGTGTGGGTGCCGGAGTAGGGAGGCAGGCTGCCAGGCCGCGTGGGTTGGTTGACCAGCCGCGCCAGCAGGAACATGAGCACCGGCACCGCCACGACGAGCAGAGCCCCGGCGACGTTCATCAGCCAGCCCAGTCCTTTCATCAGGGCCCGCTGACGGCGCAACGCGAGTGGAACCACGGGTGGCGGGGGCGCGGGTACAGGCATCTTCGTAGTTGAGACTACCGCATCATCGTCGCTGGTTGCCCGCAAGGATGCCGCTGCCTCGCCGGTCCGGTGCCCGCGTCGTGCCCCGAAGGTCGATTCAACCGTGGATCATCAAAGCAATGTTTTAGGATAAGAGGGATATGAAGCCGCCCGTTCTGGGCCGGAACCACCAACAAAAGCAGGCTGGTAACCCAAAGCGGCGGAGGAGGTACCCGAGGGCAACCAGGTTATTCTCGCTCGTGCCTGCTTCCGTCCTTCGAGGCGACGGTGTGAAGTGCAATGCTCGCTCTGAGTTGAACGATATCCTCCCGCCAGCCGGGCCATTCCTCCGGCAGCCTCATCGGCAACCTCCAGCCAAGCAGCAGATAGCGGTGCAAGCGACGCCACCAGGACTGCGGGCGTGGACCGCCCCCACAAAGGATGCGTTGCTCCAGCCAGTCGGAATCGAAGCCCGCCCATTCGCCGGCCACCAACGAGAGGTTGAACGAACAGGCGGGATAAACCTCCTCGCGCAGGATGGCGTCGAGTTCGGCGAGCGAGTAAGCTGAGGCCGCCAGCAGCCGCGTGTTTTCCCTGCGCCAGAGGTTTACGTCCGTGTCCAAGAACAGGTCGGAAAATGCCAGCCATACCGGGCGGCGCTGTTCCAGGTCAGAATGCGCTTTGGTCAACAAGGGTGAGTGCATGCGAACGGGCGACCATGGCTCAGAAATCCTTTCTTTGCGAGACGCTTTAACCCGCGTTGTGTCCGGAAAGTTGGTCCAACCGTGGATCATCCAGGGACCGTTTTCTTCGACAAAGTCCCTGCCACTCCCAGGGAATTTTCCGAGCCTGCCGCCTGATTCGCCTGATTCTCAAGGGGCGTGTGGTCAGATCGTGAAGAGGGGCCTTTGTCTCACGGTAACCGGGTAAATTTGTCTTCGCAGAAAAGTATCCATTCGCCTTTCTCGGTCTGCCGGATCGTCGATTTCCAGGTGCCCGAGCTTGGCTCAAAAACAAACCGGTTCGTCAGCTGCCCATCGTGGAACTCAAAAGCAAACTTCATCGCGTTGGACTTGTCTTGACGCGGCGCAAACCCGTCGGCGGAATAAGTGCCGCCGTAGCTGTCCGCCCAATGGCAGAGGTAGCGGTTGGCAGTTTTGTCGTACCCGATGAGCACCGTCGCTTCGTAGCGCGGCGGGGTGACAGGGTCCCGGTAGTGCAGTTCCACGAATTGGTGCTGCAGCACCCACTCGGCATGGACGATGTTTCTCGCCACGCGACCGCTATGGAAAGTACGTTCAACGCTCCAGTCGCCGACCAGTTGGTCCAGCAAAGGATCGTGGAGGGCTGGGTTCGCGGTCGGTTCTTGCGCGTGCGCTGTCAAAACGGCCGCGAGGAGCAAAAGGAAGCTGAGAGTTTTCATGATCCAAAAGTCACCTGTTCTTCCAAACCAGCCTACCTGGTGCCCGAAACGGCGTCCTCCAAAACCACGGCTCGGATAAACGCTTTCACATCGCCACCGCCGGTCAGGTGCAGCCAAAGATCATTCTGTCCGGGCTTGGCCTCGACCGTGAAGCCGAAAAACGGACAACAGCAGCGTTCCAAGGAGATCCATGCGGCCAGGTCAGCCAGGGGGAAGCCTGCGCCCAGGTTGAAAGCGTAGCCATCCGCGAGTTCGCGGCGTTCCGCGATGGCGGCCCGCAACCGGCCAAGGAGTTCACCGCGGTGCCGGTGGTCCTTGTCGTCGAGCGCGGATAGCGTGCAGCTCAGAAAGGGCACGGCGGGCGTCGCGATGGGCGAGGGCGGAGGCGAGACCGGTTCACCTGCCGTCACTCCTTCAGGATGGATTGCAGCGATGGACAAGGCAGCAGAAAGCAGAACGGGTAATTTGTGGTATGAATCTTTCATGACGAGCACCGTGCCGATTAAAGCGAGGTTCAAGTCAACGGGTATTTACCTTCTATTTTTGTGACAGGCAGAACACGGGAGTTCACCATCGGCCAGGTGGCCGCCCAGGTCGGCGTGCGGCCCTCCGCATTGCGCTACTACGAAAGGGTGGGCTTGCTGCCGTCGGCCCGTCGCGTTTCCGGCCAGCGCCGGTACGCGGCGAGCGCGGTGGACCGTCTGCATCTGATCGGCTTTGCCAAGCAGGCGGGCTTCCGTTTGGCCGAGATCAGGACGCTGCTCACCGGAACACGTGAGCAGCGTCGGGGAGCTTCGGTGGCCAACGGCTGGCGGCAACGAGTGCCGGGCAAGATCGCGGAGTTGGAGACAGAGTTAGCACGCTTGCACGAGATGCAAACGCGCTTGCAGTCCTTGTTGCTTTGCCGATGCCGCCAGCCGGAACAATGTGGTCGGCAACTTCGGCAGGCAGCGACTCCCAAGAGCGGATAGCTGGCCCCGGCTCTCACTCACAAAATTTCCCATTCTTGGCACCAGGAAGCGCCCTCTGAGGAAATGCTGGCATCACTGACGCAGAGGCGTGCCAAATACTCGTCTCACAAATCAACGTGCCAAAGATACGCGTCGAGATGAGTTCATGACACCGCTCGCGGGGGCAGTCCCATCCGCGTTGCTCGTTTTTTGCAGCGGCGGAAAAGGCGGGTGGAGCGCGTCCCTCCAAACCTGCGCTCAAACAGGTAACCGCCCATCGGCCTACAAAGCGCAAACTCCTTACCGCCGCGCGGCGGCGGGGATCGTCCCCTAACCTGTTCTACTTGGCCTCTTGTCAGCTTCCTTACTCGTTCACACGACATGAGCCGGAGCCAGCAGGCAAGGATGCGCCACGTCGCCGCGTTCCAATTGGATCGTCGCGTGCGCGATGCCAAACCGTTCACGCAGCACCTCGCAAGTATGAGCAATCATGCCGTCGTCAATCTCGGCGTCCGGCTTGACCAGGTGGACGGTCAGAGCGGTTTGCGTGGTGCTCAAAGCCCAGATGTGCAGATCGTGCACCGCCACGACCTCCGGCAGCTTTTCCAGGTAGGACCGCACCGCCACCGTGTCGATCCCCGCAGGCACGGCATCCAGGGCGAGGTTCGTGGCGTCGCGCAGCAGCCCCCAGGTGCCCCAGACGATGATGGCGTTGATGGCGAGGCTCGTCACCGGGTCCAGCCAGTGCCAGCCGGTGTAGAGGATGGCGATGCCCGCCACGACCACGCCCGCGCTCACGGCCGCGTCGGCTGCCATGTGCAGGAAGGCTCCTTTGACGTTCAAATCCCCTTTGCGCCCGGCCATGAACAGCAAGGCGGTGGCGGTGTTGATGGCGATACCCAGCGCGGCCACCCAGATGACCGTGCCGCCTGCCACCGGCGCGGGGTCGTGGAAACGGCGAACCGCCTCCCAGGTGATCCCGCCGACGGCCACGAGCAGGAAAACCGCGTTCGCCAAGGCCGCGAGGATGGAGGAGCGACCGAGGCCGTAGGTGCGCCGCTCCGTGGGAATGGTTTCGACGAGGTGGCTGGCCCACCATGCCAGCAGGAGGCCGAACACGTCGCCCAAGTTGTGCCCGGCGTCCGCCAGCAGAGCCAGGGAATGGGCGAACAGGCCAAAAACGACCTGCACCACCACAAAGCCCAGGTTCAATGCCGTGCCGATGGCGAAGGCCGTGCCGAAGTCTTTGGGTGCGTGGCTGTGGCCCAACCCGCCATGCTGATGCCCGTGGCCATGATCGTGGCCGTCGTGGTCTTTCCCGTCGTGAGAATGTTCGTGTTCGTGGTCGTGGTCGTCGTGATCGTGATCGTGAGACATGGGATTTACCTTTCTAGCCGATGGAGCGCGAATCTACACGCAAACGCCAAAGTAGGATGACAAACAAAAAGCCGTGCAGCCGCAAGAGCAGATAAGCGGCGAAGCGTTGCCAACGGAGCAGTTGCCGAGCTGACCAACCAACCCTCATGCCCACTCCGGCTCCAGGAAAGACATGACGAAGACCTTCTGCCCCACGGTGTCCCGGAACGCATCACCCGGTGATGGGGTGAAAGGTGCGGCGCGTCTCGCCCAAAATGTCACCTGCACGGGCGTGAGTTCCCATTTTTTACTGGAGGCTCAGGTCAAAACTCGCTGCTGGAGTAATAGCCTCCCCGACTCAGACTGCCTGCCGGCGACGGGTCAGTGTTTCCTTGAGTTCCTCGACCAACTCCTGGTCGGCGGCGGCCTCGATGAGGCGGACCCGCAGTTTACGCAGAGCGCGGTTTTCGATGGCCTGGATGGCAGCCCGCGAGCACCCACACCACGCCGCGATGTCGTGGGCCGTCAGGTTCTCGCCCGGTCTTCGCAGACAGGCCAGCAGAGACAGGCCCAGATCGATGTGACTACTGCCCTCCCGGCCAACGAGCGGACCGCTTTCGAGGTTCTCGATGGACCGGCGCATAGCTTCGAGGCTCGATACGTCGCTGCCCAAGGCCTTGGCAGCTTTGTAGCGCGGAACGCCCTGCTCAACGAGTTGGTCGAACGCCTGCACTCTCTCGCGCCGTTTCGAGAGCCACACGGCGCGAACTTTTTCGGTTCGGATTCCCTTGGGATAAGGCATGTTGAGGCAGGATCAAACCAGGCAGCGACAGACCCGCCAACCGAACCCTCCCGCCGCCACCCACGTCGGCACGATCATCAAAGCAACCCATGCCGAAGCAGGAAAAATGCCGGGTAGCAAATGATCCGACTTGGCAGTTGTCACCTGCCAGTGCGAGGCCAAGACAGCGTTGAACATTCCCGAATTCGGTTCCGGGTCCCACCAACCGTGGGGTGTGCGTCCAGTGGCAAGCAGCACCTGGAACATCCTCGGAAACGCTCAACACTGTCCAGGGTCCGCCGTCACATCGGCTTGGCCACGCTTGGCACCACGCGCACCGTTTCGAAGCGTGCGCCCGCACCGAGTTCCACTGCCGTGATGTCGAAGGACGGCGGCAGATCGACCGCCGCCGGGCGGGTGGAAGGAGCCACGCGCAGTCGAACCGTGCGTGAGGTGGGCTCTAACCGTAGCGAACCGATTTCAAACGACGGGGTGAAGTCGAGGGCAGCCACGGCAAACGTGCCCAGGAGCTGCACGGCGGTCGCTGCCTGCCCGGAAGTTTTCACGGAAATCGGCGCGTCCTCCCCCTCGGCGGCGACGCTCAGATGGTCGATTTGCAGGGAGGGTGTCGGGGCCGTCAGCTCGCGTGCTTCGTCCAACGGTTTGAGGAGGATGGACCTCAGACCGGCGGCTTCGTCGAGTTCAACGCGTTCGACCAGGAACGAGATGCCTGCGGCCAGCGGATGTTCCTCCCGTCGTGCGGCAAGCAAGTGGAGTGAAACCACGTCGGACGAGGCCTTGAGCTGCACGCTGCCGAGCCGGAAAAACGGCGTGAGCTGCATGGACACGATCTCGAAGCCAAAAGTCAACTGGGCGAGCGCCCGACCAGTGGCCGGAGTGTTCAAAGGGTCATCGGGTGGCATCGTTGTGATGGATTGGTTGATGGAAGCGGTCTCGGGCATGGCAGCGGGGGCAAGAGGTAACCCCGTGGCCGGTATTGTCGGGGGCGTGTCACCGGTGGGCGCCCCCGCCGGGCCGACCTGAGCTGCTGGCACAACGGAGACACGCGACCGGAGCGTCGGGATGGCCGGTGGCACGTCCGCGACCGCCGTAGGCGTTGCGGGGGTTGTGCCCTGGACCGATCCTGGGACAGGGGACGTGGCAAAGACAGGCTTGTCCGGCCCGGATAATTCCGTGGTCGCGGCACTTTGGTAAAAATCTTCCACCGTCGGCGCGGGCGTTGACAGCCCTTCGGGCCGGCTCACAGGTTCCGCTGCTTCCGGGGACGGGACTTTGGCTTTTCCGGGGAAGAACGTGCGCGTCAGGAAAGTGCCGACCTTATGATCCTTGGCGGCGTCCGATGCTTTGGGGGCGACGTTGACAATCGCGGCGAGCTTTGCGGCAAAGGCTGCCCGTTCGGCAAGCATGTCTGGCTCGGGCTGGACCATGGACGGCGGGGCGTCGGGATCGTTGGAATCGGGGTTCATGTCGACGGCGTGGACTCGAACAAGCAGGGGCGACTGGGAATTCGACCGGTGACCACTTATTTCCCGGCGAACGGGCGCGATGGACAAGGCAAAGGCGTCACGGTGGAATCGGGAAACGGGAAGCGATTATTTCCGCCGCGCACCATACGGGGCGTGCAGCTCCAACTCCAGCTCCACGCAGGCCAGCAGGTCGCTCATGCCAAAAGGCTTGAGCAGGAAATTGCTCGCTCCCGCCTCCAGGCAGCGCAGCATCAACTCGCGGTCCACGCTCGCGGTTAGAACGACGATGGGAAGCATCGCCGTCGCCGCATTCGCCCGCAGAGACTTGATCAGGAACAGGCAGCCCAACCCCCGCGTGTAAAGACCGACGAGGATCAGGTCGGGCGGGTCTTGCTGCGCGGTCTGCCACGCCGCCCGCTCGTCGCTCACCGCTTCCACCTGGTAGGAAGCCCCGAGCAGTTCGATCAGCATGGTGCACATCGCCACGTCGCCTTCGACCAACAGCACGCGGGGACGGTCAGCGGGCGGCAGGCCGTCCGCAGGGTCAAGAATATTCATGCAACGGGGATGCCGCCGGACCGGGGATGCCGGCCGGGCCAGCGGGCTGAGGGCGGGGAGCAATTCCATCATGGCCGGGAGTGATGGGCGGGGATGTTTCGAGCGGAGAGGTCCAGGATCGGGGTGGCGGTGTGCGTGGACCCGGGTGAGGACCGTGGCGCACGGGGCGGTCTGGGGCTTCCGTGGTCCATGCGGGCAAAATACAGGCCCGCCTCTCCGGCCGCCATAATCACTAGTGATTAGGCCACGGAAATTGCCACAGGCGATGCCGCTGCCTATGGTGGGTTCCCCGGACCATGCAAAGCCTTGTGCGCGAGCGGAGACTACGCAGATGTTGCTGGCTGCTGGCGCTCGTTTTCGCCGGTGGTCGGTGGGCGTGCGCCGTAAGCGCGCCGCCGGGCGAGGGCGAGCCGTTCATGCAGCACTTCTCCCCGCGTGACTACCGGGCGGCCACGCAGTGCTGGTGCGCTGCCCAGGATGCCCGCGGGGTCATGTACGTCGGCAACATCGGCGTGGTGCTGGAGTACGACGGTTCATCGTGGCGCAAGATTCCGGTCGGCCAACTCGCCGTCATCGGAATGACTTACGACGCGGCCAGCGACACGGTGTTCGTGGCCGCGCAAAACGACTTCGGCTGCCTGAAGCTCGTGCCGGGCGGGCGGCGCGAGTTCGTCTCGTTGCTCGACCAGCTTCCGCCCGACGAACGCCGCAGCGGCAACTTCGGAGGGGTGCGTGCCACGCCCGACGGGGTCTACTTCACCTGCGGCAACCGGATCAGACGCTGGCGCGACGGGCATTTCCGGTCCTGGGAATGGGCGGCGGACGTGCAACTGGGCAGCAGTTGGGCCGACGGGCACTTCTACGTTTACAGTCCGCAGACTGGTCTGCTGCGCCTGGAAGGCGACAGCTTCGTTTCCGCCTCGGACGACCCGCTCTTTCGCCGCACCACGATTCGCTCGATCATCGCGGGAGCGGAGGGCACGCTGCTGGTGGGCACGTATGAAGATGGGTTGTTCACCTTGCGCGACGGCACGGCGCGGCTGGTGGAAGGCGAGGTCGGCCGGTTTCTCAAGGAACAGGGCATCTTCCGCCTCGTGCGCCTGCGCGACGGCTCGCTGGCCATCGGCACGGTCAACGCCGGGTTGATCGTCCTCGATGCCGCCGGGCGCTTCCGCAACCACGTGGACGAGGCGGGCGGGCTGCACGGCAACAACATCCTCAATCTCTTCGAGGATGCCGAGGGCGGGCTGTGGATCGGGCTCCAGTCCGGGATCACCCGCGCGGAGATCGATTCTCCCCTGTCGATCCTGCGCGCCGGGCCACAGGACGACCTGTCGAACACGGTTTTTTGCGAGGATTGGTTCGACTCCAAAGTTCTGGGCAACGCGCTCGGGTTATACCGGCTCGCGCCCGCCGACCCCGCCCGCCTGACCGGGGCGCACCTGGAACGGCTGCCGGGCCTCACGAACACTTTTCTCGCGGCCTGCCCGGTGACGAACGGGCTGCTCCTGGTCGCCACCGGCAAAATTCTGCTGCTCGACGCGGGGGCCCGCGAAATTTCCGTTTACGAGGCCGAGCCGGTGGCCAGCTCGTTGCGGCCGTCCCGCTCGCAACCCGACCGCGTGTTTTTTTCCGACGACGGCGGGCGCATCAACACCCTGCGCCTCGACGGGGGAACGCAGCGATGGGTCAACGAGGGCGTCCTGGCCGACACGGGCCAGAAAGGCGACAACGGCTTCGCGGTCTCGGCGCGGGGGGACTTCTGGCTGGGCACGAGGGTCCGCGGCCTGCTCCGGGTCCAGCCTGCCCTCGGGGGGAACCCGCCGGTGGTCACCTCGTTTTTCGACCAGCCCGGTCCCTTGCAGGGCGTGCCGACGGTGCTCGCCTCGGACGATGGCGGCCCGATCCTCTTCGACACGCTGCAAAAGCTCTACCGGCTGGACGAGACGGGGCAGGACATCCGGCCCGTCACCGAGTTCGGGCCGCGCTTTTGCGACGGCTCGCTCCACTGCGACACGGTGATGGGCTACGACGCGGGCACCATCTGGATCGCGGGCAAAAACGCCGATGACCCCCTGGGCAACGGCGTGTTTGGCCGGGCCGTCGCCGGCCAGGGGGACCGGCCGCCCGCCTTCCAACCGCTCCCGAACAAGATCGAGGAGGTGCTCGGCGAAATCACCGGCTACATCCCCCTCGACCATGCCCCCGCCCCGCTGACGGCCCTGTTGATCGCGGGTTCCACGGGCAACGGCGTGGTGCGCCTGGACGTGCCGCGCTGGGAGGCCCGGTTGACCTCGCCTGCTTCCTTCGACACCCTGATCCGGCGCGCCGTCAGCGTCGGGAAAGCGTCCGCCGCCGAGCCGCCGATCCTGCAAGACGCGCTGCCGTACGGCCGCAACTCGGTGCATTTCGAGTTCGCCGCGGGCACCCTCGCCTTTGGCGCGGCCCCGCGCTTCCAGACCCGGCTCGTGAACTTCGGCGCGGGCGACTGGTCGGACCTGAGCGACCGCCCTGCCGTCGAT
>CAXTQD010000060.1:0-10368 GCA_964246175.1 uncultured Chthoniobacterales bacterium | reverse complement strand
GAGCTACACGTTCGAGGTGCGCGCGTGCGACGCGGACGGCCGGTTCGGGCGCGTGGCGTCCCTGGCCTTTCGCATCCTGCCGCCCTGGCAGCGCACGCCCTGGGCCTACGCCGCGTACGCGCTCGCGCTGGCCCTGGGGCTGTGGGGGCTGCACCGCTGGCGCGGCCGGCAACTGCACCGGCGCAACCTCGCCCTCGCCGCCCTCGTCGATGCCCGCACCGGCGAACTGCGCGGACGCGAGGCCGAACTCGTGCGCGCCCGCGACGAGGCCGAGACGGCTAACCGCGCCAAGAGCGCGTTCCTGGCCAACATGAGCCACGAACTGCGCACGCCCCTCAACGCCGTCCTGGGTTACGCGCAGATCATGCTCAAGCACCGCGACCTGCCCGCGCACATGCGCGAGCAGGTCACCGTCATCGGCCAGAGCGGCCGGCACCTGCTTTCCCTCATCAACGAGGTGCTCGACCTCTCAAAAATCGAGGCGGGCAAGCTGACGCTCAGCCCGCTCGATTTTTCCTTGTCCCAACTCCTCGACGAGATCGGCGCGGCCTTCCGCCCGCGCTTCGCCGAAAAAGGACTCGCATTCATCGAGGAACGCGCGCCGGGCCTGCCCACCGTGGTGCGCACGGACCCGAGCCGGCTGCGGCAGGTGCTTTTCAACCTCCTGGGCAACGCCGTCAAGTTTACCCAACGGGGCCGGGTGCAACTGGTGGTGCGCCCCGCGGGCGACGGCGTGGTGCGTTTCGAGGTGATCGACACGGGCGTGGGCATCGATCCGGAGGAGCGCGGCGACATCTTCCTGGCCTTTCACCAGGTCGGGGCGCGCAGTCTGGCCGCGCAGGGCACGGGCCTGGGACTGGCGATCAGCCAGCGGCTGACCGGCCTGCTCGGCGGACAAATCCAGGTGGAGAGCACCCCCGGGGGCGGCAGCCGGTTCTGGTTCGATCTGCCGCTGCCTCCCGTGCCCTCGGACGGCGGGCCGCGCCTCCCCGGGCAACCGGAAGCCACCCGGGGCAGGGTGACGGGCTACGACGGCGCGCCGCGTCGCCTGCTCCTGGTCGACGACGTGGCGGAAAACCGGCGCGTGTTGCGCGACTTCCTCCAGCCCCTGGGCTTCGAGATCGAGGAGGCCGCCGATGGGGCGCAATGCCTGGAGGCCTGCGCCCGGCGGCTGCCCGATGGCGTGCTGCTCGACCTGCGGCTGGGAACGCCGGACGGCTTCGAGGTCGCGCGCACGCGGCGGGCGCGGACGGCGGGCGGACGGCTGGGGATCATCGCCATCTCGGCCAGCGTGTTCGAGAGCGATCGCCAGCAGGCCATCGACGCCGGGTGCGACGATTTCCTGCCCAAGCCCTTCGAGGAGTTACAGTTGCTCGCGGTACTGGGTCGGGTGCTGAGCTTGGCGTGGACCCACGCGGCACCGGAAAACTCCGGTCCGCCGGTGCACGGGGCCGGGCTCACTGGCGGGCAGGACGCGGCCTTGCAGGAGGAAACCCGCGTCCTGCTCGAACTCTCGTTGCGCGGGGACATCGCGGGGCTGCGCAAACGGCTCGACACGCTGCGGTCGGCGGGCGTGTCCGAAGGCATGGCCCCGCTCGTGCGCCGTCTGGAGCCGCTGGTGGCCACCTACCAGATGGATGGGATTCACGCCTTGCTGCTGGAGGTCCAGACCCATGTCGGAGCCTGATCCGGAAGCCGTTGCGCGCCCGCGCCTGTTGATCGTGGACGATCTGCCCGCCAACCTCGGCGTATTGCTGGGCGTGCTCGAAGGAGCAGGCCACGAGACGTTGGTGGCGACCAGCGGCGAGGGCGCGCTCGCCCGGCTGGCCTACATCCAGCCCGACCTCATCCTGCTGGACGTGAACATGCCCGGCCTCGATGGCTACGAGACCTGCCGCCGTCTGAAGGCCGACGCGCGCTGGCGCGAGGTGCCCGTGCTCTTCCTGACGGCGCAGGACGATCCGGTGGACAAGGTGCGCGCCTTCGAGGCGGGCGCGGTGGATTATATCACGAAGCCGTTGCACGCGGAGGAGGTGCTCGCCCGGGTGCGCGCCCACCTGCAAATCCGCGCGCTCCAGCGAACGCTCATCGAAAAGAACGGCTTGCTCGAAACCGCCGTCGCCCGGCGGCGGGAGGCGGAATCGCAGCTCCAGCAGTCGCTTGACCGCGCCGTGCTGATGGTGGACGCCGATCACCGCGTGGAATTCTGCACCCGGTTGGCCCAACGGCTCCTGACGCGGTATTTTCCCGAGCACGGATCGACGGACACGCTTCCCCGGCCGCTGGCCCTCTGGCTGACCGTTCGAACCGGGAGCGAGCCCTGGCGGGTGGAACAGCCCGAGAGTTGGCTGGAGGTGCAAATTTTTGCTCCCGGCCAACCCGGCACCTATCTGATGCTCCTGCTGGAGGAGAAGGTGCATGGGTCCAACTCGCCCGCGCGCCTCCTGCACCTCGGCCTCACGGCGCGCGAGGCGGAAGTGCTCTACTGGGCCGCGCACGGCAAGACCAATCAGGAGGTGGCGGAGATCATCTCGGCGTCGCTGAACACCGTGAAGAAACACGTCGCCAACCTGCTGGTGAAAATGGGAGCGGAGTCCCGGCTGACCGCTGCCTTGCAAGCCGCAGAACTTCTTGAACTGAAGATGAGCGAGCCGATGAAACTCCGCACGCCCTTGGGTTGACTGACACGGTCGTACGAAGTGCACTCGCACCCGAGCCGCCCGCATCCAGCGCCGTGTCGCCCTTTTGTTTGTAGACCACGGTGACACGAACCTATTTAGAGTGTTACAAGTAACGCCCCAGGTATCTGACTGAAGCTTATCTGACCAAGCTGCTAGAGATCGCCAACTTTTTGCGCACGGCCGATAAGGTACTTTTGTCGAAAGAATGACGGCTGGCTTCTGTCTGAAATCGCTCGTCGTCTTTGCGCCAAGATTCCTTTGATCCTGCAACCGTCAGTTCTTGGCACTGTCGCGCCATTTATGCGCAGAAGAGTGAGTAAAGGAGGCGGCATTGCTGCCGCCCCCTAAGAACCGGACGTGAGAGTTTCCCCTCATCCGGCTCAAGCCATGGGAGCCCCGTCGTACAGGCGGACCCGGTTTTCAGTCTGACCGATTCGCCGCAGCCCGCGTCCGGCGCAGCCGGAAGGCCGCCAGGCTCATGGTCGAAACAGCGGAAAGGTTTGCGCGCAGGGACGACGCTGCCGCCGCGCGGAAAAATGCTCAGGTGCTTGCCCTTGATCCCGCGTGCGCGCAGGCGCTCATTCTACGTGGCATGATCCTTAGCCAAGCGTTCCGCTTCCAGGAAGCCATCAGGATTTTGATTGGGCGATTGCGTTGATGCCCCGGAGCACGTTGGCAATTTACCGCCGGGCCATTGCCAAGCACTGCTTGGACGACCTCGACGGAGCCATCGCCAATTATGACCGGGTGATGGCGTTGGAGCCTTCGTGCGCTGATTCGCAGCCCGGGACGTGGCGCAGACACCGGAGCGCCAATCGTTAATCAGCAACAGGTTTGGTTTCTCTTCCTTGGCCCTCACCGGGAGAGACCGAGATCATGGTCGTGCGTGCGCGTTTGCGTCTGGACGGACACGCGTGGGCGCTTCGCGGCGGCGGGGAGGCGCGGCGGAGCGGCTGGCAGGGGCGAGGCGTCCGGCGTGCGCTCCATCGCATCGGCGCGGGCAAACTGCCTCGTTTGCACAGCACGCAGCCGCCGGTCGCCTTCCCGCTCGTGCAGCACGTCGAGCGCGGCTTGCCGATCCGCCGAGCGCGGCAGGCCCGCAAAGAGAGCTTTTTTCTCTGGCGTAAACACGGTGCAGCTCTGGCGACCGCGCGAGCAGGCGACATACGCCGCTTTGCTATCCAGATGTGCAGCGGCCACCACCACCTTGTCCGCCGTGCGCCCTTGGCTTTTGTGCGAAGTCACGACGTAGCCATGCGTAAATTGCCGGTAGGATGCCGCGAGCGCTTTGCCTTCCGCCGTTTCGATCCGACCGTCCGCGCCGATGCCTTTGACCGTCAGCACGTCGCCGTTGATCAATCCGGCTTTCTTGTCGTTGACCCGCAACAGAATCTTGTCGCCGGCAGCCAGGTCGATTTCCCGCTGCGCGGCCACGTCGAAAAGTGCTGCTTTGCTCGTATCCAGCACACGACCATCGGCGAGCATCACGCGCCCTGCCTCGATGCGTTCGACGGGGAGGCTTTCGCCCTTTTTGAAAGCGCCTTTCACGTCCCGGTTGAAAGTGACCATCTGCCCAGGCTGATAGTTGGCGGCCACGCGCCGTTGCTGCACCGTCCAGCCGAGTGGATCGAGCACAGTCACGCTTTGACCTTCCCCGAGCTTGCCCGTCGCGGGCATGCCCTCACGCACGTGGTTTGGCAGAACATTGTTCTCCGCCCAGGTCGGAGCCACGCACAACACGCTTTCTTTCGGCTTGGCCGCAGCCGTCAGGCGCAGGTATTCCCCGGCAGCGGCTTTCAGGTAATCAGCCTGTCCTTCCTTGATCCAGCCCATGCCATCGAGCCGTTCCATGCCCGCCGCCGCTTGCCCGCTGGCGAGCAGCCGCACGGCTTGATTGTAGTCGGCACTGGTCTGCCGGCGAATGTCCTTCAGCTCGCAAGTGGCGAGCCTGCTATGGCTTTCCAGCACGCGCAGGAAGTCACCCGCTTCCACGCCGGAATTCTGGCGGCTGTCGCCCACGAAGACCACGCGCTGGCGTTCTTTCTCCGCGAGGCCCAGCAGCGCCGCGCCTTGGTTGTTGCTAGCGAGGCCTGCCTCGTCCACCACGACCACGGCCCCCTTCCATTCGGCGGGCATGGCGCGGTTCTGCATTTTAGCCAGGTACTCGGAAACCGTCGTCGCTTTGGCGAACCCCTCACTTTGAAGCACCTTGACCGCCGAGGCCGTGGGAGCCAGGTACAACAGCTTTTGCTTGGCTTCTGAGAGGTGGCCGTCGAGTTCTTTGAGCAGCGTCGTCTTGCCAGCACCAGCCACGCCCCGGATCGCCGTCACCTGGTCGCGCGAGGCCCCGACGAAGCGCACGGCTTCTTTCTGTTCCTCTGAGAGCCACGCGGCCACGGCCACCCGGCCCGGCAGCAGCGCCGGGCACGCGCCTTTGGTTTGATTGACGAAGCCGACGCTCCATTTTTCGAGGGCGATGCCCCGGCCCGTAGCGAAGCGAGCGGAGAGCGCATCGTGGCCCGCGCCGTCCTTTTCCAACGCGACCAGCCCCGCCGCGCCCGCGCAGACTTCGCCCTTGAGCTTTTGCAGGTCGAGTCGGCCCAGATCGGCGTTGAGAGCTTCCGCCAAAACCTCGTGCCCCTTGAGCACGCTGGCACGCTCGAAACGATGCGCGACGGCGGCACCGAGCGCCGCTTGCTCACGAGTGGGTTTGTCCGGCTTGGAATGGCCGTTGCTTCCATCGAGGAGCGTCCCGCGCTGGCGCGTGGTGGCCGTCACCGCGTGGAGTTCCTTGCGTTCGGCGGCCGTCAACTGTGCGGCTTGTGCGGCGCGCACGGCGGGCGTGGAAATCTCTGTCATTTTTTCGTTGCGCGTCTGGCGGGTAATCACCCCGATTTCCGCCGCCGAAGGAGTTCTCCCTTTCGTTTTCTCGAAAGCCGCAATGCCTGCCTCCACTTCCGCGCGGCGTTTGGAGAAGCGTTGCCGCACTTCCAAAGACACGCCCTGGATTTCAAAGCCTTCGACCATGCCTTTTTCGTTGCGGCTTTGCTCGATGGAGTAGCCGAGAGACTGGACCTCGCGGGCCAGCTCGTTTTGATAGACCTTCCCGGCGTAGCGGATGGCCTTGACCATTTCGCAGCTTTCGAGCGCCACCATCCTTTGCTGCCGCTCGTCCCAGGTCGCGTTTGCCACGACGAAATGCGTGTGGAGCTGCGGATCGAGCGCACGGCTGGCGTCGTGGCGGAAGACGGCGGCGCACAGGTTGCCCGTGGCGCGGGTGTCCTGTGACCAGGCGGCAGCACCGGCACGTACCCGGCAGGCCGCGAAGGCTTCCAGTTCGGCGAAGGCGCGAGCCGCCGCGCGGTCATGCGCCCCGGCGAGACGATCATCGCCTGTCAGCGCGTGCAGCACCGACACGCTCTTTTGCGCGGAGCACTGAAAATCGAAGAAGCGGATGCTCCCTTCGACGTTGCGTTGCGTGAGCTTTTCGCCGGTGGCCGGGTTGACGTTCTCGCGCAGCATCCGAAAGGCGGTGTCACCCGCTTGGATCTCCTGACCAGGAGCTAACCCCAAGCGAGCGGCGAGCTGGCCTTGCCACTGACCAGCCACGCTTTCGCCTTCCGCGTAGTAGTCATTGGCGCAAAGATGCTTGTCCAGGTACGTCGAGCCATCCCGGATTTTTGCCATCGTGAACATGGGGTCATCATGCGGGAAAACGCGCCGGTTTACCAGCCGGACGAAGCAGACCGCTGCCGGCAAAAATCCTGTTTCCAACTTAAGCCCGCGAGCTTAATGTGACCGTGTACGGAGTTTGTACACCCGAACGAACGAACCCCATGGGAAAAGCCTACCGAACGATCCAGCCTTCCAGATACGAAGGCAAAATCACCCGTGAAGCGGTGGCTACGGCGGTGCGGAGCTTGTCCGAGAGCAAGAACGGCTTGCGGATCAAGGCCGTAGCGGGTAGCGACTTGGCGCAACGCAAAGGGCGCAGGGACGCAGCGGCCACGACCAAGAAAAGCTAGCAGGCTACCCCCAGATGCCTGCGCCGGTTGTACCCGCCAACTACGATCTAAACGTCTTCATCAACTGCCCGTTTGACCAGAAGTATCTGGAACTCTTTCGGGCGGTGATTTTCGCGGTGCATGATTGCGGCTTCATTGCCCGCTGTGCCATGGAGATCAACGACGCGAGCCAGGTTCGCATCGCCAAGATCTTCGACATCATCTCGGAATGCCGCATCGGCATCCACGACATCTCGCGCACCGAGATCGACAGCGCTTCCAAGCTGCCGCGTTTCAACATGCCCCTTGAACTCGGCATGTTCCTCGGAGCCAAGCAGTACGGCGACGCGGTGCAGCAACGTAAAATCTGCCTGATCCTGGAGCGCAGAAAATACGACTACCAGAAGTACTGCTCGGACATCGCCGGGCAGGACATTACAGCGCACGCGGGCAAGGAGAACCTCATCATCGCCGCCGTGCGCAACTTGCTGGCCGGGACACTGCGCAGCAAGATCATCCCCGGTGCCACGGAGGTCCACCAACGCTACCTGCGTTTCCGTTCCGAACTGCCGAAGCTGCGCAAGGCGCTCAAACTCACCGCCGCCGAGGTCGGGTTCATCGAGTACACCAACCTGGTTTCCGGGTGGTTACAGGCCCATCCCAAGCCGTAGCTTGGCAGCGGGTGCGGTGTCTTTCCCCGAGTCCTGGTGCTTGGTGGTTCGATTTGTGGCATCCTGTGGTGTCAACCGCGCAGGCGCGGTGCTCACACCGCTTTCTCCAAGCAATCATGTCCACCAGATCGACGCTCGCCCACGGTCCCGGCTTCCATTTTTACCACGACCTGATCGACCGGGATCACGTCTACCTGGAGATCGAAGGGACAAAGGTCGAGACCGACTACGGGCGGACCATGGTGCCAATCCCCATGCACATTTGGGAGGTGATCCGCCGCTATCCGGGCATCGACCTCCAGTTGGCCGACAAGACGGACGACGAGTTGCGCCGGTACGTCGAGCAGGAGCTGGACGCGCGGCTGGCGTGGTACGGGCAGCTTGATGAAAGGGTCAAGCGGATGGCGGCGATTGCGGGCTCGGTGACTTGGGGTTTTGCCGACCAGCCGCGCGGAGTGCAACTGACCAAAGGGTTGGAGTCTTTCACCCGCCTGCGAGAGCACCAGCGGCAAGTCCAGCAGGCCATCACCGAACTGGAGAAGGCGAACCCAAGGAAATAACTACCTCTCCGATCCAACCCGGCACACTTTCCAACGAGAAATGACCCATGCCAAAGATGAGCAAGCGTGAACCCACCTCCGACGCCGTGGAAACGTGGCCCATCGAAACCGCCACCACCGAGGCACCCGCTGCCAAGGACACATCCCGCTACCCCAAACCCTATCGTGATCCGTCCGTAACGTGTGACGTGGTGCACGATTGCTACCAGCACGTTTGGGGCGGCTACCTTGCGCTGGCCCGGCACTTCGAGGCCGCAGGCGACGCCGAGCAAGCGGCGATCTACAACGAGAAGTTTCATCGCTTTTGCCGGTTTGAGTTGGACCTTTGGAAACTTAGCGACGACGAGAAGTGGAGGCACCAGGAGGAGGTGTTGCCCCCGCTCATCAAGGAACTGCACGCCTTGGAAAAAGAGTTTCTTGGCTACTGAGAGCCGGTCAGCCGCCAGCCTGAAGCGGGAGAAGTGCCCTCGGATGGAAGGCAGCCGCAGAAAAGACCATCGGCTTTATCAGCGCCAAATCCCCGCAGTCCGCTTTAGCGGCGAGGATCATTTTCTCATTCTCCGACGGAGCGCAGCACATCGCCGCGCAGTTGCGCGCTCATGTGAAAGTGGGCTTCCCGATCCAGGCGATCCAGGAGAGGAGCAATCGCAGGCAGCAAGTGGCGGCGCTTGGCGGCGACCAGCACACCGAGCAGACCGCGCGTGCGCAAACCCTGCTGGCGGGCGAGCAGGCGGGCCGCGCGCTCGTCGAGCAGCAACAAATCCGCTTGGAGATCGACGGCCAGCGCCAGGGCTTCCGCCTCACCGGGATGGAGTCGGCGTCGAAACTCGGCCGCGAGAAGCAGGGCCGAAGCCGACAAGGGTTCAATCCGTAGAAATGGCGGCAGCGTCGCCGGGTCCGAGGCAGCGAAACGGCTCTGACGTTGCGCGAGAGAAGCCAGCTCGGCCTGCACCGCCGGAGGAATGATGACGCTTGGATAGAGGCTCCCGAGCAGGTGCAGGGAGCCGATGGCGGCGAGATTGAGAACGGGAGAAGTATCGCTGACAATGGTCATAGGCCCTAACTACAGGCCCTCGCGGTCCAGATCGGCCAAGTCCTCGGCGAACTCCTTCGGACCATAGTGAACGGGAATTTCGCGCAAGGCGAGTTCCCGCTGAAAAGCCAGGAAGTCCAGACCGGCAAAGCGTGCCCCTTGCGCCAGGGTCAACCGTTCCTGGGCAAAGAGGCCCACGGCAAACGCCAGCCGGGCTTCGTCCTCGGTGAGCGTGTCGAGGTGCGCGTCATGGACCAGATCGTCTTGGACGGTGATTTGCATAGGGTAGAGGGTATCGGAAGAAGCGAAGTGCGTCAGCCCTAAAGAAGTGCCTCGTCGTTCCTACCGTCCGCCGTGTCTTTTCGCCAACTGCGGAATTGCCGGAGGTAGTACCCTGCTGAGACTCGCAGCAATTCGGGTGTGGGGGTGAACACGTCGAGCAGGTTGGAGCAGCGGGTGTGGCGGGCGTGCTGCAAAGCAAAGGCAGCCAGGTTCTCATCGGGAAGCGCCAGCACAATGTCACACACGGAGACGACGGGACCTGAGAACATTTCCCCGGTGATGACTTCCTCCCTGTCATGATGCAAATCTTCCACGCGCCACTTGTCATATTCCCACAGGTAGAAACCATCCTGTGCCGCATCGGAAATGTCGGGAACCAAGGGTTGCCAGACGTAGTTCTCGCGCATCCATTGACGGAAGGCTTTGGCTTGATCGGCAGGCAGGTCACGCAGGCGACCGTAGGAGCCTTGATAGGAGTCAGGTTGAGCCGGTTCGAGGTAAACGCGCAGAGGTTGCCGAGGCGGGTCAGATGGGTGCATGGCCGAGAGAAAGATTGTGCCACGAGAAGGCTTGCCGAGACAAGCCCATTAGAAAGTAGAGACGCAATACTCCTAAGCATTGCTTTGGCGCAACCATCCAGAGGCAACAAGTGGCAACAGCGTTGCCAGTCCCTGCCGCTTTTTGCCAGTTTTAGATATTTCTCGCTTCCGAGAGTGGCAACGAGTGGAAACCAACAGGCAACCAATGGCAAATTAGCGGCAACAAGTGGAATGAACTGGCAACAAAACGGCGGCTCTGCTTTGCTCTGGCTCCATGCCCGGTCGCCCCTTCCAAAGCTCGCTTGAGCCCCATCTGGAAACCATCCGCGCCTTGCGTCTGAAGCGCCGGACGTGGCGGCAGGTGGCCGCCGCGCTGAAGGCCGAGCACGGCTTGGAGATCGACCCCGCAGCCGTCTACAAATTCTTCAAACGCCGCGTGCGTCCGAGCACCCGGCAGCCGCTGGGTTTTCCGACGTTGACCGCCGCCCCGAGCGGCAACGCCGCGCCAGCCCTCGCGCCGCCACCAGCGGCCAGCGAGGCCCAGGACGCCGCCACCACGACGCCGGCGGCAGCGGCCACGACGCCGGCACGCAAAGAG
>CAXTQD010000059.1:16637-20075 GCA_964246175.1 uncultured Chthoniobacterales bacterium | reverse complement strand
TATCCGTCCATCGAGACCGTTGCCATCCAGCGGCTCGCGCACGGCGGGCAGTTCGTCGAGGAAGGCGAAGACGATCTCGTGCGCCCGCTCACGCGAGCAGCCGCCGGGCAGACGGGTGCGCAGGCTCTTGAGGATTTCCTCGCACAGCCGGTCGGTGAGCTTCTGCACGCGGCGCTCGGTGATGGCGTGCAGTTCGCTGGAGAGGATGGGCTTCTCGTCGTGGAAGCCCGGGAAGAGGAGTTGCAGGAGTTCCTCGCACATCGCGCCGACGGCGCGTTTGGAGGGCACGTTGACGACCTCGATGTTGTTGATCCCGCCGACGTGACGGTAGGAGGTCAGCAGGCGGGCGGTTACCCGGGGCAGGTTGTGGTCCATGGAAATTGTTCCCGGACTAACTTCGGCTAAAACGGAGCGGGAGCAAATGCGCGGTCAGTCCGCGCCATCGGCACTCTCGCACAGGTAGGCTTGGCCGCGGTTGCCGGTGCGGGCGGTGTACTTTTCTTCCATGGCCGCGGCGATGACCCCGGCGCGGGTACGCTCCACCAGCGAGATCGTCGCTCCGCCAAACCCGCCGCCGCTCAGGCGCGAGCCGTACACGCCTGGTTCGCCGCGCGCGATTTCTACCAAGGCGTCGAGTTCGGGCGTGCTGTTCTCGAAGCTGGTGCGCGAACTCTCGTGCGACGTGAACATCAATTCGCCAAAAGCCCGGCCGTCGCCGCGGCGCAACGCCTCGATCCCGGCGAACACGCGTTCATTCTCACCGACGATGTGCGCCGCGCGGCGGTAGATGAGCGGCGGCAGCAAGGCGCGTCCGCGTTCGAGGGTGGCGCTGGTCACGTCGCGGAGGGCCGCGGCGCCGAGCATTTCGGCGGCGGCGAAACATTGTTCGCGCCGCTCGTTGTACTCGCCGCCGGTCAGCCGGTGCGCCACCCCGCAATGGAAAACTAACAACGCGCTGTCTGGCGGCAGCGGAATGTTATCCACTTCTTCCGTCCGACAGTCGAGGTAGACCGCGTGACCGCGCTTTCCGAACACCGACGATACCTGGTCGAGCAGGCCGCACTTTACGCCGACGAACTCGTTTTCCGCGCGCCGGCAGAGCTTGGCCAACGATAGCGGCGCGATGTCGAGGGAGTATAGTTTGCCCAAGAGACGTGCGGTGGCGACTTCGAGCGCGGCGGAACTCGACAGACCCGCGCCTGCCGGCAGGTCGCTCTCGATCTGCATGGAGAAGCCCCCGAGCGGGTAACCCTCCGCTTGCAGGATCGCGGCCACGCCGAGCGGGTAGTTCGCCCACGCCGACGCGCCTTCCGCCGGGGCGAGCGCATCCAGCGGCACCCGGACAGGTTCCGTCGCCAGCGCCGAACCGACCGACGCCTCGCGCCCCGCCGTGGCTTCGCCGCGAGCGGTGACGGCGTAGTTAATAGCGGCCGACAGGACGACGCCTTCGTTGTAGTCGGTGTGGTTGCCGAGCAGTTCGACCCTGCCGGGAGCGCGTGAAACTTGGAAAGAACTCATGGTAGAAAACAGCGGGGAACAAATGCAAGGATGAGTAACATCATAGCTGAATTAGAATAGTTGTTGATGCTGTGTAGTAGATGTAATTTCAACTGTTAGCTAATATCGCTTGCAATTTAGTGAGTGAACAATAATCTCGCGCCAATGCCTATCTATACTTCACTGCATCGGGCCGCGAAACTCCACGACAAAATCGAGGAAATGCGTGCGCAGTTGGCCGACCTCCTCGACAAGGTGCGCAAGGAGTTGGCAGCCTCGCCGACCGAGGACGTGCCGACCACGCCGCGGCGCGGCCGTCGCAAGATGCTGAAGAAATCCACCGCCGCGCCTACGCCGATGCCGGCTAAACGTGGCCGCAAACCCGGTAAGGCCGTCGGTCGTCCTGCCAAGGCAACCGCGGAACCCGCGGCGCGGGGTGGACGGCGTTCCCCGCTCAAGGGTGTGAAGCGTTCTACGTCGCCCAGTGGCCCGCTCGCGCCCGCGGTGGTGCAGGTGCTCGAAACCAGGAAGCAGCCGATGAACGTCAAAGACATCCTGGATGGCCTGACGGCCAACGGCTACCAGTTCAACTCCGCGGAGCCGAAGAAGAACCTCGCCGCGCGCATCTACCGGCTCAAGGGCGTCAAGCAGGTCTCCTCCGGGTTGTTCGGATTGGCCTGACTTTTTCTGTTCGGCATCGTGAAGACAGCCCGCCGCGAGGCGGGCTTTTTTTGTGCCCGCAAGCGGCCAGCTTCTTCAAAGTTTACTAGAACAGTAAACTTTATTTGACATCGGTTTTCTCCGGCTCAACGGTGGCGTCATTCGCCACTGCACATTGCCATGAAAACCATTGCCCTCGGTCTCGCTGCGCTCGCGCTTTTTGCCGTCGCTGGATGCGGGCAGAGCGGTCCGGAAACGGGAAAGTCCATCGAATTGCTCAACGTTTCGTACGATCCCACGCGCGAGTTCTACGTCGAGTTCAACAAGGCATTCGCCAAGAACTACCAAGAGAAGAACGGCGTGGAAGTGACGATCAAGCAGTCGCACGGCGGCTCGGGCAAGCAGGCGCGCTCGGTAATCGACGGACTGGAAGCGGACGTGGTCACTCTCGCGCTCGCCGCCGACATCGACGCGCTCCAGAAAAACGGCGGCCTCGTCGCGGCCGGTTGGCAGAAGCGATTGCCCGACAACAGCGCACCGTACACTTCCACCATCGTCTTCTTGGTACGTAAGGGGAACCCGAAGGGGATCAAGGACTGGGACGACCTCATCCGCCCAGACGTGCAGGTTATCACGCCGAGCCCGAAGACCTCCGGCGGCGCGCGTTGGAATTATCTCGCCGCTTGGGGCTACGCGCTCAAGAAGAACGGTGGCGACGAGGCCAGGGCGCGCGAGTACGTCGCCGCGCTCTACAAGAACGTGCCCGTGCTCGACTCCGGTGCACGCGGGGCGACGACGACCTTCACCCAGCGCGGCCTCGGCGACGTGCTCATCAACTGGGAGAACGAGGGCTACCTGAGCCTGAAGGAGTTCGGCGCGAACAAGTTCGAAGTCGTCTACCCGTCGGTCAGCATCCTCGCCGAACCGCCCGTGGCCGTGGTGGACAAGGTAGTTGATCGCCACGGCACACGCTCCGTGGCAGAGGACTACCTCAAATATCTCTATTCTGCGGAAGGGCAGGAAATCGCCGCGCGCAACTACTACCGGCCGCGGCTGAAGGAGATGGCAGACAAGTACGCCGACAAGTTCCCGACCATCACACTGTTCACCATCGACGAGGTGGCCGGCGGTTGGTCGCAGGCGCAGCCGAAACACTTCGACGACGGTGGCGTCTTCGACCAGATCTACCAGCCGAAGTGAGCTGACTTCCTTTCATGGAACCCGGCAGCGAACATCCTAGGGGTCGGCGTCGGCGGCGTGTGCTGCCGGGCTTCGGATTGT
>CAXTQD010000059.1:2862-16627 GCA_964246175.1 uncultured Chthoniobacterales bacterium | reverse complement strand
GGGTTACACGACGTTTTACCTGAGCCTGATCGTGCTGCTCCCGCTGGCGGTGACATTCGGCCGGCTGTGGAACATCGGGTCGAAACGGTTCTTCGGAATCGTGACGAACCCCGCCGTGTTGTCGGCGTTTCGCGTGAGCCTGAGCGCGTCGCTGGCGGCAGGGTTGGTCAACGTGGTGTTCGGCCTCTTGGTGGCGTGGGTGTTGGTGCGCTACCGATTCCCGGGCAAGCGGATCGTGGATGCGATGGTGGACCTACCTTTCGCGCTGCCGACGGCCGTGGCGGGGATCGCGCTCACGCAGATTTACGCGCCGACGGGGTGGCTCGGCAGACCGCTCGCGCGGATCGGCGTGCAGGCGGCGTACTCGTGGTTGGGCGTAGCGGTCGCGCTGACGTTCATCGGGCTGCCGTTCGTGGTGCGCACGGTGCAGCCGGTGTTGGAAGATTTCGACGTGCAGTACGAGCAGGCCGCGTGGAGTCTGGGCGCGACGCCGTGGCAGACGTTCTGCCGCGTGACGCTGCCGGAAATGATGCCGGCGCTGTTGACGGGGTTCGCGTTGGCGTTCGCGCGCGGGTTCGGAGAGTTCGGCTCGGTGGTGTTCATCTCGGGTAACCTGCCGTTCCGCACCGAGATCGTGCCGCTCGTTATCTACAAGAAGCTGGAGAACACCGACTACGCCGGGGCCATCGTCGTCGCGTCGGCGATGCTCGTGATTTCCTTCGCACTGCTGCTCATCATTAACTTGCTGCAACGCTGGGCGTCCACTTACCGCGAGGTTTGACCAAAGCACATGGCTCTCGCCACCATCAAGTCGAAGCCCGCTACGTCGCGTGCAGGCAGATTACCCGGGGAGGGGTTTCCCTGGGCAGCGGTCGCGTTAACAACGGCTGCGCTGTTGTTTCTCGCGGTGTTGGTCGCGCTGCCGCTGGCTGTGGTGTTCATCGAGGCGTTCCGCAAGGGGGTGGAATATTACTTGGGAGCCCTGCGCGACTTCGATACCCGCTCGGCCATCGGGCTTACGCTTATTGCTGCCGCGTTCGCGGTGCCCCTCAACCTTCTCTTCGGCCTCGCCGCAGCCTGGGCGGTCGCCAAGTTCGATTTTCGCGGCAAGAGCGTGCTGGTGACGCTCATCGACCTGCCTTTCGCGGTGTCGCCGGTCGTCACGGGGCTGCTCTACGTGATGATGTTCGGCGCGCAGAGTGCGCTCTGGCCCTGGCTGCAAGCGCATCACTTGAAGATCATCTTCGCGGTGCCAGGCATCGTGTTGGCGACGGTGTTCGTGACGTTCCCGTTCGTCGCGCGCGAGGTCATCCCGCTGATGCAGGCGCAGGGCAGCGACGAGGAACTGGCCGCGATCTCGCTCGGGGCGAGCGGTTGGAAGACGTTCTGGCGCGTGACGCTGCCCAACATCCGGTGGGGTCTGCTTTACGGCGTGATTCTGTGCAACGCGCGGGCGATGGGTGAGTTCGGCGCGGTGTCGGTCGTCAGCGGTCACATCCGCGGGCAGACTAACACGATCCCGTTGCACGTTTCTATCCTGTACGAGGAGGACACGGTGGCGGCGTTCGCGGTGGCGTCGCTTCTCGCGCTCCTGGCGCTGGTGACGCTGGCGGTCAAGACCACGCTGGAATGGCGCTTCAACCGCCAGTGGACGGAAGCCGCCAGCGCGTAGAATATTACGGATCATGGACACTCTCCCCGGTCCCGAATACGACCTCGCCATCATCGGCGCGGGCTTCAGCGGTGCGATGGTGGCGATCCACGCGCTCGCCGCGGCGCGCGGGCCTCTCACCATCGCGATCATCAACAAAAACGCCGACTTTGGCCGCGGCATCGCCTACGGTACGCGCAACCCCGCCCACCTGCTCAACGTGCCTGCGGCGCGCATGAGCGCGTTCGTTGACGACCCGGATGATTTTTACCGCTGGTTGGAGGAACACCGCGAGTTGTGTGAGGCGTTTGGCGTCGGCGCGGCGCGCAAGGACCAGTTTATTCCCCGTGCGCTCTTCGGCCGGTACGTCAGCGAACTCCTTGAGCGCCAAGCCGACGCTGCCCCGCCCGGCGTCGTGCTCAAGAAAATCGTCGCCGATGTGCAGGACATGCAGGAGTGCCGCGGCGGCATGCGCGTGTGGCTCGACGCCGACGAGAGCCTCACCGCACGCAAGGTCGTGCTCGCCCCGGGCAACTTCCCGCCCGGCGACCCGGCGTTGCGTGACCGGTCCATTTTTCGTTCCCGATGTTATCTCGGCACACCTTGGCTCGGGCAGCGCATGGACCGCATCCGCCGAGCGAAGGAAGTGCTCGTCCTCGGCGCGGGCCTGACGGCGGTAGACCTCCTGCTCGCCATGCAGGAAGAAGAGGGTGGGGAAGAGCGACGTGTCCACCTGCTCTCGCGGCACGGTTGGCTGCCGCAGCCGCACCGGCTCGCGCCGGCGTACCCGGCGTTTTTTTCAACGGGGGCGGAGCGTCCGCGCACACCCGTCGGAACACTTCTCTGATCGTGCGCGGAGGTGCGGCGGGCGGCGGCGCAGGGGATTGATTGGCGGCCAGTGCTCGACTCGCTGCGCCCCGTTTCCGCCGAGATCTGGCAAGGGTTCGATCTGGCGAACAAGCGCCGGTTCTTGCGGCACGCGCGTTCGCTGTGGGAGAACCACCGGCACCGCGTCCCGGCAGATGTGCTCTCACAGATTGAGGAGTTGGAAGCAGCGGGCAAGGTAGTCCGTCACGCCGGTCGGATCGAATCCATGCGGGCGGTGAGCGGCGGCGATCGTGCGCTCGTTACGTACCGACCCCGCGGCGGGCAAGTGGGCGAACTCACCGTGGATCTCGTCGTCAACTGCACTGGCCCGGAGTCGAACTACCGCAAACTCGACGATCCGCTCATTATCAATCTGCTCGCCCGCGGTCTGATCCACCCAGACCCCTTGCTGCTCGGGTTGGCGGTGGCTCCGAACGGGGCGTTGCAGAGCGTGGCGGGGAACTATTCGAGTGCGTTCTACACGCTGGGCAGCCCGCGCCGCGGCCAACTGTACGAGACGACCGCCGTGCCCGAGTTGCGCCAGCAGGCTCAGCGCCTCGCGCGCGAACTGGTCGCCGATCTGCAACCGGTCGTTCCCGCGCGTGGCGTGGCGGTGTACGAAATCTAACCTTCCACTACGGCGGCTGCCGGCAACGCCTGCCGCCGCGCCGACAATCCGCTGACGATCCCCCACGCCGCGCCGATGCCCAGTCCCACGGCGTGCGCTGTGTTCGCAATCGGCAGACGGCCGGTGAGACAGTAGCCGAACCAGATCAACGTTGTAACGATGCCGAACGATTGGAGCCGCAAGAGGTATCGTCGGTCCACCCAGCCGCGCAGCCACAGGTAGCCGAACATCCCGAAGATCACTCCCGACATGCCGCCGAACGCTGGGCTGCCCGTGTAGAAATACTGGGCCAGATTGCTGCACAGGGCCACCAGCGCCGAGAACCCGAGGTAAAACCGCGGACCCTCAACTCTTTCCAGCGGTCCACCGAGGTTGACCATGGCGAGCATGTTCAGAGCGAGGTGGGGCGCGCCGAAATGCAGAAACGCCGGGCTGAACAGCCGCCAGACCTCGCCGTGGCGCACCTCCAAGAGAGCCTGGGGCGTGGACGCTGGCCAGATGCTGATGAACAACGGGAGGATGCGCTCTTGGTTCTCGCCGAACGAGGTGAATACCGCCACGAGCACGCAGCCGATGATGAAGAACATGTTCACATCGGCACGGCGGCCGATGCGGGGCCGGGCGGCGTTGAGTGGTGGAGGATCAGACGGATGAGGAGACATCGGCGGGTGTAGGTTTCACTGTCGGCGATGGCGGCAGCCTTGCAACGATTGAACCGCGTGACAAATCACCGGTCTATAGGGTAAACACTGAGCCCGACCATGATCGCCGTCACCATCCGCGACCTCAGCAAGCACTTCGGCGACCATCTCGTGCTCGACCACGTCAACCTGCGCATCGAGCCGGGCGAACTCTTCTTTTTGCTCGGTCCCAGCGGCTGTGGCAAGACGACGCTGCTGCGCCACATCGCGGGCTTCTATTATCCTGACCAGGGACAGGTGCTCTTTGATGACCAAGATGTCAGCCGAGTGCCCCCGCACAAGCGCGGCACGGGCATGATGTTCCAGTCCTACGCCCTGTGGCCGCACATGACGGTGGCGGGCAACGTTGCTTTTGGTTTGGAGGAACGCCGCACGCCCAAGGCCGAGATCGTCAAGCGCGTCGAGGAGGCGCTCGCCTCCGTCGGCATGTCCGCGCTCGCCGACCGCAAGATCAACGAACTCTCCGGCGGTCAGCAGCAGCGCGTCGCGCTCGCCCGTGCGCTCGTCATCCGCCCTCGCTGCCTGCTGCTCGACGAACCGCTCTCCAACCTCGACGCCAAGATGCGCCTGCAAATGCGCGCCGAAATCCGCCGGGTGTGCAAGGAGTTCAAGCTAACGGCGATCTACGTCACGCACGACCAGAAGGAGGCGCTCTCCATCGCCGACCGGCTCGCCATCTTGGACAAAGGCCACCTCACGCAGGTCGGCACCCCGCGCGAAATCTACCGGCAGCCGCATTCGCGCGTGGTGGCGGACTTCATCGGGGAGACGAACTTCATTGAGGGCCGCGCGTTGGAGCCCGTCGAGGATTCGGAGAACTGGCGCGTGGAGACGAAGCTCGGCGAGTTCACCGGCCTCAAGCCCGACCCGGACTGGGACCTGCACGTCGGCGAGCCGGTGGTGCTCTCGGTCCGGCCGGAAAGCTGGCACCTGCACGAGGGCGCGGGCGGCAACGGCATCGGCAACACGGTGCGCGGGCGCATCGGCCAGAGCACGTACCTGGGCGAGGTGGCGGAGTACGACTTCCAGCCCGGCACGAACGGCGCGAAGCCACTCAAGATCACCGAGCTGAACCCGCGCTTCGTGGAGACGGCGAACGACACGGAAGTCACCGCCGGCGTTGCGCCCGAGGATGTGATCGTGCTGCATCCGTGAACCGCATCACATGTTCCGCAATGCCCTGATCGTTCTCCTGCTGGTGGCCGTCGTCGCGCTGCCCTTCGCGCTCAAGCCGAAGAACAGCCTCCTGGCCGACGCCGACGAAACGCTCGTCATCGTCACCCCCCACAATGAGGCGATCCGCTATGAGTTCGCGCGGGGGTTCCGCGATTGGTACAAGGCGCGCACCGGCAAGACCGCGCGCATTGACTGGCGCACGCCCGGCGGTACGACCGAGATCGCCCACTATCTTGCCAGCGAGTACCAGGCTCCGTTCGAGTTCTACTGGCGCAAAAAGGAGCGCATGCGCTGGACCGAGAAGACCGCGCGATCTTTCGACGATGGGAAGATCAAGCTCGGCTCCGATCCTTCCAAGGACATGGAGGAACAGATGGTGCGTCGGTCGTTCCTGACTTCCAACGTCGGTATCGGCATCGACCTGTTCTTCGGCGGCGGTTCGTTCGACTTCGCGCAGCAGGCGGCGGCAGGTCGGTTGGTGGATACGGGATTCGTCAAGGCGCACCCGGAGATTTTCAACGATGGTCCCACGGGTATCCCGCAGACGCTCGGCGGCGAGCCGTTCCGCGACAAGGACGGCGCGTGGGTCGGCACGGTGCTCTCGGCCTTCGGCGTGTGCTACAACGTCGAAGGCATGCAGCGGGTGGCCGAGCGCGGCGCGCAACTCGTCGAGCCCGAACACCGCGCAGACGCCCGGGACCACGCCAGCGCCGCGCCGACCCGCTGGGAAGCGCTCGCCGACCCGGCGTGCTACGCGCAGGTCGCGCTCGCCGACCCGAATCAATCCGGGTCCGTCGCCAAGGCGTTCGAGATGATCATTCAGCAGCAGATCGCGCTCCAGCGTTTCGCCGAACCGCTGCGGCTCGGACCCGCGGAGGCGCTCGACCCGCTCCTGCCGCCCGCGCAGCCGATCCTGGGGGTGGACGGCAGCCGCAATCCCAACACCTTCAAGGGTCAGCTTGAACCTTCCCCGGAAGCCATCGAAGCCGCCAAGGTCAACGGCTGGGAGGAGGCGATGCGCACGATCCAGCGCATGGGGGCCAACGCCCGGTACTTTGCGGACGACGCGAAGAAGATCGTCATCGACGTTTCGGACGGCGACGCGGCCATCGGCATGGCGATTGATTTCTACGCGCGGTTCGAAGAGGAGAGCAGCCGTGATCCGCAGACAGGTCAGGAACGGGCGCGCTACTTCAGCCCGGTGGGTGGCACGAGCATCGGCGTTGATCCCATTGGCATGCTGCGCGGCGCGCCGCACCCAGAACTGGCGCGGGCATTCATGGAGTACGTCCTGAGTGTGGACGGCCAGAAGCTATGGAACTTCAAGGTCGGCACACCCGGCGGGCCGGAGAAGTACGCGTTGCGCCGCCTGCCGATCCGGCGGGAACTCTACGCGGAGGAGTACAAGCCCCTTCGCGCTGACCCGGATGTGTATCCGTACGAGGAGGCGAAAAGCTTCACCTACCATCCGGAGTGGACGGGTTCGCTCTTCAACCCGATCCGGTTTGTGCTGCGAGTGATGTGCATCGATCCCCACGACGAGGCGCGCAAGGCGTGGCGCGAGTTGATCGCGGCGCGGTTTCCGCCGGAGGCGATGAAGGTGTTCGAGGACGTGTCGGCCGTGTCGTACGCAGAAGCACGGGGGCGAATTGCGGAGACCCTCCGCAATCCCGACAAGCTGGCCGAGACAAGGCTGGCGGCGGAGTTGACGGACCACTTCCGCGCGCAATACCGGCGGGCGGGGGAACTTGCACGGGCGGGGAGGTGACGCTGGACGCGGAACTTTGACGCAGAGGCGCAGAGAGGAACGCAGAGACACGCAGAGAAAGGGAACAAGGAGAGAAGAGTTGCAGCTTCTCCCCTCCTTTCACTTTCCTCCGCGTTCCTCTCTGCGCCTCTGCGTCAAAGTTCCGCTTGCCACCCGAGCGACGCATCCGTGAAGATACCCGCGCCATGCCACGCGTTTTCGTCGCCTTTGTCTATGCGCTGACTGCCGCGTTCTTCGCGGTGTTCTTCGTTTACCCCATCGTGCAGACGTTGCGGGTGGCGTTCTTCGTCGGGCACAACTTCACGTTGACGTACGTCACCGAGGTGTTCCGCAACCCGATCTACGTCGAGGGATTGCGCAACGCCCTGTTCCTCGCGGTCGGCAGCACGCTGGCGGCGTTCGCGCTCGCCATGCCGCTTGCGTGGTTGGGTGACCGGTACGAGTTCGCGGGCAAGAAGACGCTCTCCGCGATGCTGCTTGCACCAATGATTTTGCCGCCGTTCGTCGGGGCGATTGGCATCAAAAAGATTCTCGGCCAGGAAGGCAGTCTCAACGCCCTGCTGCGCGACCTGCACCTGCTCGCGCCCGACCACACGATTGATTGGCTCGGACAGAATCGCTTCTGGGGCGTCGTCGCACTCAACGCCCTGCATCTTTACCCCATCTTATATCTCAACGTCGCTGCCGCCCTCGCCAACATCGACCCCGCGATGGAGGAAGCCGCCGAGAACCTCGGCTCGACCGGCTGGCGCAAGTTCTTCAAGATCACGCTGCCGCTGATCGCGCCGGGAGTGTTCGCGGGTGGGACCATCGTGTTCATCTGGGCATTCACGGAGCTGGGCGTGCCGCTGATCTTCGACTACACGCGGGTGACGAGCGTGCAGATTTTTCTCGGCATCAAGGACATCGGCAACAACCCGTTCCCATACGCGTTGGTGGCGGTGATGCTGGTGTCGACGATGGGGCTGTATTTCCTGAGCCGGGCGACGTTCGGCCGGCGTGCGCAAGGGCTGACGATGATGGCGAAAGCGACCAGCCGCGGCGGCCCGCGCCAAGCGGTCGGCCGGGAAGCGTGGCTGTGTTGGGGGACGTTCGGGCTGGTGATCTTTCTCGCCATGCTGCCGCACGTCGGCGTGGTGCTGACGGCGTTCTCGCGCGATTGGTACGGGACGATCCTGCCTGTGAGTTGGACGATGGACAACTTCGGCACCGCGCTGGGCCACAGCCTGACGGTGCCGTCCATCGGCAACAGCCTGCGTTATGCAGCGGTCTCGACGGTAGTGGACGCGCTCCTAGGCGTGGCGATCGCGTACGTGGTCGTGCGCACGACGATGCCCGGCCGCCAACTCCTTGACGCCGTGGCGATGCTGCCGCTGGATGTGCCGGGGCTGGTGCTGGCGTTCGGGTACTTGGCGATCACGCAGGAGACGCAGCTGCTGGCGTTCCTCAACCCCATCAAGAACCCGGTGCCGCTGCTCATCATCGCGTACTCGGTGCGGCGGCTGCCGTACATGGTGCGTTCGGCAGCGGCGGGCTACCAGCAGACGAGCGCGACGCTGGAGGAAGCCGCGCAAAATCTCGGCTGTCCGCCGTGGCGTTCGCTCTTACGCGTGACGCTGCCGCTCATCGCGGCGAACCTCCTCGCTGGCGGGCTGCTGACGTTTTCCTTTGCGATGCTGGAGGTCAGCGACTCGCTGCTCCTGGCGCAGAAGCAGGAGTATTTCCCGATCACGAAGGCGATCTACGAGTTGTTCAACCTGCTGGGCACCGGCCGGGCCGTGGCGAGTGCGCTGGGCGTGTGGGCGATGGCGTTCCTGGGCGTGACAATCCTCGGCGCGAGCGCGGTGTTGGGCAAGCGGATGGGCGCGCTGTTCCGGGCATGAAAATCCTGCTTTGCCACCGTGACGACCATCTTGGCGACGCTTGGCATGAACGTTTTGCTGGTCAGGACGATGTGTCCATCACCAGCGAAGACATCTGCCGGGTAGACTGCGACGCCATTGTCAGCCCCGCAAATTCCTTCGGCTTCATGGATGGGGGACTTGACCATCAGCTATCAGAGTGTTTTGGCTGGGGTCTCGAGAAAGAAGTGCAACGACGGATTGCTGCTCGCCCGTTGGGAGAGTTGCTGGTTGGAGAGGCGATGATCGTCCCGACGGGAGACCCGCGGGTTTCGTGGCTGGTTTGTGCGCCAACGATGCGCGTGCCCATGCTCGTCCGCGAGAGCGTGAACGCCTACTTGGCGATGAAGGCGTTACTTTGCGCCGCATTGGCACACCGCGACGAAAATCCGATTTACACCGTCGCGGTGCCGGGTCTTGGCACGGGCATCGGCAGACTTTCTCCAGAGGTCGCGGCGACGCAGATGTGGCTTGCATACCAGGAGGTTGTCCTCCGAGTTGGTCGGAGGCCATCGAACTTTGCGGAGGCACAGAGGCAACATCTCGCACTTAACCGGACGGCGATGATGTATCCGTAGCGTGTTCTCTGGTCGAATATTTTGGGTTGCGCAGGCGGTGTTTGTAGTGTTAGTTCGCGGCTCCCAAACGCGAGCCATCCCAAAGAATCGCGCCGTTGGTCCCTGGATGCCCTGCCGCTGTGCAAGGCATCGACTCGCCAGGGGGAACCCGGTGCTGCAGAACAGAAAGAATTGTCATGCCGATCCGCCTCGGGCGTTTTGAAATGCCCAAAACCCTCGTCAAAGACGAGTCCACCGCCACGGAAACGTACACCCGCTTCACCGCCGAGCCTTTCGAGGCCGGTTACGGGCACACCGTCGGCAACTCCCTCCGCCGCGTGCTCCTGTCCTCCCTGGAAGGCGCCGCCATCACGGCCGTCCGCGTCAACGGTGCGCAGCACGAGTTTACCGCCTTGCCCGGCGTCGTGGAGGACATGACCGAGATCATCCTCAATCTCAAGAAGATCAAGTTCAAGGCCAACGACCACGAGATCCGCAACCTGACGCTCTCGACCAACAAGGAAGGCGCCATCACCGCCGGCGACATCCAGTCCACCAGCCAGTGCGAGGTGCTCAACCCCGAGCAACTGATCTGCACGGTCGACAAGAAGCAGAAATTCGACGCCGAGTTCGAGGTCCGTGTGGGCCGCGGCTTCGCCACCGGCGAGGAAAACAAGCGCACCGACCAGCCCATCGGCCTGATCCCCATCGACTCGATCTTCTCGCCCGTCACGAAGGTCAAGTACGCCGTGGAAGCCACGCGCGTCGGCCAGCGCACGGACTACGACAAGCTCGTGCTCGAAGTCTACACCGACGGCCGCCTCGACCCGAACGCCGCCCTCCTGCAGGCCAGCGCGATCCTGCGTCACCACTTGGACGTGTTCGTCAACTACGACGAAAACGTGGTCGAGTTCGACATGACCCCGGAGGGCACCAGCCAGGAGAACGCCAAGCTCAAGAAGCTGCTCAACATGTCGGTCAACGAGATCGAACTGAGCGTGCGCGCGGCCAACTGCTTGAACAACGCGAACATCACCACCGTTGGTCAGCTCGCGCAGAAGACCGAGGGCGAGATGCTCAAGTACCGCAACTTCGGCAAGAAGTCGCTCAACGAGATCAAGGACAAGCTTCAGCAGCTCGGCCTCGGCTTAGGCATGAAGTTCGACAGCGGCTTGGTCGAACTGCCTGTGGGCGGTGGCGACAGCGCGGATGGCCTCGGGGCCGCGCTGGGTTTCAACGACTAAAACAAACACGCTTGCTTGACAGCCGGCGCGGGAGTACATACGCCCTCCCGCTGGCTGATCGAGTCAGCGACCGGCAACCTGTTTTGTCATGAGACACCAAAAGAACACCGTCAAGCTGGGCCGCACGGCCGAGCACCGCAAGGCGCTCCTGGCCAACCAGGTTTGCAGCCTGATTGAGCACAGCCGCATCAAGACGACGCTCGCCAAGGCCAAGGCGGTGCGTCCCTTCGCAGAAAGAATGCTCACCCTCGGCAAAAATGGCACGCTGCACGACCGCCGCAACGCCATCGCCTACCTGCACAACACGGGCATGGTCAAGAAGCTGTTCGAGGAAGTCGCCCCGCGCTCCGCCGGCCGCAACGGCGGCTACACGCGCATCATCAAGCTCGGGCCGCGGATGAGCGACAGCGCGCCGATGGCCTACATCGAGTGGGTGGACGCCGCGCCGTCCGCCGACGAGCTTGCGCCCAAGCAGGTCGGCGCACCCGCCGACAAGAAAAAGGCCGACCAGCCCACCGCGGGTGAGGCGGTCGCCAAGACCGCGCCGGAAAAGAAAACCGGAGACGGGACGATCAAGAAGCGCATGAACACGGGTTCGCAGCGCGCGGCGGCTATTGCCAGGCGTGCTGAAACCAAGACGCGCAAGGCCAATGCCAGCCCGACCCCGCAGGCCAAGGCTCGCGGCAAGGCTGGCACCAAGGGCCGGAGCGGCGGCAAGAGAAAGTAACGCCGCGAAGGCTGGAGTTTCGTTTTGCGACGGCCCGCGTCTGCCAAGGCGCGGGCTGTTTGCGTCAACGGGCCGACCTTTGCGGTCGTGCTGACGCTACAACCCCCGGCAAATGCCCGGCACGGTCGTCGGACCGCCGTAGACAAACCCCGTGTAAAGCTGCACGAGCGCTGCGCCGGCGTCGAGCTTCTCGCGGGCGCTCGCCGTGTCGGACACCCCGCCGACGGCGATGATCGGCAGAGGGGTTCGCGCGGCTAAAAAGCGCACGATCTCCGTCGCTCGCGCCCGTAGTGGCTGCCCACTCAGCCCGCCTGTCTCCTTCGGTGCGCCCGGCGGCAGCGCGGAGTGATCAATCGTCGTGTTCGTCGCCACGATGCCGGCGAGGCCGTGTTGCATGGCGAGGCCGAGCACTTCCTCGATTTGCTCGAAGCCCAGGTCCGGCGCGATTTTGACCAACATCGGGCGCGGGGTGGGCAACGAACGGTTCTTGGCCTGTACGGCTCGCAGGAGGGCGTCGAGTTCGTCACGGCCCTGGAGCATGCGCAGGCCGGGGGTGTTCGGTGAGGATACGTTCAGGACGAAGTAGTCGCCGTATCGGTGCAGCTTGCCCAGGGATTCCACGTAATCCTCCGTCGCGCGTTCGAGCGGGGTCGCCTTGGACTTGCCGAGGTTGAGGCCTACCGGGATCGCCGGCCAACGCCCAGCCGCCCGCAACGCCGCGAACCGTGCCGCCGCCGCGTCGGCCCCGCTGTTGTTGAAGCCGAGTCGGTTGATGAGCGCGCCGCTCTCCGGCATGCGGAAGAGCCGCGGGCGCGGGTTGCCTGGCTGCGCGTTGGCGGTCAGAGTCCCTACTTCCACGAACCCAAAACCGAGAGCGGGCCAAGCCGCCAGCGCCACGCCGTCCTTGTCGAAGCCTGCGGCGAGCCCGACCGGGTTGGGGAACCGCATGCCGAAGACCGTCCTCTCCAGCCGGTGATCAGGTCGGGTGCCGGCGAGCGCGCGAAGCAGCCCGGGCGGTGCGATCCGCAGCGCCGCCATCGCCGCATGGTGTGCCGTCTCGGCGTCCAGCGCGAAGGCCAGCGGGCGCAGGACACGGCGGTACAGGGCAGCAATCATCATTTCCCGATGCAGAACGAGGAGAAAATCTTGCCCAGAATTTCCTCGGTGTCCACGCCGCCGACCACCTCGCCGACGGCGTCGAGCGCCGCGCGCAAGTCGAGCGCGACGAACTCCGGAGAAGTTCCCGCCGCCAACGCCGCACGGGCAGCGGCAAGCGACTCACGAGCGCGAACGAGGCAACGCTGGTGCCGGGCGTTGATCGCCGCAGCGGACGGGTTCCAGGCGACCTGCCCGCCGGTGACGCGCTCGTAGACGGTTGCCGCCAAAGCATCGAGCCCCTCGCCTGTGCGGCAGGACACGTGAACGGTTGCCGGGTGCTGCGACCAGGCGGGATCGACGCCGAGGTCGATCTTGTTGAGGACGAGGATTTCGGTGGCAGCCGGGGAAGAGGGAACTTCGACGGGTGGCTGGCTGCCGTCGGCGACGTGCAAGGCGAGATCGGCGCGGGCGAGGGAGTCGCGGGTGCGCGCAATGCCGGCGTTTTCGACGGGATCGGCCGTGTCGCGCAGACCGGCGGTGTCGATCAGGCGCAAGGGGAGGCCGCGCACGTTGATGAACTCCTCCACCGTGTCGCGCGTCGTGCCGGGAATCTCACTGACAATGGCGCGGTCATGGCCGACAAGCGCGTTGAGCAGGCTGGACTTGCCGACGTTGGGTGGGCCGTAGATCACCGTGCGCACGCCCTCGCGCAGGATGCGACCCTGGCCGGCAGTGGCGAGCAGCGCGTCGAGCGTGGTGAGACCCGCGTCAAAGCGCGTCAAGAGCGCCATGCCGGTGTCCGGATCGATGTCCTCGTCGGGGAAGTCGATGTACGCCTCGACATGGGCTACGAGGGCGAGGAGGTCTTCACGCAACGTGTGGATCCGCTGACCCAGGCGGCCGGCGAGTTGCTCGGAGGCGGCGCGCAGGGCGAGGTCGGTCTGCGCGCCGATGAGGTCCATGACGGCCTCGGCCTGCGTGAGGTCCATCTTGCCGTTGAGAAAGGCGCGTTGCGTAAACTCCCCTGGCTCCGCCGCCCGCGCGCCGACGGCGAGCAGGGCGTCGAGCGCACGACGGGTGACGAGGATACCCCCGTGGCAGGTGATCTCCACGAGGTCCTCGCCCGTGTAGGAAGCCGGCGCGCGGTGGACGCTGACGAGCACGTCGTCGAGCGTCGCACCGTCAGGCGACAACAACTTGGCGCGGTGTAGCCAGCGAGGCCGGAGCGTGGCCAGTTCGCCCCGCACCGGCTGACACACCCTGCCAACGGTTTCCAACGCCTCCGCTCCCGAAACGCGTAGCATCGCAATCGCCCCCTCGCCGAAGGGCGTGGCGACGGCGGCGATGGTCTCAGCGGTCATCGACGCACCATCGCTTCAGAAAAAGCCTCGCGCAAAGTCCGCCCAACCCCCAACCGGAACAAAAACGGCGTGTGGGCGGCGGTTTT
>CAXTQD010000059.1:0-2852 GCA_964246175.1 uncultured Chthoniobacterales bacterium | reverse complement strand
CCGCCAAGCCGCAAAGGAACAGAAAGAAGGCTGATGGCCTCTTTAATCCTCCTTCTTTGCGGCTTGGCGGACTTTGCGCGAGGCTTTAATGCGGCTTCGCGTCCCGCTGCCGCGCCGCGAACTCCGGGTACAGCTTCGCCACGCACGCCGGGCAGATACCGTGTGTGAACTCCACGTCCGCGTGTTCACTCAGGTACGTCTCGATTCCCTGCCAGTACCCGGCGTCGTCGCGGATGTTTTTGCAAGACGCGCAGATCGGCAGGAAGCCCGAGAGCGTCTTGACCTGCTTGAGCGCCTCGCGCAGTTCGCTCACCAGTCGTTCGCGTTCCTGCTCGGCGGCCTTGCGCTCGGTGATGTCGAAGGACATGCCGCCTACTTGCTTCTGGCCGGCGTCGTCGTGCAGCAAAAACTTGTAGCTCTGCCAGTACCGCGCGCCGTCCAGCGTGGGTACCGCTTCCTCGACGATTACGGTTTTCTCGTCGTTGAGCACGGTCAGGTCATGCTCGACCACGGCGTCGGAAATGGTCTGGCCGAGCAGTTCCGCGTCCGTCTTGCCGATCCACTGCGCGCAGGGAATCTGGAAGCGGCGCGCCGTCGGCTCGTTGACGTAGACGAACCGACCCACGGCGTCCTTCACGTAAGCGACCGCCGGACCGCTGTTCATGAACTTTTGGAACCGCTCCTCGCTCTTGCGCAGCGCCGTCTCCGTCGCCTGACGCTCGGCGTCCGTGCGGCGCAGTTCGTGGATGGTGCGCTTGAGTTCCAACTGCGCCAGTGCTTGTCGGGCGAGCGTGCACAGGCTGTTGCGCTGGCGGGCGTTGAGCCGGCGCGGCCGACGGCCGAGCACGCAGAAGGTGCCGATGGCATGACCCCCGGCCGTGCGCAGGGGCACGCCCGCGTAGAAGCGCACGTGCGGCGCTCCCTGGACCACCGAACATTCCGCGAACCGCTCGTCCAGCGCGGCATCAGGCACCACCAGGAGGTCGTCCCGCCAGATCGTGTGGTCGAAAAACGTGCCGGAGCGTGCCATCTCGGCGATGTCGGTGAAGCCGGCGATGGATTTAAACCAATGCCGGTGCCGGTCCGACAGGCTGAGGAGAGCCATGGACGTGCCGCAAAGCCGCGCGGCCAGCCGGGTGAGATCGTCGAAGACCGGCTCGGACGGCGTGTCGAGGATGTGGTAGCGCGCCAGTTCCTCCAACCGGGCAGACTCGTCGCCCACCACCGGCTGGATGGCCGGGGGCTGCGGCGGGGTTTTGCGCGGGCGTGGCATGGCGGCAAAAAGGGTGAAGGACGGTCAGGCCGCGGCGGCCGGGTGCGGGAGCACGGTGGCAAGCGCCTCCAAGAAGCGTGCGTTTTCTTCCGGCGTGCCAATCGAAACGCGCACCCAGGCCGGGAGTTTGTAGCTGTTCATGGCGCGCACGATGATGCCTTTCTTCAGTAGATTTTCAAAGACCCGCCGGCCGTCGCCGACGTTGACAAGCACAAAGTTGGCAAAACTTGGAATAAATTCCAAGCCCATCTTTGTGAAGGTGCTTTGTAGGAGTTTCCGCCCCTGGTCGGTGACGTGTTTGGTGCGCGCCTGGTGTTCGGTGTCGGCGAGGCCAGCCAGGGCGGCGGCCTGCGCGAGGCCGTTGGCGTTGAAAGGCTGGCGGGTTTTTTGCAGGATGTCGATCATCTCCGCGGAAGCCATGCCGTAGCCGATGCGCAGGCTGGCGAGGCCTTGGATTTTGGAAAAGGTGCGCAGCACGACGACGTTGCGGCCCTCCTGGACGTAGCGCAGCGTGTCAGGCGGATCGTCCAGGAACTCATGGTACGCCTCGTCGAAAACGACCGTCGCCGCGTCGGGCACCCGGTCCATGAACCGTGCGATGGCGGCGGCGCTGACGATCGTGCCGGTGGGATTGTTGGGCACGGTGATGTACACCTGCCGGGTGCGCGGGGTAATAGCCTCCAACGTGGCGTCGAGGTCCTGCACGAAGCCCGGGAGTTCGGGCACCTCGACCGTGCGCGCGCCGAAAAGCTGCGCCATCAGATGGTAAACGGCGAAGGCATGCTGGCTCGTGACCACCTCGTCCCCCGGCCGTAGAAAGGCGTGGCCGAGGAACTCGATGATCTCGTTGGAACCGTTGCCGAGGATGATGTTCTCGCGGGCGAGGCCGTGCTTCGCCGCGATGGCCTCGCGCAGGTAGTAACCGCCGCCGTCAGGGTAGAGTTGGGCGCGGTCGAGGGCGGCGCGCATGGCCGCGATGGCCTTGGGCGAGGGACCGAGGGGGTTTTCGTTGGAGGCCAGCTTGATGATTTTCTCGGGCGGGATGCCGAGTTCGCGGGCGAGGTCCTCGATAGGCTTGCCGGGCTCGTAGGAGACGAGTTCGCGCAGTTGCAGGTTGGCGTGCGACCAGAGAGAGGCAGGGGTCATATCAGCGGCCAATCTATAAGGCCCGCCGCCGGAAGGCAAAGCGGGGCTGGGTTGCCTTTTGGCCGGAGTCGTCCTAGAGGTTGGCGATGGTGATGCTGCTGGGTGCTTTTTTCGACAACCTGTGGAACCGCCTCCATGGCGGGATCGGCTTCTGGACGATCTTCGGGCTGACCGGCAACGTCCTGTTCACCAGTCGCTTCGTCGTGCAGTGGTACGCCAGCGAGAAGCTCAAGCAGAGCGTCATTCCTCAGAACTTTTGGCACCTGAGCCTCTTGGGCGGGCTGATCAACTTGGTCTACGCCCTGCACATCGGGGCCATCCCGTTTATCCTGGGTTCGCTGCTGCCGCCGATCATCGCCGCGCGCAACCTGATGCTCATCGCTCGCCACCAACCGCCCCGGCCTGGCGACGGCCCGGCCGACGCTCCCTTGCC
>CAXTQD010000058.1:19147-20212 GCA_964246175.1 uncultured Chthoniobacterales bacterium | reverse complement strand
CCCTGGTCGCGCTTGCTCATCTTGCCGCCGGAGCGGTTGAGGATGAGCGGGATGTGCGCGTACTTGGGCGGCTGGACGCCGAGCGACTGAAAAAGCTCGATGTGCTTGGGCGTGTTGGAGAGGTGGTCCTCACCGCGGATGACGTGCGTGATGCCCATCTCGATGTCGTCCACCACGTTGACGAAGTGGAAAATCCACGAGCCGTCCGGCCGGCGAATCGTCATGTCGGGTTCCAGGTCGCCGAGAGGATTGATCGGCTTGGAACGGTCCACCACGACGTGTCCGCAGACGAGGTCGTCCATGACGATTTCCTTGCGCGGCAACTTGAAGCGCACGGCTCCCTTGTCCTCGTAGACCGCGCCGGCGGCCTGGAGTTTCTCCAGGTATCTAATGTAGATCGCGTCGCGTTCGCTCTGGAAATAGGGTCCGCGGTCGCCGCCGACGCCGGGACCCTCGTCCCAGTCGAGCCCGAGCCACTTGAGACCGTCGTAGATCACCTGCACGGCCTCGACGGTGTTGCGCGCTTTGTCGGTGTCCTCAATGCGCAGGACGAACGTGCCGCCGGTGTGGCGGGCGTAGAGCCAGTTGAAAAGCGCGGTGCGCGCCCCGCCAACGTGCAGAAAGCCAGTGGGCGAGGGGGCAAAACGAACGCGGACGGGAGGCGAACTCATAAGCGGCGAAACGGGCGGTGGGTTGGATCGGCACCTTGGCGCAGAAGTGCCTTCGCCGCAATTTCCGATGTTGCAGCGCGCCCAGGACCCGGCGGAGAGTGCCGGCCATGGACTTGAACGCTCTGCTCCGCAACGAGGACCTGCGTCGGCATGAGTTCCCCGTCTGCGCGCAGAAAATTTTCCTTGCTCACGCCGCCGTCTGCCCGCTGCCGCGCGTGGCCGCGGACGCGATGATCGCACACGCCCGCGCCGCGACCACCAGCGGGCCGGACGATTACGTGACGGCGCTGCGGCAAATCCGCTCCGCCCGCGAGACGGGCGCGCTCTCCTTGCCCGGCGCGACGCCGGAAGAAATCGCACTTCTCGGTCCGACTTCGCTGGGCTTGAGTCTGTT
>CAXTQD010000058.1:0-19137 GCA_964246175.1 uncultured Chthoniobacterales bacterium | reverse complement strand
CGCGGGCGGTTTGGACTGGCAGCCGGGCGACGAGGTCATCTACTACGCGGACGATTACCCCGCGAACGTTTATCCTTGGGCCGACCTCGCGCGGCGCGGCGTCGTGCCGCGAGCGTTGCGGCCAGAGCGCCCCGGCGAGATCACCCCGGCGGTGGTCGAAGCGGCGCTCACTCCGCGCACGCGGCTCGTGGCGCTTGCGTCGGTGTACTTCCTCAACGGCTACCGCATCAACGTGGACGCCATCGGCAAAATGCTCGGCGCGCGGGGTGTGTTGTTTTCGGTGGACGCGATCCAAACGCAGGGAGCGTTCCCGTTGTCGGTGGAGCACGTCGATTTTCTGTCCGCCGACGCGCACAAGTGGATGCTCGGGCCGCTGTCCGCCGGGATCGTCTACGTGAAGGCCAAACACTTCGAGCGGCTGCGTCCGATCCTGCTCGGCGCGTCGAACGTGCGCTCGCCGGACTTCATCGCGCAGGAAGAGATTTGCTTCCTCGACACCGCCGCGCGCTACGAGCCCGGCGTGCTCAACCTCGGCCCGATCCTCGGAATGCAGGCTGCGCTCGAACTTCTGGCTGCCGTCGGCGCGGAAGCGGTCGCTGCGCGCATCGGCATGCTCGTGCGGCGGCTGGCGGCGGGTCTAGGCGAACTCGGCTTCGTGCCGGCCGGCCCTGTCGAGGGACCGAACGCCTCTGGCATCCTGGCCGTCACGCACCCGCGCGCGGAGATGTCGGCGATCTTCCATTTTCTCCAAGGAAATCGGGTGACTGCTTCCTTGCGTCACGACCGCGTGCGGCGGGAATACCTGCGTTGGTCGCCGCACTTCTACACGACTGAGGAGGAGATCGACCGCGCCGTGTCGCTGGTGGGCCAGTTCCTATCCACTCACCACGGGTAATGCTCCATCCAACCGCGTCGCAAACATTTCGCCCACGCGCGCCGCGAACTCCTCGATCTCGACCGGCGCGCCGCGTTCGGCGGAAACGGCGGTCATCTCTACGCCTGCCAACCCGCATGGTGTGATGGCACGGAAGGGCGCGAGCGCCTCGCCACCGGCGACGTTGATGGCGAAGCCATGCATGCTCACCCAACGCCGCACACCGACGCCGATGGAAGCAATCTTGCGCGGGCCGACCCACACGCCGGTCAAACCTTCGCGCCGCTCACCCGGCACGCCGTACCCGGCGAGGGTGTCGACGAGGGTTTCTTCCAGGAAGCGCAGGTAACGGTGCAGGTCGCGCCCGCGCCGGCCGAGGTCGAGGACCGGATAGCCGACGAGTTGGCCCGGGCCGTGGTAGGTCGCCTGGCCGCCGCGGTTGGTGGTCTCGACGGGGTGGGGCAGCTGCTCGGGCGCGAGCAGGCTGGAGCGATCGGGCGTGCGGCCGATAGTGTAAACCGGATCGTGTTCGAGCAGAAGGAGCGTGTCAGGGGTGGAGTCCGGCGCGGCGATCTTTGCTTCGACGAGACGCTCTTGCCGGGCCAGCGCGTCGCGGTACGCCACCCGCCCGAGCCACTCGACGTGGAGCGCGGGAACGTGCGCCGTCATATGCGTGCGAGCGCCGTGACGGTGCGCAACGGACTGCCCTGTGCCCGCAGGTGGGTCAAGCCGATGGCGATGGCGTCGGCGGCGTCGGCCTGCGGGGTTTCGGTCAGGCCGAGGAGCGCGCGCACCATGAAGGCGACCTGGTTTTTGTCCGCGCCGCCCTGGCCGACGACGCATTGCTTGACCTCGCGCGGAGCGTATTCGTAGACCGGCAGCCCACGGCTGGCCGCGGTCAGGATCGCCGCGCCGCGCGCCGCGCCCATCGTGATGGCCGTGCGGTGGCTCTGCACGAAGATGATGCCCTCCACCGCGCAGCAGTCGGGTTCGTGCTTGTGGATGAGTTCCGCCAAACGGTCATGGATGGCCACGAGGCACGAACTCGGCAGCAGGTCAGCCTTGTTCTTGATGAAGCCGTAGTCGCACGCGCGGGCTTTGAGGGGCATGCCCATCAGTGTGGCGGAAGCCGACGCGCGGCCGTTGGTGCCGTTGGCGGGCGCGGCGGCTTCGAGCACAGCGTAACCCGTGCAACGCAGCGAGGGATCGACGGCGAGAACACGCATGGAAGTCGCCAAGGTAAAAATGTCGGCGGCAAAAGTCCAGAACTCCGCTTCATTGCAAGCATCATGTCCATCGCTACCCGCACCGGCGACGACGGCACGACCGGCCTAGTCTTCGGCCAGCGTGTGCCCAAGAGCCACGTCCGCGTCGAGGCAGTCGGGCGCTTCGACGAACTCAACGCCGCCCTCGGCGCGGCCAAGTCCGCCGCATCCGCCGGTGTGCCACTCGTCACCGCGTTGGAAGACATCCAGCGCGATCTCGTCAACATCATGGGAGAACTCTCCGCCGACGATGCCGATCAGGAACGCTACGCCCAAAGTAAGTTCGGTAAGCTCGCGCCGGAGACTTTGGAACGTCTCGACCAAGGGGTGCGTGACCTAGAGAACGGCGACCCGCCGTTGCGCTTCGACGGTTGGGCGACGCCGGGACGCACGCCGCTCGCCGCCGCACTGGACGTGGCCCGCGTGACAGCCCGCCGCGCCGAACGCCACCTCGTCACCATGCGCGAGGCGGGGCATCCGGTGCGTGCGCTGGTGCTGCGGTACGTCAACCGTGCGTCCGACTTGCTCTGGCTGCTTGCGCGGCAGGCAGAGCAGTGAGCCTTTGGACAGCCGCGGCGCTTACTTAGTCGGGAACGGATTGCGGTCGAAGAACGCCTGGTGCCAGTACGGGTAGGCCCGCGGTATGGTGCTGGCAGCGTCGAGCTTCGCAACCTGCTCGGGCGTGAGGTTCCAACCGACGGCGGCTAAATTTTGATGGAGTTGCTCCTCGTTGCGTGCGCCGATGATGACGTTTGCCACCGTGGGGCGTTGCAGCAGCCAGTTGATGGCGATCTGCGGCACGCTCTTGCCTGTTTCCTTGGCTACTTCGTCGACAGCATCGACCACCTTGTAGAGATATTCGTCGTCCACCTGCGGACCATTGGCAGCGGTCTTGTGGAGGCGGCTTTGCTCGGGCATCGGTTGGCCACGGCGGATTTTGCCCGTCAGACGCGCCCAACCCAGCGGACTCCAGACCACGCAGCCGACGCCTTGGTCGAGACCGAGCGGCATCAGCTCCCACTCGTACTCGCGGCCGACGAGGGAGTAGTACGCTTGGTGAGCAACCATGCGGGAGAGGTTGAACTTTTCCGCGTACGCGAGCGCCTTCATCAGGTGCCAGCCGGAGTAGTTCGAGCAGCCGACGTAGCGCAGTTTGCCCGCGCGCACGAGGTCATCGAGCGTCGTGACAATTTCCTCGATGGGCGTCACCGCGTCGAAGCCGTGGAGTTGGAACAGGTCGATGTAGTCCGTGCCTAGGCGCTGGAGGGCTTTGTCCACCGCACGGATGAGCGCGTAGCGTGAGGAGCCGACTTCGTTCGGGCCTTCACCGTACGCGAAGGTGGCTTTTGTTGAGATGATGGTTTGATCGCGCCGTCCCTTGATCGCTTGGCCGAGGATTTCTTCCGCCATGCCCTGCGAATACACGTCGGCGGAGTCGAACATGTTCAGCCCCGCTTCCAAGCAGATGTCCACCAACCGCGTCGCTTCGGCCACGTCGGTCTGGCCCCATGCCTTGAAGAATTCGCCTCCGCCGCCGAACGTCCCCGTTCCGAGGCTGAGCACCGGCACCTTGAAGCCTGAACGGCCGAGTTGTCTGTATTCCATAGGACAAGCGGATTCGTTCGCGCGCGGGCCGGCGGACGGTTCCGCGACTTGCCCGTTGTGCGCCGAAAGGTATTTTGTCGGACGCATGCACCACCCAAGTCCGCTCGTCATCGCCGGCCGCGAGTTCCCGTCGCGTCTGCTCGTGGGCACCGGGAAATTTTCTTCCAACGAGGCGATGCGCGATGCCCTCGACGCCAGCGGCACGGGACTCGTGACCGTCGCCTTGCGTCGCGCGGACCTCTCGGGCAAGAAGGACCCCTTCGCCAACATCCTTGATTTCATCGACCCGGCGCGCTATCTCCTGCTGCCCAACACCAGCGGCGCGATGAACGCCGCCGAGGCCGTGCGCCTCGCGCGGCTGGCCCGCAGCGCCGGGCTGCCCAACTGGGTGAAACTCGAAATCCATCCCGACCCGCGCTACCTCCTGCCCGATCCGGTGGAGACGTTCCTGGCCGCCAAAGAACTCGTCGAGGATGGATTCGTGGTCTTGCCCTACATCAACGCCGACCCCGTGCTCGCCAAGCGCCTCCAAGACGTAGGCACAGCGACGGTGATGCCGCTTGGCGCGCCCATCGGCAGCAACCGCGGCATCGAGACACGCGCGCAGATTGAGATCATCATCGAACAGGCCACCGTGCCTGTGGTCGTGGACGCCGGGTTGGGCGTGCCGAGCCAGGCGGCGGCGGCGCTAGAAATGGGGGCAGACGCCGTGCTCGTCAACACCGCCATCGCCGTGGCTGACGACCCGGCGCGGATGGCGCGGGCGTTCCGGTTGGCGGTGGAGGCGGGCCGCGCGGCGTACGAGATCGGGCTGGGCGCGCGGTCGGAGACGGCGAGCGCGACGAGTCCTTTGACCGGGTTCTTAAAAGGAGGAGCTAGCCAATGAGTAAGCGTCGACCTGTGATAGAAGCGGATGGCGTCCTGCAAATGTTCAAACGTCAACGCCATCTCACCGATCCAGCGGGATTGGTCCTCTTGTTGGGGTCCACCGCGGTAATGCTGACGTTCGCTTGGCTCAAGGCCGGCAAGCTGCCGTCCAAACAGGCGCAGGACGGTACGTCTCGTCCCTGAACCATCGCTGTGCCTCTACTGGAAGTCAGCGGCCTCCACGTCACCTTCCCGACGCCGGGAGGACCAATCCGCGCCGTTGATGAGGTGAGTTTCGTCGTCGAGCGCGGCAAGACGGTCGGCCTCGTCGGCGAGAGCGGCAGCGGCAAGACCACCATCGGCCGCGCGTTACTCAAGCTCACCCCGGCCACCGCGACGGTCGGTGGACAGGTGATCTTCGACGGACGGGATATTCTCCCGCTGCCTGAGCGTCAGTTCCGGCCGCTCCGGCGGCGGGTGCAGATGATCTTCCAAGACCCGTTCAACTCGCTCAATCCGCGCCACCGCGTTGAGATGATCATCGCCGAACCGCTCGAAATTCACTGCTGGGAGATGACCCGCGCCGACCGCCGCGCCCGCGTGGGCGAACTCCTCGACCAAGTCGGCTTGCCGCGTGAGGCGGCGGAGCGCTACCCGCACGAGTTCAGCGGAGGGCAGCGACAACGGATCGGCATCGCACGGGCCCTCGCGGCACGGCCGGAATTCGTCGTTTGCGACGAACCAGTCTCCGCACTCGACGTGAGCGTGCAAGCGCAAATCGTCAATTTGCTGCAAGACCTCCAAGAACAACTCGGGTTGACGTACCTGTTCATCGCGCACGACCTTGCCGTCGTCGAACACCTCAGCGACCACGTTGTCGTCCTATACCGCGGCAAGGTGGTCGAGAACGCGGATGCCGACACGCTCTACACTCACCCGCAGCACGAGTACACGAAGCGTCTGCTCGCCGCGGCGGGGGCGGAGTTCTAGCGGCGGCGGGGTTGCGGCAACGCACCCGTTCCGCTACACTGGCCCTCGCCCGTGAATCCGTACCTGCGCAAACTTTTCCGCTTCAACGGGGTGCTCGTCGCCCTGATGGTCGCGCTGTGCGTGTGCAGCGTCGTGGCGATCTATTGCGCGACGTTCATGCGCGATCCGCACTCTTACCTGTCGCAGTCCCCACGTAAGCAGGCCGTCTGGATTGCGGTGAGCATGGTAGTCTTCTTCGGAGTCGGGCTCACCGATTATAAGTGGATCAAATGGGGCGCGCTGCCCGTGTACATCGGCGGCGTGTTCTTGCTGGTGCTCTGTAAGTTCATCGGTAAAACGCACTTCGGCGCAAAGAGCTGGATCGAATTCGGCTCCTTCAGCCTCCAGCCCTCGCAGCTCGCCATCCTCGGCGGCATCATGATCATCGGCTTGCTTCTAAGTGAGTACCGGCGGATGCACCCGATGTTGAAAATCCTCCTTTGCGGCGTGATCGCGGGACCACCGTGCCTACTTGTCGCTATCCAGCCGCAGTTGGGTGGCGTCATCGTGTGGATTCCTGTCATCATGATGATGCTCTTCGTCGGCGGCATCCCATTGCGCTACCTCATCGCGATGATCCTGCTCGGTGCAGCGGTTATGCCGGTTGGCGCGCACTGGCTCAAGCCCTTCCAGTACCAACGCCTGACGACCTTCCTCGACCCCGACGCCGATCCGCTCGGCGCAGGCTGGAACGTCAACCAATCGCTCACCGCCATCGGTTCCGGCGGCTTCAAGGGCAAGGGCTTCAAGGCGCGTGATACCCTCGTGGAGCAGAACCTCCTGCCGCCTACCGTCGCACACACGGACTTTATTTTCTCGGTGATCGGCGAGGCGTTCGGGTTCGTGGGCGGGGCGACGCTGCTGTGCCTGTTCGCGTGCACGCTGATGACTGGGCTTTACGTCGCCTACCAAGCCAAGGATCAGCTAGGATTGTTGCTGACTGTGGGGGTGATGACGCTGTTCTTCACCCATGTCTTCATGAACAGTTCCATGACAATCTCGCTCATGCCCATCGCCGGGCTGCCGCTGCCGATTGTCTCCTACGGTGGCACCTTCGTGATGATTATTATGTTCTCGCTCGGCGTCGTGCAGAGCGTGTGGATTCACCGCAAGAACATCGTCCCGCCACGCGGGGTGAACTTCTCCGAGCCTGTCAAAAATCCCGTGGCGGCGCGCGTGGTCACCCGCGCCGTGGCAGCACGCTGAAGCTCTGGCGGAACTTGGCGAGGGAATCTGCCGGCAGCACGCCGCGCCACTGCGCGCCGGGATAAATTACGGAACGCCGGCCGATGATTGAGCCGGGGTTGAGCACGGCGTTGCAACCCACCTCCGCGCCGTCGCCAAGGATCGCGCCGAACTTCCGCAAACCTGTACCGACTTTCGCTGGCGGCTCACCGCCCTCCACGAAAATCTCGCCGTGGTCGAGTTTCACGTTGGAGAGGATCGCGCCCGCGCCGAGATGGCTCTTGTGGCCGAGGATCGAGTCGCCGACGTAGTTGAAGTGCGGCACCTGCGCGCCGTCGAAGAGTAGACAATTTTTGAACTCGCAAGAGTTGCCCAGGACCGCACCGTCGCCGACGAGGACGTTCTCGCGGACGTAGCAGCCATTGCGTACTTGGCAGTTGGCTCCGATCCACGCGGGGCCTTTGATCATCGCGCCGTGTTCCACCACCGTACCCTCGCCGATGAACACGTCCGGGCCGATGTACGGTTTGCCGATGAGTTCGCCCTCGAAACCCGGCCGCAGGCTGAACTTCAGGTAGACCGCGATCTTATCAAGGACTTCCCAGACGTTCGTCACGTTCTCGAACAAAACGCGGTGCGCGGTGCGTTGGAGGTCGAGGTAATCGGCGGGCGCGAACGACGTGGGCATGGCGGAAGGAGCGGTAATCTCAGGCGCGCGTGACCCTTTGGCCATCCTTGGTGTCCTTGACTGCCCAGCCAAGCGCGGCGATCTGGTCGCGCAGTTCGTCGCTGCGTTTCCACTCTTTCGCTGTGCGGGCATGGGCGCGTTGGTCGAGAAGTGTTTTCACCTCGTCAGGGTACTCGTTCGCGCCTGCGTCGGGTTCGATGGCAAGCGTCTGGTTGATGCGCGCCCGCCATTCGAGCAGGCGGCGAGCTTGGCCGGGGGTGAGTGCCCCTTTGTCGAGCGCGGAGTTCGTCTCCGTGATGATGGTGAAGAGTTCGCCTAATGCACCAGAGATGTTGAGGTCCTCGTCGAGACGCTGCTCGAAAAGTTCGTGGTCGGCTAACGGGTGCGGCTCGCTCGCCGTCGCACTGGCGGCGTGGTCGGTCAGGCGTGCGACCCAAGTGTCGATGCGTCGCAACTGCGCCCGCGCATCCGCCATGCCCTCGAAGGTAAAATTCAGCGGCAGGCCATAGTTCACCCGCAGTAGAGCCAGCCGGATCTCGCGGCCGGTGTAGCCCTTCGCCACCACGTCGCGCAGGGTGTAGAAGTTGCCGAGCGACTTGCTCATCTTCTGGCCGTCCACCATGAGGTGCTTGCAGTGCATCCAGTAGCGCACGAATTTCTTGCCTGTCACGGCCTCGCTCTGCGCGATCTCGGCCTCGTGATGCGGGAAGATGTTGTCCTCGCCGCCGCAGTGGATGTCCAATTCGTCGCCGAGCAGCGCCCCGGCCATCGCGCTGCACTCGATGTGCCAGCCCGGCCGGCCGCGGCCCCACGGACTGTCCCAGCCCACGTCGCCGTCGGCCTCATCCCACGCCTTCCACAACGCGAAGTCGCCGATACTTTCCTTCTCGTACTCGTCGTTCTGGATGCGCCCGGTGGGCCGAAGCGTCTCGAGATCGAGGTGCGCGAGGCAGCCGTACTGCGGGAAATGGTTGATGCGGTAGTAGACGCTCTTGTCGTCAGCCTGATACGCGTAGTCGCGCTCCACGAGGACGCCGATCATTTCTACCATGCGCGCGATGTATTCGGGCGCGGTTGCCTCCGGGAACGCGCGCGCGGGCTTGACCCGGAGTGTGCCCAGGTCCTCGAAGAACGCCTTCTTGAACGGAGCCGTGAACTCGTCGAGCGCCTTGCCCTCCTTGCGGCTGTTGCGGATCGTCTTGTCGTCCACGTCGGTGAGGTTCATCACGCGGTCCACGGCGTAGCCGCGCGCTTCCAGGTGGCGCTGGAGCAGGTCCTCGAAGATGTACGCGCGGAAATTGCCGATGTGCGCGAAGCTGTAGACCGTCGGTCCGCAGGTGTAGAGCTTGACTGTGCGGCCGGCGGAGTCCAGCGGCGTGAAGTCTTCGATCTGACGCGAGTAGGTGTTGAAAAGGCGCAGTGCCATGTCGGGTGCAGGAAATTAGAACACTGCGCGTCGGCGTCAAAGCCCGACCGGTGGCAAGGGTGGGACGGTCCCCGGAGCGGCGTTTTCGGCGTCGCGTTCCACGTTGGCAATCGCCATCGCTGCGATGCCTTCGCCGCGCCCGAGAAAACCCATCTTCTCGTTGGTCGTCGCTTTGATGCTCACGCGACCGGGATGCAGTCGCAGGCATTCGGCGAGCTTGAGGCGCATCTTTTCGAGGTGCGGAGCGATCTTCGGCGCTTCGGCAATGAGGGTCGCGTCGAGGTTGATGATCGTCGCGTCGTGGCCGTCGAGGATGTCGCGCACGCGGGAGAGAATCTCCGTGGAACGAATGCCGCGGATGGATTCGTCGGTGTTTGGGAAATGGTGGCCGATGTCACCCGCCGCTACGGTTCCCAGCAACGCGTCGGCGATGGCATGGATGAGCACGTCGGCGTCAGAGTGGCCTTCCAGACCCTTCGAGTGCGGGATCTCCACGCCACCGAGCACGAGCGGCCTGCCTTCCACGAGCGCATGCACGTCGTAGCCGATGCCGGAAAAAGTTTGTCGCGCCATGAGATACCAATCGTCAACCGGCAATGCTCTGGCCGCGCTCGGAAACTTCCGCGATGCGCCCGCTTGCCGCGATGATCGAATACTTGTCCGGTCGGTCAGGACGCGGCTGCATGTCGACCGTGCCGCCGGCGTTTTCGCACAGGAGGATGCCCGCCGCCACATCCCATAAGCTGATGCCCGCCTCGATGTAGCCGTCCAGCCTTCCGCACGCGACGTACGCCAGGTCGAGCGCCGCGCTGCCCATCATACGGCACTTGCGCACGCGATGGATCATGTCCTGGAGCACGGGCAGATTGCGCTCGATGGTCTCGGTGACCTTCGCCAAGCCGACGGACAAGATCGCGTCGGAGAGTTGCGTACGCGCGCTGACCTGGATCGGCACGCCGTTGAGCGTGGCGAGCGCGCCCTCGCGGTCGGCGGCGAAGAGTTCGTCACGCATCGGGTCGTAGATCACCCCGGCGAGGATTTCTTTGCCGCGCCGCACCGCGATGGAAGTGCAGAAGTGCGGGATGCCGTAGAAGTAATTCACGGTGCCGTCGAGCGGATCGACGATCCACTGGAACTCGCTCACCTGGTTGCCGCCGATGCCTTCCTCGCCGTAGATCGCGTGGTCCGGGAAACGTTCCAGAAGGATGCGCGTGATGAGGTCTTGCGCCTCCACGTCGAGCGCGAGCTTGATGTCGTGTGCGGCGAACTCGTTGACCTCGCGTTCGGAAAGAAAATGTTCTTTCAAGAGCGCGCCCGCCGCGCGTGCCGCTTCGGTAGCGGCTTCCAGATAAATAGACATAGAGGCAGTGTACGCGAAAAAAATCAGGGCGAGAAAACAGAGTTTTCTCGCCCTGAGCGGTTAATGGTTAGAGGAACGGTTTGGTAGAAACCGCCGCCAGAATTACTTCTTCTTGGCAGCAGTCTTCTTGGCCGGAGCGGCGGCCTTGGCAGCGGGCTTCGCCGGGGCTTTCGCCGGGGCTTTCTTCGCCGCCATCTTCTTGGCCGGAGCCTTCTTCACCGCGGTCTTGGGTTCGGCTTTCTTCACAGGAGCTTTCTTCGTGGGCATCAGTCTCAACCCCCTTTCTGCCGCAAGTTGCGGCGCTATATGTTGTATGAAGCGCATGCACGCTCCACAGGTTGTAGCAGTTATCAGACTCGACTCATTCGTCAACAACATTCTGCAAAAAACCGGCAAATATTTTCACCAAAGACGCGGCTAACACGTTTTTGGGTGAGCGTGGCAGCGGGCGGATTTCGCCGGATGCGAAGAGCAGCGTGAGTTCGTTCTCGTCGCTCTCAAATCCGACGCCCTCCCGGCTCACGTCGTTAGCGACGATGAGCGCGCAACCTTTCGCGCGCAGCTTCTCCTGCGCGTGGGCGATCACATTGTCCGTCTCCGCCGCGAAGCCGACGACAATTGGTCGCGGATCGTCCGCGGTGCGTGGCACGTCGCGCAGCGAACGGAGGATATCGCGCGTCGGCACGAGTTCCAGTGTGAGAGAGGAACGCGCGCCTTTCTTGATCTTGCGTTCTTCCACGTTCGCCGGGCGGAAATCTGCTACCGCTGCGCACAGCACGCACACGTCTGCGTCGCTGACCCGCGCGTGTACCGCCACAAACATTTCCTCGCTCGTTGTCACGCGCACGACGAGCGCTCCCGCCGGTGGTTCGAGCGACACTGGGCCGCTGACGAGCACGACCTCATGGCCTGCGTCGAGCGCCGCCTGCGCGATGGCGTAACCCATCTTGCCGGAGGAGCGGTTGCTCAGGTAACGCACCGGGTCGAGCGGCTCGCGCGTCGGTCCGGCGGTGACGAGAAATTTCATTTTGCACGCGGCGAACGTCTTCCCGTTACAGCAACACGCGTGCTCACGACGCAAGCAAAATCACTCGGGCGGGGGCGGCGTGGTGTTGAGCAACTGTTCTGCTGCTTCGATGATCCCGTCCACGGGCCACAAGCGGCCGACGCCCTCGTAGCCGCAGGCAAGCAGTCCTTCCTCCGGGCCGATGAAGTGAACGCCGCGTGCGCGCAGACGTTCGACGTTCTCCAGTGTCGCAGGATGCAGCCACATTTTGCCGTTCATCGCGGGCGCGACCAGAATTGGCGCGCGCGTGGCGAGCGCGATGGCGGACAGCGCGTGATTGGCGAAGCCCCAGGCGAGTTCGGCGATGATCTGCGCGGTGGCCGGCGCGACCAGCAGGAGATCGGCGCGATCGGCGAGGTCAATGTGGCCGGGCTGCCAGCCGATCTTTTCGTCAAAGAGGTTCGTGACGACCGGTTGGCGCGAGAGCGTCTGGATCGTCAGCGGTGTGATGAAGTGCTGTGCCTCGGCGGTCATCACGGCGCGCACCTCGTGGCCGCGCTTGGTGAGTTGGCTGGCGATGTCCGCCGCCCGGTATGCCGCGATGGAGCCGGTGATGCCGAGCACGACGGACTTCGGTTTCATCGCTTCAGAAGGTCAGTTCGCCGAAGCGCCGACTCAGGTAACGCTCGGCGCGCATGATCGCGCGGAACTTGGCGAGGTCTTCCTCTACGCTGCCGCTGATGATTGTGTAGCGGTAGTCGCGCCAACGCGCCATCTCCTTGGCGGCGTTGTCGAGGCGGAGCGCGATCTTCTCGGGCGTCTCGGTGCCGCGCTTGAGCAGGCGGCGACGGAGTTCCGCGAGGTTCGGCGGCATGATGAACACATCAGCAAGAGCATCCTGGATCATCGTGTCCGTGCTCGCGCGAATCTGCGCACCGCCCTGCGTGTCGATGTCGATAAGCACGTCCACGCCTTGCCGCAGGTGGACCAGCACGCTCTCGCGCAGCGTGCCGTAAAAGCTGCCGTGGACCTCGGCGTATTCAAGGAAAGCCCCCGCAGCAATCGACTGCCGGAACTCCGCCTCCGTCAGAAAGTGGTAATCCTCACCGTGGACTTCGCCAGGACGTGGCGCGCGCGTCGTGCACGAGACCGAATACACGAAGTCGCGCGTTTGTCGCAACGCCGTGCACAGCGTCGTCTTGCCCGCGCCCGACGGGGCTGAGATCACGAAGAGGATGCCCTGCCGGAAGACGCGTTGCGCTTCGGCGATGGGGCCGGGCTCGGGGGTCATTCGATGTTTTGGACCTGTTCGCGCACTTTGTCCAACTCGGCTTTGCACGCGAGCGCGAGTTGACCGATGGCAAGATCGTTGGCTTTCGCGCCGAGGGTGTTAAGTTCGCGCCCCATTTCTTGCGAGAGGAAGTCCATCGTGCGGCCGACAGGCTCATCCTTTTCGAACAGCGAGCAAAATTGGTCCAAGTGGCTTTCCAAACGCGTGACTTCCTCCGAAATGTCGCAGCGGTCGGCGAAGAGGACGATCTCCTTGGCAAGGCGTTCGTCGTCGATGGGAAGTTCAAGGCCGGCGCGGCGCAGGCGTTCGTGCAGGGCTTGGCGGTGGTGCGCGCTGGCGTCGGGCTGACGCTGGCGGATGGCGGCGAGGTGGGTGCGCATTTCTCCCAGGCGGGTGCGCAGGTCGTCGGCGAGATGCTGGCCCTCGCGGGCGCGCATCTTGACCAACTCGTCGAGCGCGTGGCGCAGGGCCGTTTCGACGGAGGGGCGCACGGCTTCGGGGTCGAGCGGTTCGTCGCCCACGCGCAGCACGCCGGGCGCGCGCAAGATGGACTCGATGGAAATTTCGCCGCCTGCGCCGAGTTCGTCGCGGAGCGCCACCATGGCATCGTAGTACGCCCGCGCGGCGGCGCGGTCGATGGCGGGCGCGTTGGCGGTGGTGCGGGGTTGAGGGAGGACATTAACCACCAGCCGGCCACGCGCGACGCGGGCGTGGACGAGTTCGCGCAAGGCGGGTTCGAGGCTGGCGAGTTCGCGTGGGAGGTTGACGACGACCTCCCCCTGACGGCGGTTGACGCTCTGGACTTCTACCGTACACGGCACGCCGTCGGCGCTCGCCGCGCGTCCGCTGCCGTAGCCGGTCATGCTGTGCATCAAAGTTTCCCGTGCCCGTCCCCCTGACCATCCGCGACCTGCTGCACGTCCTTGTCGCCGCGGCCGGAGAGATTAATCAGGATGATCTGGTCGTGGTCCATCGTCGGCGCGACCTTGATGGCGTGCGCGACCGCGTGCGCGGTTTCCAACGCGGGGATGATGCCCTCCGTGCGGGAGAGAGTGTGGAAGGCCGCGAGCGCCTCGTCGTCGGTGGCGTAGGCGTAGTCCGCGCGGCCGATCTCCCGCAGGTGGCTGTGCTCGGGACCAACGGCGGCGTAGTCCAAACCGGCGGAGACCGAATGCGTGAGCTGGATTTGTCCGTCCGCGTCGGCGAGCAGGAAAGTCTTCGTGCCTTGCAGGACGCCAAGCCGGCCGCCGGAGAAACGTGCCGCATGCTTCTTGCCTTCCTCCGTGCCCTCGCCGCCGGCCTCGACGCCGACCATGCGGACGGCCTCGTCGTTGAGGAAGGGGTAGAAAAGCCCAATGGCGTTGGAGCCGCCGCCGACGCACGCAATCAGCAGGTCGGGCAGACGTTCCTCGCGTTCCAGAATCTGGCGGCGAGCTTCATCGCCGATGACACGATGGAAGTCTCGCACCATCATCGGGTACGGGTGCGAGCCGAGCGCACTGCCGAGAATGTAGAAGGTCGAACGCACGTTGGTCACCCAGTCGCGCATGGCCTCGTTGATGGCTTCCTTGAGCGTGGCGGCCCCGGCGGTGACGGGCACGACCTTCGCGCCCAAGAAGTTCATGCGCGTGACGTTGAGCGCTTGGCGGCGCATGTCCACCTCGCCCATGTAGATCACGCACTCGTAGCCAAATCGCGCCGCCGCCGTGGCCGTGGCGACGCCGTGCTGGCCGGCGCCCGTCTCGGCGATGATGCGCTTTTTGCCCATGCGCTGCGCAAGGAGAATCTGGCCGAGGGCGTTGTTGATCTTGTGCGCGCCGGTGTGGAGAAGGTCTTCGCGCTTGAGGTAAATTTTCGCGCCGCCGAGCTTTTCGGTCAGGCGCTCGGCAAAGTAGAGCTTAGTCGGGCGGCCAGCGAAGTCGCCGAGCAACGCGGCGAGCGCGGATTGGAACTCCGGGTCGCGGCGGGCGCGTTCGTACTCGTCGGTGAGTTCGCGCAGCGGCGACATCAAGGTCTCGGGCACAAACATGCCACCGTATTTGCCGAAGTAACCGTGAGCGTCGGGAAGGGTCTGCATGGGCGTGCGCGAGGAGGAAGCAACTTAAAGCTGCGCACGGTGGCGTCAACCACAGCGGTCAGAGACCGTCGAATTCCCGCCGGTAGCGGACCTTTCCGCGGCAGCCTGTCGCCCCTTCAAGGCTGAGTTCTGCCACCATGAACGCTCCTTCGGGGACCGGGAACGAACAGTCGATCCCGAAGCGCTTGGCGGGCATGAAGCCGAACCGCTGGTGACGGGGCTGAAGGCCGCGTATCCAACCATTCGCCCGGCGACGATTCCCACCGTGGACAACGTCAACGCGTCGGCGTGTCGCAGCCGGTCCACTAGGTCGGCTTCCGCGGGACACCCGAAGGCCGCTTTGACCATGGCCTAGATGCCGGCGATGTCGTCGAGAGTCTCCTTGCGGATGGTCAGCAACCCTTTCATGCGCGGAAACGATGAAGATTCACCGATTGAGTTGGCGGACGGCGCGCCGGTGGGGGGCGGCCATTGCCACGGTCTCCAAGCTTTCCAGCGGGCACCACGCCTGGTGCGCGCCGGGCACGAGTGGGGCGGGGGCGGGGAAGACGCGCAGCGTCACCTGGTAGTGCGTGAACGGGTACGCCAGTTGCATGATCGGCTCCTCGCCGTTCGCCAGCGGGTCCGCTAGCGGCGGGAGTTTCCACAAGCCTTTCCAGCGCGAGCCGACGCCTTGTTGCAGCAGGAGGCGGCCTTCGTGGACGATCCACGCGCAGTCCTCCGTCAAGGCGATGGTGGCCTTGCGCGCCTTCTTGATCGGCAGGCGTTCGGGGTCGTGCGGCGCGGCGGCGCAGTAGGGCAGCACGGGGCAGAGCAGGCACTGCGGCGCGCGTTGGCGGCAGACGGCCGAGCCGAGTTCCATGATCGCACTATTATATAAGCGCGCGTCGGTCGTGGGGGTAAGTTCCTCGGCCGCGGCCCAGAGCGCGCGCTGGCCAGGGGCGGTGTCGATGGGAATGCGCAGGTGGATCAACCGCGCCAGCACGCGGGCGGTGTTCGCCTCGACAATGGGTGCGGACAGGTCGAACGCGAACGACGCCACGGCACCCGCCGTGTACCGGCCGACGCCGGGCAGGGCCGCGATCTTCTCCAAATCGCGCGGGAACTCGCCGCCGTGTTCGTCGCGCACCCGCCGGGCGGCGGCGTGGAGGTTCCGGGCACGCGCGTAGTAGCCCAGTCCTTCCCACATTCGCAGCACATCGGCCTCGTCCGCTGCCGCCAGTGAGTCCACGGTCGGGAAACGCTCCAGCCAGCGGTGGTAATAGTCGATCACCGTGCTCACCTGCGTCTGTTGGAGCATGAACTCGCTGACCAAGATCGCATACGGGTCGTGCGTACGCCGCCACGGCAGGTCGCGGCCGTGGACCCGGAACCATTCCACCAGCGCGGACTGGAACGTCGCGCGGTTTTGGGGTTCCTTGAGCTGTCGCCGCGTGCCCGTTTTTCTTGCTGATGCCACCAGTCCACTCCTTTACCGCTCCGCTCACCTCCGCACAAGCCGACAAGCTGCGTTCCTTGCTGCCGGAGTGGGGGTGGGAGTTCGTCCAAAAGCCTTACACCCTCTACGCCGCGCAAAAGGGCAAGCTCAACCTCGCCGTCTACACCAAAGGTCCCAAGGTGCTCGTGCAAGGCAAGGAGACGGAGGATTTCGTCAAGTTCCGCCTTGAACCCGAAATCCTCGGCGCGGCGACCCTCGGCTACGACGAGGAACTCCACCCGGAGCGTTTCAGTCCACATTTCGGCATCGACGAAAGCGGCAAGGGTGATTTCTTTGGCCCGCTTGTGGTCGCAGGCGTGTACGTGGACCGCGACATCGCCCATGCGCTCGCCGACGCCGGTGTGCAAGACAGCAAGCGCATCACCTCCGACAAAAAAATCCGCGACCTCGCCCACCTCATCAAGAACACGCCCGGCGCGGCGCACAGCGTGGTCTCGGTCGGCCCTGAGCGTTACAACGTCCTCCAGGTGAAGATGCGCAACGTCAACAACCTGCTCGGTTGGGGCCACGCCCGCGTCATTGAGAACCTCCTCGAACAGCGTCCCGACTGCCCGCGCTCGCTCAGCGACCAGTTCGCCAACCCGAGCATCATCCAACGCCAGCTTCTCGAAAAAGGCCGCCGCATCCAACTCGACCAGCGCACGAAGGCCGAGAGCGACCCCGCCGTGGCCGCCGCGTCCATCCTGGCGCGCGAGCGGTTCATCGACTGGTTGGAAGCAGCGGGCCGGCAGCACGGCGTCGCGTTGCCGCGCGGTGCGTCGTCGCAGGTCAAGGAAGCTGCGCGACAACTCATCGCGCGCGACTCCGCCGCCGCGTTGAGGAACTTGGCCAAGGTCCATTTCCGCACCGCGCGCGAGTTGGCTCCGGAGGAGTTTGGTCCGCTCGAAGACGCACCGCCGCCCAGCCGTTTTCGCCGAGGGTAGAGGACGTTTCCCGTTGGCTGACAAGACAATCCGCGACAATTCCTGCGGTTGCAAAAGCAGTCCACTGTGGCAGGTTCATGCGTATAATATTACAGGGTACGAACTTTTGAACATTCGCTCGCCGCTGCCAGTCTATTATAGTCCAGCACCGGTGCCCGCGCAGGGGTGTCCATCTTCCCGCGAGGGATGCGAGCGTCGGAGTCCGGAATCCATACGATGGGGATTTAACCCGTCGTCGGGGAGTGCGCCCGTGGCGGCCGGGTGGTGGGGCGGGGTTTTTGGCGCAAAATAAAAATCAAGCCCAGACCCAGCCCCACCAAACCAAAAAACACCCCGTTGTGAAGATCAGCAACGAAACCGGTCTCGTCCAACATCAGGTGTTCGACGTGATCCAGAAGACGCTCGACCACATCACGTCCGCCTTGTCCAAAGGGCAAGACGTGGAATTGCGCAACTTCGGCGTGTTCCAGGTGCGCCTGAGCAAGGCGCGCGTCGGCCGCAACCCGAACATCCCCGGCAGCAACTTCGCCATCCCGCCGCGCGCGACGGTGAAGTTCAAGAGCGGAAAGATCATGCGCCGCGACGTGCTGAACCTTTCCGACACCATGAAAAAGGGCAACGGCAAAACCACGAAGGCCACCGGGCGCGCGACGGCAAAGAAGGTCGCCGCACACGGCAACAACTAGGCCACCAATTCTTTTACAGAAGGCCGCCCGTTCCAGCTGTGCGTCGATGGAGACGACGCCACCAGGAAGCCGGGCGGCGTTTCGTTTTGTGGATCGGAGCACCTCCCGCGCAGAGGAGACAGAAGACGCGGGAAAATTACTGTGTCCCCTTCTTCTGTTGCCTTCCCCTGCGGCCCTTTGTACTTCTCTCTGCGCCTCTGCGTGAAAGGTCCGCTTTCGTCTTCACGGACGAGAAGAAAGATCACGGAAACCGCTTCCTTTTTGGCCGTGGCTGAATAGGTTGCAGCGTGTCGCAAGCCAGCCTCCACCAAGCGCCTTTTCAGGTCCCTGCCGCCACCGAACCGACTGCCCCCGCGCAGGAGGTCATCGAGATCCGTGGCGTCCGTCAGAACAACCTCAAGGGCATCGACTTGGACCTGCCACTGGGCCGGCTCAACGTCATCACGGGGCCGAGCGGTTCGGGGAAGAGTTCGCTCGCCTTCGACACGATTTATGCCGAGGGCCAGCGGCGCTACGTCGAGACGTTCAGCCCGTACACGCGGCAGTTTCTCGACCGCATGGACAAGCCCAAGGTGGACCGCATCACGGGCATCCCACCGGCCATCGCCATCGAGCAGTCGAACCAGGTCAAGAGCACGCGTTCGACGGTTGGCACGATCACGGAGATCAACGATTACTTGAAGCTGCTCATGCCGCGAGTGGCGCAGGCGTTCTGTCCTTCGTGCCACGGGCCGATCCGGCCGGATAGTTCGCGCGGCATCGCGGAGCAAATCCTTGCCCGGCGCGCGGGGCAGGCGCTGCTGCTCACCTTCGCCGTGCCGGCCCCGGCGGGCGCGGACCCGGCGGAGTTTTTCGCGTTCTTGCAGGCGCAGGGTTATCTGCGCGTGTGGGTGGACGGGAAAGTTCTGCGCACCGACGAAGCGCCCCCCGAGGGTTTGAAGAAGCTGCCGTTGCGCGTGGACGTAATCCAGGATCGCGTGACGATCTCGCCCGAGACGCGCTCGCGGCTGACGGAGTCGGTCGAGACGGCCCTCCGATTCGGCAAGGGCCGCATCCGCTTCGTGCAGCCGGACACGGGCGACGACGAACTCTTCTCCACCGGCTGGCACTGCGCGCGGTGCGACCTCGACATCAAGCCGCCGACGCCGGGGCTATTTTCCTTCAACAATCCGCTCGGTGCGTGCCCCGCTTGCCGTGGGTTCGGGCGCACCATCGGTATCGACCTCGACCGCGCGCTACCCGACAAACGCCTCTCCATCGCGCGCGGCGTGGTGAAACCCTTCCAGAGTGGGCAATCCGCCGAGTGCCAGCGCGACCTCCTGCGCGCCGCGAACCGGCAGGAGATCGACATCCACAA
>CAXTQD010000057.1:19412-20827 GCA_964246175.1 uncultured Chthoniobacterales bacterium | reverse complement strand
GATTTTTTTGGTGTCGGGTTGGACGGAGAAGTGGAGCATCTGGCCGTATTTTTGGAGATAGGAGGAGAGGAACTGCTTGCCCGCCAGCGAGACCGCGGAGCCTTTGGCGGCGTCGAGCAAGTTTTTGAGCAGGGACATGCAGGCAGTTGCGGGAAACTAGAACGCCCGGGGCAGAAAGCCAGCGCGGCCAGACGTAAATCTACGGCGCCAGCGCCTCCAACTCCGCGGCGGCCAATCAGTATTCGGCGATGGTGATTTGCTTCGTGGCGAGACACCGCCGGAAATTTTCAGCGGCACCGGCCTTGTCGCCCGCCAGCAGCCGTCGCACTCCGCAGTAGAACCACGCCTCGCATTGCTGGCCGTTGGCTACGAGGACGGTTTTCGGCACATCCGGAGCCGTCTTGCCCTGGAGAAACCGGCGCCCCTCCGGTTGCCGCGCGGCCGTGGCGTCAACAGGCGAGGCGGCGGCGAGAAGATGGGTTGGAGTCGCGAAAGGGCCGTCTCCATCAGGATGGTTCGTCCCGGCTGGGGCGGCTGCGCCGGGCGACCACGTGCAGGCGACAGAACCGAGAAGCAAAATCCAGGGAAACTTGTTCATGGCGGTGTTGGCGGCCAGCGTACCAGAACCTGCGCGGGAGACCAGCCCTAAGCTGTGCACCACCCGCTACCTCTGGTGAATGATCTGCCGGGTAATCTCCACCGCCACTTCCAACGCCGCCGCTGCCTGCGCGCCCCCAACCTTGGGCTGCAAGCCTCGGCGGGCACATTCGAGGAAAGATTGGAGTTCGCGCTTCATCGGCTCGTCCTTTTCGATCTCGACGGCCTCGCGCGCGATGCCTCCGGGGCCACGCCGGTAGATTTCGCCGGACTGGTTCTGGTAGTCGAGCGACAGGTAAGCATCCTCCTGGAAGACGCGGATCTTGCGCAAGGTCTCGGGCGAGATGCGGCTGGCGGTGACGTTGGCCACGCAGCCGTCCTCGAAACGCAGGCGGGCGTTGGCGATGTCCTCACCCTTGCTCAACACCGGCACGCCCACGGCGTCCACGCTGGCGAGCGGCGAGCGGACCAGGTGCAGGATGATCTCCAGGTCGTGGATCATCAGGTCCAAGACAACTCCGATCTCGGTCGAACGCATCGGATAAGGCGAGAGTCGGTGCGCCTCGATGAACTTCGGCCGGGTGAGCAGAGACTCCAGCGCGCCGAAGGTCGGGTTGAACCGCTCAATGTGCCCGACCTGGAGCACGCAGCCGCGGGCATGAGCCAGTTCGGAGAGCGCGCGGGCGTCGGCAGTGTTCTCGGTGATGGGTTTTTCGACGAGGAGATGCTTGCCCTTTTCCAGCAGGGCGTTGGCGAGGGGAAAATGGGTCGGCGTCGGCGTGGCGACGGTGGCGGCGTCCACGAGCGCGGCGAACTCC
>CAXTQD010000057.1:10075-19402 GCA_964246175.1 uncultured Chthoniobacterales bacterium | reverse complement strand
ACGTCGACCTGAAGCTTGCCCCGCAAGGCGTCAAGCGTCGCGGCAGCCTGCGTGCCGTAGAGCGCGGCGACGGCTTGCGCGTTGCCAAAGTCCGCGTCGTGGATCGCCGCGAGCCGGACCGACCCACCCGACGCGGCGGCGAGTTCGGAGTAGACGCGCGCGTGCAGCTTGCCGATGTGGCCGACCCCGAGGACGCCGACGTTGGTGGTGTTCACTCCCCGAGCATGTTGGCGGAACGCGAGGGATGCAACCGTGAATGGCGTTGCCGACAACCCGTGGCAGCTTGCCCGCCCTTCTACTCTGATGCTCTGGCTCTACGAGATCCCTACTTGGCTGCTGGCGCTGGTCGTCATTGGACATTCCTGGTTGTTTCCATCGGAGGCTTGCTGTTCTCGCGCCGCCACGTCACCAAGTTTCTGGTCTTCTCGCGCGAGATCAACGAGGCCGTCAACTTCTTCGGCACCGCGGTCGCGGCGTTGTACTCGGTGACGCTCGGCCTCATCGCGGTCGCCGTTTGGTCGAACTTCTCCAGCGTGTCCGGCCTCGTGTCCAAGGAGGCGTCTAGCATCGGTGTGCTCTACCGCGACATGGGCGGCTACCCGGAGCCCTTGCGCGGCGAACTGCGCGTGAAGCTGCGGCAATACCTCGACTTCGTCATCGAGAAATCCTGGCCCATGCAGCAAAGAGGCATCCTCAACGACGACTCCACGCTGATGGTCGCCGAAATCCACGAGCGAATGATGACCTATCAGCCCACCGATATGGGCACGCAGATCCTGCACGCGGAGGCCATGCACGAGTTCAACGAGATGGCCGACCTGCGCCGCCAGCGCATCGACCAAGTGGACAGCCACCTGCTCGGCACCCTGTGGACGGTGCTGCTGGCGGGCGGGACCTTGACGGTCGTGGTCGGATACTTCTTTTTCATCAAGGACGTGCGTTTCCACATCGTGGAGCAGTCCTTTTTGACGACCTTCATCGCGCTGATGATTTTCCTGATCCTAGCGCTGGACCGGCCCTTCTGCGGGGAAGTCAGCGTCGGGGCGGACTCGTGCCAGACCATCCGCACCCGGGTGATGGACCCGCTGGACCACGCCACCGCGGCGGGTGGGGCGGCGAACCTGCTCCACCCATCCGCCGCGGGGTTGGCCGACGGTCCGCGCTAGCTGCCGTTCGCGCCGTTGGTCATGCCATCCAGCGTGACGTTGCGCGAGACGAGCTGCGCGGCGAGCACGGTGCGGATGACTCCCGTGATGTTCTCGGTCGCGTTGCCGGCCGCGCCTTCGTTTCCACCGCTGGAGTTGATCGTCACCAGCCGGGCCTTGGCAAGAGCTTCGGCGATGGCCGGGGCGATCTGCGGCAGCATCTCGATCTGGCGGTAGCGCAGGTAGTTCTCTCCGCCGGCCTGCACGGCCTCGTTGATCTTGCGGATCGCCTCGGCGTTGGCCTCACCGAGCGTGGTGATCTGCACGGCCTCGGCGCGCGCCTGCGCTTCGGCGGCGATGCGCACCTTCTCGGCGTCCGCACCGGCCTGCGCGATCTCGGTGGCCTGGAGTTCGGCCACGCGTTGCAGCCCGAGGGCTTCCTGGCGCTTGGCCTCGGCCTCGGCGATGAGCACAGCGTTGGCGGCGCGGGTCTGCTCCACCTCGCGCTGGCGGTCGGAGAGGATGCGCTCGGCGTTGAGTTGGAACTCCCGCGTGCGTAGCGCCTGCTGGCCGCTGGCGATGTCGGCGTTGGCCTGGGCCTCGCTCACGGCCTCGCGGCGCTTGGTCTCGGCGATTTCCTGGGCCTGCTGCTTCTTGATTCCGGCCTCGGCGACGAGCGCGGCGTTGACGGCGCGGGTTTGTTCGAGTTCACGGTTGCTGTCGGACACACTCCGCTCGACAGCGATCTTGGCTTGCTGCGCGCGGTAAGCCTGCTGCGCGGCGACGATCTCGGCGTTGGCCGTGGCCTCGGCGGCGGACATGCGGCGGCGCGCTTCGGCGACCTCGCTCTGCACCACTTTGATGTTGAGCGAATTGAAGATCAGCCCGAGGTCGGTCAACTCACGCGAACACGCCTTGCGGATGATAATGGCGAGCGGGTCGTCATCATCCTCTGCCGCGGCGGTGGCCTCGGAGACGGGTTGCTCGGTGACAACGGCGGCAGCCGGCCGCGGCGCGGTCTTGGCGGAGAAGAGCTGGTCGTGGGTCAGGAGGTTAATCGCGCGGCGGCCCGAGGACGAGAGCAGGTCCGTCAAGGTCGAGAGCTGTTCGTCGTCGCTCTTGGCGAAGTAGCGGTTGGCAGCCGTGCGGGTCAGCGTGTCGGTGTCGCCGACGGACACGATGGCGCTGGCGAGCACGCGCACCTTGATGGGCTGCGGCACGCCGTTATTATCCACGTCGGCGGTCTGGTCAGTGATGTCGAGGTCCACGTTGATCGCCTTGCTGGAAAGCGTCGTGCCGTTGGTCAACAGCGGCACCTCGAACGCCTTGCCCGGGCCGCGGTAGATGCTCGTTCGTCCACCCCAGAGCGTGACGATGCGGATCGTGCCCGCGTCCACATTGCGCAGGAACATGCCCACAAGCGCGGGGATGAGCACGAAGACGGTGAACAGGACAACGACGCCGATGACGATGATGGTGATGATAGGGTCCATAGTGGACGGGTTTGGGTTGGTGTTTTTGGATGACTGCCGTGCGGAAAAGGGGAAGGGAAGGCGTGCCCGCCTTGGACGGGCGGACACGGAGCCCCGCGAGCATGGCGGGAGCGTAAGAGAGAGGTCGTCAGCAGCCGAGCCGCGAGACGGTGCAGACGTTGCGCCGCCGGTCCACGGAGCGGATGAAGAGACGTTCGCCCGTGCGCACGCGCGAGGCATCGGCGGTACGCTCCTCGGGGGCGAGGGCGGCAAGCACTTGGCGCACTTGGCCGTCGAGTTCGAGCCGGACCAAGCCGTGCCCGGTGCGGTCGAAGTCGGTCGCCGCCTCACCGGCGGAAAATAGGGTCGTCTCCAACGTGCGTGCGGGCTTCGAGGCGAAGCTGAAAAGTACGTTCCACAACGGTCTGACCACAAACCGCTCGAAGGCCACGCCACCCACGAAGGCCAGCACCGCCACCGTCAACGACGGCAGCGGCGTCAACACCCGCAGGACGCCGCCGGTCGCGCCGAAGCCCATCAACAAACTAAACAGCACGCGAGGCGAAAGCAGCCCCAGCAAAAACCATGCGCTGCGGGACCCGGAGCTGCCGTGATGCCCATGCCCGCGGCCCTGCCCGCGCGCGCCGTGGCTGTGGTGACTCCCACGATGCCCGACACCCGCTAGCGCCATGAGCAACAACCCACCGAAACTCAGGCCCACGCAGGCCAAGTACGGACCGACCGTGCCGAAAAGGGAAGGAGTGGAAGCCCACGAGGACTGTCCCAGCAGGAAAGTCGGTGTCAGACCACCGTTGCGTTCCCAAGCCTGTGCCAGAAGGCGCATGTCCTTATCCTTCATCTACTATGGCATGTTCCTTTGTAGATGCAAGCGATCATCGGCCATCAGTGGGCGGGGCGAAGGCGGAGTCAAGTTCCATCCACCCTAGGCTGATGCCGAGCAGTCGTTGGTCCGCGCCGTCACCCTGCGACCGCGGCGAGAAGGCGTCGGGCGTGCGGATCGTGAGAATATTCACACCCGCTCGCACCGTGCCCGCCGGGAGGTCGAAGACATGTTCCCGCGCCTCGCCGTCCGACACGGTCAGCGCGGCGAGTGTATGGCCGTTCAGGTCGATTTCGACGCGCTGATGGTCCACCCCCTTGGACAAAGCGGGCCGGAAAAACAGCCGCAACCGGCGGGCGTCGGCACCGCCCGACGTGAAGGCGATCCGCGCCCAACGCCCGTCGATCCAACACCCGTCCGGGTCGCTGTCGCTCCAGCCTTCCAACTGGTACGCGCGTCCGGCTTCTTGGCCGAACGAAACGCGCTGACCATCCGCTAGCGTCGGGACCACGTCCGGTAGCGGTTGGCGGATGAGCCCGGCGAGGAACTGCGGCTGCCGCCAATCCCACAGCCGCGCCGGCACTTGGTCGATGGTGACCGGGCGCTTGTTCCAGACCCGCGTGGCGACCGCCAATGCGCCGCGGGCCTGGATGAAGACGCTCGCCGCGAGCAGGGCACCGCCCGCGCCGAGAGTGAGCCACCATTCTCCCGTGCCGGACCGCCGCCGCAGCGCACGCTCCTCCCGCCAGCGCAACGCCGCCCACAGGGCAAGAACCGCCGCGAGCACGAGCCAGGGAACGAGTTCGGTCGTGTAGCGCGGCCCGTAGCAGAACCCGCCCCACCACGGGTCGAACCCCGAGACGGCGGCCCATTGGCCGAGCGCCGTGCATCCGCCCACAATCAGTAGGGGAACGTGGGGCACACGCCGCCAATGCCGCGCCAGCAGATAGCACACGAACACCGTGACCGGCACGAACACCAGCAACCCGCGCGACGGACTGATGAGGTTGCCCGCCATGCCTTCCCAGAACTGCACCGACCCGAGCCGCTTCGGGTGAAAGTAGTTCGGCAGGATCAGGTGGAAGTTCACCCAGGAATACACCGCGAACGCCGCGCCCCACGCGGCACCCGTCAGCGCGTACACGAGAAATGCACGCGGCACGAACAGCAGCACATAGCCGGTGACGGCGAGGATCGCCACGCTGTTGGTCGGCCGCACGAAGTACGACCACGCCAGCAGCGTGGCGGCGAGCACCGGGTGCAGGCGGCCCTGGCCGGTAGCCTGCGCGAGTAACAGGTAAACAACCCCGCCGAGCAACAGGGCGCTCCAGGTGTGCGAGCCCAGGTCGCGTGAAGCCGTGCTCCAGATTTGTGTGCCTAGCGCGCCGCCGAGCGCCACGACGACACTCCAGCCCACCAGCAATCGCAGCCGCGCGGTGAAGTAGAAAACACCCGCGAGCACCGCCATCAACAGCGACGCGTCCAGCCGTTGCACCAGCACTTCATCATCCTCGTTGTACGTGTCGCCGGGACCCGCGGCGGAGTGCCCCAACCTTTCGCTGACAGCCTCGACCGGCACGGAGAGCACGGCCGTGCCGGGAGGCATGTAGAAGTAGACGTGCCCGTTCACCGTTTCGAGCTGGTACTCGGAGGGGTCAAGGGTGCGCAGTCCTGACGGGGAGATGCCGCCGTGGCGCGCCGTCGTGTATTCGTCGAGCCGGATCGTGCCCTTGGTGAGCATCTGGTGGCTGACCAGCAGGGCGTATTTCGAATCGCCCATGCCGCTGATCGGTGAACGCCAGAAAATCAACAGCACGACCGCAAACACCGCCGTCCCCCACAACCAATCGAGCCGTGAAGAGGATTCGCCGGGCGTGTTCATCATACGGCGGCAACTTTGCAAGGGACGTGGAGGTGCCGGAAGATCGAGCGATACCACTCGACGTGGTACAACTTAGCGGTCAGGATTTTGCGGGCTCCGACCAGGCGCCACACCGCCGCCGCGAGCAGCGCCCCCAGCGGCGGCGCGAGGGCGTAGATCCACTGCGCGCGCCACGTCCCCGACACCAGCGCGGGTCCGAACGAACGCGCCGGGTTCAGGCTCGTGCCCGACACGCCCGCGCCCAGCCACACCAGCCCGGCGACGACGAGCCAGTTCATCAGCGGCGTCCACCGCATGAGCGCCCCTTTGCTCACGAAAAAGAAAATCGCCAGCAGGTAGCCGAACGTCATCGCCAGTTCCGCCCCGAACGCCGCTCCCGCCGTGTAGCCTGTGCCCGGCAGGGTCACGCCGTCGCCGACCGCCGCCGCGGCACCACGCCACACGAGGGTCAGCGCCATCGCGCCGACCGCGCCGCCGGCGAACTGCGCGGCGAGGTAGCCCACGGTGTCGTGCCAGTGGAGTTTTCCCGACGCCGTGAACGCGAGCGTCACGCTCGGGTTGATGTGCGAGCCGCTGAGCCGGCCCCATGGCGAGATGGTGTAAAGCGAGCCGCTGCCGGCAAAGATCAACCCCGTCACCCACAGGCGCAGGCTGGCGTCGGGGATCAACCGCGCCCCGGGCATGCCGGGAGCAAAATTGAAGACCACAGCGCTCAGTCCGACAAAAACGTTCCAGGCGGTACCGACGAACTCCACCCCATACTCCGGCCAGTGCCAGACGTGCGCCGGCGCGGGCGGCAGGTCCTTGGCGCGCGAGAGGATAGCGGAAGTGTTCGTAACCATGGTAGGGATGCCTCTCCGAGGCAGTCCCTAGATTTTCTGCCGGGAAACTTCAATCCAAATAGAAGCGTTCACATTCGCTCAGGCACGTTGATGCCAAGCAGTCCCAAACCCACCCGCAACGTCCGCGCCGTCACTCTACACAGGGTCAACCGCGTCTCTCGTGGACTACCCGCGGCAGCCTTCAACACCGGGCATGCCTCGAAGAACGTGTGGAACGTTCCGGCCAGTTCGTAGAGGTAGTTCGCCAGGAGGTTGGGCCGGAAATCATCGAGCACGGCGGGCACCGTTTCAGCGAAGCCGGCGAGTTTCTTGGCAAGGTCGCGCTCGGCGGGTTCACTCAGGACGAGAGGGACGTTCGCGTCGCCGGCTGCCTCCGGGTCCAGGCCGCCGCGACGAAAGATCGAGCGGATGCGCACGTAGGCATTTTGCAGGTACGGCGCGGTGTTGCCCTGGAAGGAAAGCATCCGATCCCAACTGAAAATGTAGTCGGTCAGGCGATGCTGGGAAAGTTCGGCGTACTTGACTGCGCCGAGTCCGACCGCGCGCGCGATGGCGGTTTTGTCCTCCCTGGAAAGCGGGTCAGCATCTTTGCGCTCGGCATCTTTCTCCTCCACGATGGCGTGGGCGCGTTCCTCCGCCTCGTCGAGCAAGTCGGTGAGTGCGACGTTGTCGCCCGAGCGTGTGCGCATGATCTTGCGGTCCTCACCCAGAATGGAGCCGAAGGGGATGTGCGTGATTGGCACCGTGAAATCCATCCGGCGCACGATGGCGTTGAGTTGCTCGAAGTGCAGCGACTGTGGCGCGCCGACGACGACCCAGATCGTGTCGCGACCGAGTTTGCCGACGCGCTGCTCGTAGGTGGCGATGTCGGTGGTGGCGTAGTTGTACGCCCCGTCGCGCTTGCGGATGATGGCTGGCTTGTCGGCAAGCCGCGGATCGTCGGGGAAGAACACGACCAGGGCACCCTCGCTGGGCTGGGCGATGCCGCGTTTTTCCAGGTCAGCGACGACGCCGGCGAGCTGCGGATTGAAATAGCTCTCCCCGAAAGTGTGGTCGAACCGCACGCCGAGCCGCGTGTAGATGCGGTCGAGTTCGGCGCGGGAGAGATCGACGCACTGCTGCCAGATGGCGAGATTTCCCAGGTCGCCAGACTGGAGTTTAGCAAGTTCGGTACGACAGGCGAACGTGACCGCATCAGGCGGCCATTCGTAAAATTCTTGTCCCTTGTGTTCCGTCTCGCTCCATGCCTTCATCGCTGCTTTCTCAGCATCGACTTTCCCGTTGGCAAATTGGTAAACGCGTACCAGTTCCGCAAGCGGATCAGAGGCCAGTGCAGCCTCATCTAGAGGAGCGTGCTTCCACCCGTAGATCACCTTGCCGAACTGCGTGCCCCAGTCGCCGAGGTGGTTGTCGGTGAGAACGTCGTGCCCGAGGAATCGCGCCACGCGCGCGAGGCAGTCGCCGATGATCGTCGAGCGCAGGTGGCCGACGTGCATCGGCTTGGCAATGTTGGGCGAGCTGAAGTCAATGATGATCCGGCGCGGCTGCTCCGGTGCGGCGAGTCCGAGACGCGCGGGATCGGCGTCCAACCCAGCGAGGTACGCGGCAAGGAATTCTGGCTTGAGCCGGAAATTGATGAACCCCGCCCCGGCAATCTCCGGCGGCGTGCTGATGGTCGCCACTTCCGGGTCTGCCTGGAGCGCCTCCACGATCTGCACGGCGAGGGCGCGCGGGTTGGTGCGGCGCGCCTTGGCAAGAGTCATCGCGGCATTGGCCTGGTAGTCGCCGAAGCGCGCGTCGGCCGCCGGGGTGACGCTCGCGTCGAAGTCCGCCGGCATGTCGGGCAGGGTCGCCAGGGCGCGGCGCAGGATGGCTTGAAGCTGGGAAACGACGGTCAGCATGGAGAAAGGCAGAAAGCAGAAGGCAGAAGGCAGAAGGAGCAGAAACCAGAGGCAACTCGCCGACCGACTGCGTCGATCCGCGACTGGTTCTCTGGCATTCTGCCTTCTACTTTCTGCCTTCTGCCTTTTTCATCAGGCTTTGCCCGGATTGCTGCGGCTCTTAAAGATGGCGAGGATTTCCGGGGCCGTGCCCGCGTTGCCGAGCGCCTCGCGCACGGCCCGGTCGTTGAGCAGCTTGGCGATGGCCGCCAAGGTGCGCAGGTGCATCTGGAACTGGTCACGCGGCACCACGAAGAGCACGACGAACTTCACCGGCGCGTTGTCCAGCGAGTCGAACTCGATGCCCGTCGGCGAACGCCCGAACGCCGCCACCACCTCGCTCACGCGGTCGCTGCTCGCGTGCGGGATGGCGATGCCGAAGCCGATGCCTGTGCTCATCGTCTCCTCGCGCTGCTTGAGCGCGTTGAGGACCGTGTCGTGGTCGTCTGGCCTGACCTTGCCCTCCTTCACCAGCAGATCGACGAGTTCGGCGATGGCCGCCCAACGCTCGCTGGATTGCATCTGCGGAATGATTTGCTCGACGGTCAGGAGACTGGACAGGTCCATAGGCAGGCGCGGACGCCAACGGGCGGTTTGGCGACCTTAGCGGGTCCGGATGCTTTGACAAGGGGAAAGCCGCTAGGGCGCGTGGACGCTGGATTTTAGAGTCGGTTTGGGCTTTCCTTCCCCCTCCCATGCGCCTCCTGCCCCTCGCCCCGTTCTCCTGGGAACTCCGCGACCCGCGCGACGGTTGCTGGCTGCCCGCGCAGGTGCCCGGCTGCGTGCACCTGGATCTGCAATGTGCCGGCCTCATCCCTGATCCCTTCTACGGCTCCAACGAACGCTCCCTCCAGTGGATCGAGCACGAGGACTGGACCTACCGCGCTGCCTTCGACCTCGACCCGGCCTTCCTGACGGAGGACACCGTCGAACTCGTCGCCGATGGTCTCGACACCCTCGCCACCCTCACCCTCAACGGCCGGGAGATCGCCCGCACAGAGAATATGTTCACCGGCTACCGCTTCCCGGTGAGGGATTTCCTGCGCCCCGGCCGCAACGAACTCGTCGTTGCCTTCGCCAGCGCGGCGGAGTACGTCGCCGCCCGCCGTCGACCTGACGACGTGGAGTGGAACGACCCGGTCGGCGGCTGCTCGCACCTGCGCAAGCAGCAGTGTTCCTTCGGCTGGGACTGGGGGCCGCGGTTC
>CAXTQD010000057.1:1446-10065 GCA_964246175.1 uncultured Chthoniobacterales bacterium | reverse complement strand
GCATTTACCGGGACATCCGCCTGGAGGCGTGGAGTGGCGGGCGGCTCGTGCGCGCTGGCGTGCGCCAGACTCACCGCGGGGAGGCCGGTGGCCCGGTGACCTTGCACGTCGCGCCGGAGTGCCGTCCGTCGCGGCCGTCGGAAGGCGGGGCGGCGTTCGCATGCCGGCTGAGCCTGGAGGGCGAGGTCGTCGCCGAGAGCAGCGGCACGGAGTTGACCGTGCCTGCCCCGCGCCTGTGGTGGCCGCACGGCCACGGCGAACAGCCGCTTTACGATCTGGAGGTCCACCTGCTCAACGCACCGGGCGGGACAATCGTAGATACCTGGACGACCCGGGTGGGCCTGCGCACGGTCGTCCTCGACCGGCACCCGGACGAGTTTGGGGAGAGCTTCCAGTTTGTCGTCAACGGCCGGCCGATCTTCGCCAAGGGCGCTAACTGGATTCCCGCTCACAGCTTCGTCGCGGCCGTGACCCGGGCCGACCACGACGAACTCCTCACCGACGCCACGGATGTGGGCATGAACATGATCCGCGTCTGGGGTGGGGGCATCTACGAGAGCGGGGACTTCTACGACCTGTGCGACGAGAAGGGGCTGCTCGTCTGGCAGGACTTCATGTTCGCCTGTGCCATGTACCCGGGCGACGAGGCTTTCGTGCGCAGCGTCCAAGCCGAGGCCGAGTACCAGGTCGCGCGGCTGGCTTCCCGCGCCTGCCTGGCCTTGTGGTGTGGCAACAACGAGATCGAGCAGATGGCCACCAAGCTCGCCGATAACCCGGAGCGCGCCGCCGACTACCGCCGACTTTTCGAGGAACTCCTCCCCGGCGTCGTCGCCCGGCTCGACGGGGTGACCGCCTACTGGCCGTGCTCGCCGCACGACCCCACTTCGAATCTGGCCGACGTGGCCGCCCGACAGGGCGCGGGCAGTCACTTCGTCAACGCCGAGGGGGCGGGCGACTCGCACTTCTGGGAGGTGTGGCACGCGCGCAAGCCGGTCAAGACGTACGAGGAAAAACGCTTCCGGTTTTGCTCGGAGTTCGGCATGCAGAGCTACAGCAGCCCGGAAGTGGCGGCGACGTTCTGCCCGCCAGAGGAGTTTAACGTGTTCTCGCCCGCCATGGAGAACCACCAGAAGAACGGCGGCGGCAACGCGACAATCTTCGACTACGTGGCGCGGTTGTACCGGTTCCCAAAGGATTACGAAAGCTTGAGCTACCTTTCTCAGCTCAACCAACTTTGGTGCCTCAAGGTGGGCATCGAGCACTTCCGCCGCTCGATGCCGCGCACGATGGGAGCCTTGTACTGGCAACTCAACGACTGCTGGCCGGTGTTCAGTTGGAGCAGCGTCGAGTTCGGCGGCAAGTGGAAGGCGCTGCACTACGGGGCGCGGCGCTTCTTCGCCCCGGCCCTGGTCAGTGCGCACGTGCCCGGCGACGAGAAGCCCGGCGTCGGCAACTACCTGCAAAGCACGATCAGCGAGGTCCGCCTCTACACGGTCTACGACGGCCGGGAACCGGAGGTAGCCGCACACCTCGCGTGGGAACTGCGCCACTTCGACGGCCGGCGGCTGGAACACGGCGACCGGACGGTGACCCTGCGCTACAACGAGAGCATCTGCCAAGAAACGCTCGACTTCGCTGGAGCGATGGCCGAGCACGGTGCGGGCAATCTCTACCTGCACGTCCTCTTGACCAGCGATGGGAACACGGTGTCGGAGGACACGGTGTTCCTGACCGCGCCGCGGTTCCTGAGCCTGCCGCAGGCACCCATCGAGGCGACCGTGACGGCAGCAGGCGAAGAAGAGGGGACGTTCGATGTGGAGTTCCGCTCGGCGGTGTTGCAGCACCGGGTGAAGTTTGAACTCGGCGGCCTAGCCTACCGGGCGAGCGACAACTTTTTTGACCTACACCCGCACTGGCCGCACCGGGTCCGCGTACGGCTGAAAAAGAACGGCGGCACGCTGCCCACCGCCGACGAAGTGCGTGCGAAGCTCACGACCCTCTCACTGGCAGGGAGCTACTGAATTCCCTGGTGGGCTGCTGCCGCGCGGACGCGGCGGCCTCTTTTGCCACCTCGCTCGTCTCCGTGACAAATTCATGGTACCACGCGCGGTGCAGCGACCAACGGTGACAAGCGAGGCAAGCCGTTTTCTCCCACCTCTTGCCGCAGTCTGGACAAACGCCGCCGGTGTCGAACGTGTTCCACGCGCACCCGCAGCCACCCTCCCGCTGGCCGCACCACCAGCGTGAAGATTCCTCTGGCTCCCACTGGCACTTGGGACAGTAAATTTTGACCTCGCGCTTTTTCATCGGAGCAACCTCAATCGTCGCCATGCGACCGCCGAGCCGCCTTGATCCCGGCGCGGTGGCGTTTGGACTGGAGCATGCGGCGCTTGACCGCCCGGGGCCGGGGAGCATTCTGGCGGCGGAGTTTTTCCCTCGCATCCACGCGCGCTTGCCGAGCGCGGTCGCGGGCGCGCTCGATGGCATCAAGCAACCGCTCGCGCGCCAACTCCCGGTTGGTCGCCTGCGAACGCGAATCCTGTACCGTCACCGCCGACCCCGTCGGCCGGTGGCGCAGCGTCACCGCCGTGGACACCTTGTTGACGTGCTGTCCGCCCGGCCCGCCTGAGCGTGCGAATGATTCCTCGAAATCCGCCGGGTTCAACCCGAGGCGGACAATCCGCGCCTGGAAATCCTCGGCCATGTGTCCCCTTCAAGGAATGTTCGTGCGCAGCACCTCCGTGCCCGCAGCCGCCGGCCGCACCTCCGCCGTCGTAAGCCCCGCGGGCACGAGAAAGAAGCTGCCCGGCTTGAACCGTAGTCCCGCACACTCGACTTCGCCCTCCAGGCAGGTAAAAATGGCAAACCGCCCACCGGTGTTCTCCAAAGCGGTCCGCGGACCGTCCAAGTTCCACTTCTCCACGCGGAAGAACGGGCAATCCACCAACGTCCCACCCACACCGAAGACCGGCGGTTGCGGGGACGGACACACGTCGTCGAAGTCCGTTGATTGCAACGATTGGTCGATGTGCAGCGCGCGCGGTTTGCCGTCGAGACCGGCTCGGTTCCAGTCGAGGACGCGGTACGTCGTGTCGCTGTTCTGCTGGATTTCCACGATCAGGCAGCCCGCGCCGACGGCGTGGATGCGCCCGCTGGGGATGAAGAGCGTGTCGCCCGTTTCCACCGGGAGCCGGTGGACAAGTCCGGCCGCGCGGCCCTCGTGGATGGCCTCCTCGAAGTGCGCGCGGTCGGTGCGTTCGGCGAGCCCCGCGTAGAGTTCCGCGCCGGCCTCGGCGTGGGCGAGATACCACATCTCGGTCTTCGGTTCGCCGCCGAGTTCGGCCGCGACGGCGGGGGGCGGATGGACCTGGAGGGAGAGTTTCTCCTGCGCGTCGAGGATTTTGACGAGCAGCGGGAACCGCTCCGCGCCGTCACCGACACCGGCACCGAAAATCTCCGTGCGGTGGTTCGTCCAGAGTTCGTGCAGGGTGGTGCCTCGCAGCGGACCGGCATGCACAACGCTCTGTGCTTCCTCGCGGTCCACGATCTCCCAGGACTCGCCGACGCGCGCTCCGGGGGGCAGTTTCTTGTGGTAAAGCTGTTCGAGCTTCCGGCCGCCCCAGACGCGTTCCATGAAGAGCGGTTCGAAGACGAGCGGCTGCGTGAGCGCGGGCGCGGCAGGGGCGGTCATGGGATGGAGGACAAAAAGGCCGGGTCAAAGATTCGCCCTTGGTACGCCGGTGGCAAGTGGGAGTTGCGGGTGCGCCTGACGATTCGCCGCTCGACACCCGCCGCCCGCCGCCTATCTTCGTGGCCCGAACAAGCGCCATGAATGAGTCCTCCATCACGCAGCCGGTGGCCATCGGCATCGACTTCGGCGGCACCAGCATTAAACTGGGGCTGGTCTCCGCCGGCGGATTAACCCAGCGCGCCGAGAGCCTCTCGACCCTCGCTTACCAGAAAGCCGACGACCTCCTGGCCGCCATCCTCGTGGCCGTGGACAGCCTGCGCGCGCAGAACCCCGACGTGATCGCCATCGGCGCGGGCCTGCCCGGCATCGTGGACAGCCGCAGCGGGATCGTTCACCACCTCACCAATGTGCCCGGCTGGGTGAACGTGCCCCTGCGCGACCTGCTCTCCATGCACACGGGCCTGCCCGCCGCCATCGAGAACGACGCCAACGCCATGGCCTACGCCGAGTGGAAGTTCGGCGCGGGCCGCGCGCGTCAGAACGTGATCTGCGTCACGCTGGGCACGGGTGTCGGGGCGGGGTTGATCCTCGACAGCAAACTTTTCCGCGGCAGTTACCTGGGAGCGGGCGAGGTCGGCAACATGAGCATCGACTACCGCGGCGTACCCGGGCCGTACGGCAACTTCGGCGCACTGGAACGCTACGTCGGCAACGGTCCCATCGCCGCCCGGGCGCTGGCGCGCTACGAGGCGGCCGGGCAGGCGCATTCCATCACCGACTGCACGCCTTACCTGTTGGCCGAGGCGGCAGGGCGGGGCGACGCCGTGGCGCGTGAGATTTGGGAGGAGACGGGCGTCATGCTTGGCACGGCGCTGTCGGACATCGTCTGGCTGCTCAACCCGGACGCCATCGTGCTTGGCGGCGGTGTGGCGCAGGCCGGCGACCTGATCTTCGCGCCCGTCTGGCGCACGATTCGTGAACGCACGAGTCCTGTCTTCCACGAGAACCTCGTGATCCTCCCCGCCGAACTCGGCCACGACGCGGGTCTGATCGGCTGCGGGGCGCTGGCGGCCGATTTGGTCCCGCCGTCTACGGCCAAGATCACGCCTTGAATCCCCGCGCCGCGAGGCGCTCCAAACAATGGGTGGCGATGCGTCTCCGGCGGGTTCCTAGATTTTTTGCCGAGAAACATTTCGGCATGAAGTTTCCCCGGTCTTTGCATAGGATCGAGCCATGTCGTCCTTCCCCCTCGCCGACGCTCCCGGCCTGCCGACCGCGGCGCTGGTTTACGGCTCCGCCGTCCTCGTTGGCTACTTGCTAGGGTCGATCCCGTTCGGCTACTTCGTCGGCCGGCGCTACGGCATCGACATCCGCCAGCACGGCAGCGGCAACATCGGCGCGACCAACGTCCTGCGCGTCCTCGGCAAAAAGCCGGGCTACTTCGTGTTCGTCTGCGACATGCTCAAGGGCGTGATCGCCGTTCGGTTGATCCTCGCGCTGGCACAGGCCCTCCTCGCACGGGCTATCGACCAAGGGGTGAACGTCCATGACCTCGTCAACACGGCTCCCATCAGCTCGCCCGAACAATACGCCGCCTACCTGCGCGGCGCGGTGGTGCCAGCGGGGATCGTCGCGGCGCTGGCGTGCATCCTCGGGCATAATTTCCCCGTGTGGCTGCGCTTCCGCGGCGGCAAGGGGGTGGCGACTACCGTCGGCGTGCTGCTGGGGCTGATGCCGCTGTCGCTGGGCGTCTCGGCTGTGGTGTGGGTCGTGGTGTTCTACGGTCTGCGCTACGTGTCACTGGCGTCGCTCCTGGCGGCGGCCGTGCTGCCGGTGTCGGTGTGGTTCCTCAAGGTGCGTCCCGACGCTGGCAATCTGCCGCTGTTTTACTTTTCGCTGGTCGCCGCCGCGCTGATCTGGTGGCGGCACCGCGCCAACATCGGCCGCCTGCTCAACGGCACCGAGGCGCGCTTCGTCCCCAGTCCCGACCCGGCCGAACCGCTGCCTTGATGTGACGGCTCCCTTTCAAAAGATCGCCGTGCTCGGCGCGGGGAGTTGGGGCACGGCTCTGGCCGTCTGGCTGGCGGCGCGGGGCTACAAAGTCACGCTTTGGGGACACGATCCCGAGCATATCCGCACCCTCCGCGCGTCGGGTACGAACGACAAATACCTCCCTGGTGTCGTGCTTCCTCCGGCCGTGCAGCCCGTCGCCGACCTCGCCGCGGCGGTCGGAGTCGATCTCGCAGTTTTCGTGACCCCCTCGCGCGCCTTGCGCGAGGTCGCTGTCCAATATCGGCAAGCCGGCGGCCCCGCGCCGGACGGTACGCTGCTTTCCTGCACCAAAGGCATCGAGTACGGCACCGGGGCGCGCATGAGCGAAATCCTTGCCGAGTGCTTCCCTGAATCCAGTGTTGCCGTGCTCTCCGGTCCTAGTCACGCGGAGGAGGTTGCCCGCCAGAGCCCGGCCGCCGTCGTCATCGGCTGCACGCGAACGGAAACCGCCGTGCGTCTACAGACACTCTTCAACGCTGGCACCCTGCGGGCCTACACCAGTGAAGACGTGGCCGGCGTCGAACTCGGCGGCGCTTTGAAAAACATCTTCGCCATCGCCGCCGGGGTTAGCGACGGGCTCGGTTTCGGTGATAACGCCAAGGCGGCGCTTGTCACTCGTTGTCTCGCCGAGTTGGTCCGCCTTGGGACGCGGCTGGGAGGGCAGCGCGAGACGTTCCAAGGCTTGAGTGGCATCGGCGACCTGATGGTGACGTGTTTCAGCCAGCACAGCCGCAACCGCCGCGTCGGCGAACGCCTTGGACGGAGCGAAACACCCGAGGCAATCGCCGCCTCCATGAGTATGGTGGCCGAAGGAGTACCGACTGCACGCAGTGCCTACCACCGCGCACGCGCTTTCGGAGTCGAGACTCCTGTGCTCGACCAAGTATACGCTATCCTCTACGAAAATCGCCCCCCGGCTGAGGCACTGCGCGGGCTGTTCCTGCGCGAGCCAAAGCCGGAGGGCGAATAGCTTTACTGCAACTGGTAAGCGAAATCTGTCTGGTGGGTCGAGTTAGGCGGCCCTTTCCAGTTGTTCCTGACGTAGCCCTGAGTACTGTTATCAAGGATTGCACTCCCGGCCGACTTCACAATCACGACGCTCGAGACGTTTCCAGAGGCATCTGTGGTGATCCGGACACTCGTCGTCCCCTGCACGTGGGACATACGCGCCTGCGCTGGGTAAGGCGGTTTGGGTGTCCTCCATCCAACGTTGCTGACCTTTGCGCCACCAGGCGTACCGGTAGCCTTGGTACCATTCGGGTTACCGCCAACCACGCCCTCGACAGCGACAGGCCCATGCTTAGCGTTAGCGGGAGCCGGGGTGCTCCGCTTCACGGCCGGCTTAGCCGAAGGCTTCGGCGTCTCCGGCGGCGGGGTTGCCTCCGGGTCTGCCATGTCAGGATCCTCTTGTGGCGGAGGAGTGTCGTCGGGTGGAGGAGTCTCTTCCGGCGGCGGAGTGGGCTGATCCTCCGGCGGCGGGGTATCTGCCACAACAAGTTCCCGCACGTCGGGGTCACCCAATTTGTCGGCGAGTTCGAGTTCGACGGGCGGATCCTTCACATCCCAACTCGTGTCACGTGTGAAAACCGCGCCTGCGAGGTAGATAGCGTAGTGGAAGAATATTGATCCAATAATCATCAGCACAAAGCGTCCGCGGCGTGGCGGTCGGCGCATGAACAGAGACTCAGGCATAAGTTCTTGATTTTCCTGTTGATGAGATGTTTTTACCGAAGCTGGTAGACGAACTCTGTGGTGCGTGAAGCGTTCGCTGGACCGTGCCAAGTCCCTCGGACACGACTGATCGTGTAAGCGTCGAGTGCTGCATTGCCGGTGGATCGGGCGACGAATACATCCGCGATCCGTCCTGCCGCGTCGGTCGTGATCCGCACCGTAACACTCGCCGCGGAAGCACTCCGCAGCGAAGCAGGGTAGGGCGGGTGCGGCATGAACCAAGGCGCTGCTGCAACTCCGGTTGCTGGATTGCCATTTGGCACGCCGGCCATTCCGCTCCCCGGCGCAGCTGGTAAAGAAGCTGACCGCTTGGTGCTGCTCGTGCGCACAGCCGTTGTAGGTTTGGCTGTGGGATGCCGCTGGCGCGCAGTAGGATCGGGCGGCTGGGCAAAGTCCTGCACGTCCGCTGGCGTTGGCGGCACAAAGACTTCCGGCGCAAGTACGTCGGGAGTCGCGGTTGTCTCCGGGTTCGCATCCACCGGAGGAGCAATTTCTGGGGGGAGGCTCGGTGCCGTCGGATCGCCGTCCCCGGGCGGCACCCAGCTCACGTCTACTTTGTCCGGCTGCGGTTGCGTGAACAGCGCACCGATGCCGACCAAACCGCCGTGGAACACCAGCGATCCAACTAACATCCCCGCGACGCGGCCTCGCTTCGGAGCGTGTCGGGCAAACAAGGATTCCATAGGTCCATTTCTCCTCGTAGCAGCAACTGAACAGCCTCAAGTTCCAGCAGGTGCGGCAGCCGCCGCGGGCGGTGCGTAACCGTGGCCCTTCTTCACCGCGAACGACACCTTCTTCACGCCGAGCGAGCGGAGCTGATCCAGCACCGTGATGAGCATGTTGTACGTGATGTCTTTGTCGGCGTTGATGTAAACCTTCAGGTTATCTATCCCCTCTTTGGCAATGGCAGGTTGCAGCTTCGCCTGAAGCTTATCCAAAGAGGTCGGATCCTTGTCCTTGTCGTAATAGTAATTGCCGTTTTTGTCGATGCCTACCGTGTGGAAGTCCTGCTTGACGACGTTCTCCCCCTTGTGCGCATCAGGCAGATCATTCTGGATCGCCTGCAGCTTGATCATGCTCATGCTGATCAGCATGAAGCTGGCGAGCAGAAAGAACATGATGTCGATCAGCGGGATGATCTCGAT
>CAXTQD010000057.1:0-1346 GCA_964246175.1 uncultured Chthoniobacterales bacterium | reverse complement strand
CTGGCGAGCAGAAAGAACATGATGTCGATCAGCGGGATGATCTCGATGCGGGCCTTCTTATGCGGTGTGCTCGAGCTCAGGTGCATTTGCAGCCTCCCGGTTCAGGTTTTGCAGCATGACTTCGAGGTTGGTGGAAGCCGTCTCCAACTCGAACTTGAGCCGTTCCACCTTCGAGGTGAACCAGTTATATGGGATCAGCGTGGCCATGGCGATGGCCAGACCGCACGACGTGGCGATGAGCGCCTCGCCGATGCCGCTTGAAACGGCGTCGACTTCAAGGCCGTTCGCGCCGACCGCCTCGAAGGCGGCCATGATGCCCGTCACCGTACCGAGCAGCCCGAGCAGCGGGGCCAGAGTGATCGTCGTGTCCATGATCATCAGGAAGCGGCTCGCCCGCTGGATCTCGATGCCCGAGGCGACCTGGAGGGCGCTCTGCATCGTGGTGTGATGATGGTTCAAGCCGTGCCAGATCGTGCGCAGGCGCGGGTCCTGGGAGGTGCGGGCCAACTCGGAGGCTTCCTTGAGGTCACCGTTCTCGATGTACTCGAAAGCCTTCTCCAGCTTGGAACTTTCACGCAGGGCCTTTTGGCGGAACCACCAGAAGAGGCGTTCGAGGATAACGGTTACCGCCACGATGGAAACCAACAGGATTGGCCACATGATCGGGCCACCCTTGTTGAACTTGTCGATGACGAAGTTGTGGTTCGTGGTTTTGGCGAGACCATCAGCGGCGAGGATAAACGCGATCATAAGCTCAGAGTTTCATGTGTTGAGGCTGCACTGGTGAAGCGGCGGGTTGGCCTTAGCAAATCCCTTGCCATCATGGGAGCCACGGCGACGGGAAGCGATGAAACTCCTCGGCTACGCGGCACGACCGGGACTCTTGCTGGACGGCTGATTTGCTCCCCTTGCCAGTGAACCTTCGCCCGAAAACGACTTTCCAACGGCATGGTTTGGCTTTCCTGCTGCCCTGGGCAACTTGTATACTATCGGATCGGGGCGCAAGAAGAGTGTGTCGAAATTGCGCCAAAAAAGATTTTTTCTGCTGCTCAAATTTCACCAGTTTTGTCGAACTTCCAAGAATTCCCATCGGCCGGTGCGCTCGAACCCGCCGGAGAAGTGCAGAGCATGTTCGGCCGGGTGGCGGCACGCTACGATCTAGTCAACACCGTTCTGAGCGGCGGACTGGATTACTTCTGGCGGCGGCGCGCGGCGGAAATCGTGCGCGGCTGGCAGCCGGCGCGGCTGCTCGACCTGGCAACGGGCAGCGGGGTGCTGGGGGGGTGGCTGTCGCGGGTTTGCCCTGAGACGGCGGTGGTCGGGGCGGACTTCAGCCTGCCGATGCT
>CAXTQD010000056.1:7612-20914 GCA_964246175.1 uncultured Chthoniobacterales bacterium | reverse complement strand
GGGGTGTTCGTGGCCCCAGCTGGCATGACGCTCGTCCGGGACGAGGGTTTCGCGCAGCTCTATCGCCTGACGAAACCCGACCCGCGCGCCCCGTGAGCACGAAAAGCGGTAAGCGGATCACAGGGTTCGTCGCTCCCGCCCTGGACGTTCGACGGACCCATCCCGGCGATCAACCGTCCGCCGGCACCACGATGCCCACGCGGTGCGCGGCGTTGATGATGTGCCGTTCCATGGCGTCGCGCGCCCGGGCTGGGTCGTAAAGCGCCAGCGCCGCCAGGCAGCGGTCGTAGTGGTTCGAGCCCCGGGCCGGCTCCGTCTCGAAGCCCGGCAGCCGCAGTCCATAAGCGAGTCCAGCGTGGTCGGCGTCCACGATCCAGCGGCAGAGTTGGCGCAGGCGCGCCTCCACGTCGCCGAGCGCGTGCGTGTCCTCGTACTCGAAGAATACGCGCCGGCTGCCCGCGCCGGCGAACTTCTTGACGAGCAGCCCCTGGCCACGCGCCGCTGCCCGCCAGTCGATGTGCCGCTGGCTCTCGCCGACTTGGTACGGCCGCACCCCGGAATAATCATCGCCGCCCGCACCCGTGCCGGAGGGAACGTCCGTCGTCAGCGCCGGGCCGTCGGGCAAAGGCAGCTTCCCCTCCGGCCGTGGGTAGACAAGGTACGACGCATCCGCCTCTTCGTAGCGCCACGAACGCCAGAAGCCTAGTGGGTACACGGTCGTCAATGCCAACCGGCCGAGGGTTTGCCGCCCGCGCGTGGCCGGCGGGAGGAGCATCTCCACGCTCCCCGCGCCGTTCGGCCCCAACGCCGCGAGACGCTCGTGCGTCGCTTCCTTGAAGACCTGTCCGCGCGGGGACACTTCGAGCGCGGTCCGCGGCCGGCGCGAAAGGTTCGTTACCTCGACCAAAACGCGCGCTCGCTCCCCCTCGAATACCGGGTCCACCCGGCCCGTGCGCAGGCGCAGGTCCACCAGCGCGAAATGCGCGTGCAGGGCGCTGACCAGCACCAGGCTGCTCAGGAAGAACATCAACAGATACGCCGCGCCGTTGCGCTGGCTGATGGCCGCGTACCACATGGCGGCCAGCACCGCGCCGAGCACCACCCAACTGCGCGTGGGCAAAATGTAAATCCTGCCCGTCGTCACGCGGCGCGTCTTTCTTTGCGTCTACGGGACCGGCACCGTTTCCAACAGGTGCCGCGCGAGGTCCCGGCCGCCGAGTTGGCCGGGGGTGACACCCGCTTCGAGCCGGTGCGCCATCACGGGCACGGCGACCGCCTGGATATCCTCGGGCAGCACCATCTCGCGCCCTTGCATGAGCGCCGACGCCTGGGCGGCGTGGAGCAGCGACAGGCCCGCGCGCGGCGAGAGCCCCGTGCCGTGCAGCCGGCGGCTCGCTTCGAGCAGGTCCTGGAGGTAATCCAGCACGGCGGCCGAGGCGAAGACGCCCTGGACCTGTTCCTGAATTTCCTTGAGGTCATCGCCGCTGACCACCTCTGGCAGGATGGCGAGGAGGTCGCGGCGGCTCTGGCCGGTGAGCATTTCCCTTTCGCTGGCGCGGTTGGGATAACCGAGTTCCAGGCGCATGAGGAAGCGATCCAACTGACTCTCGGGCAACGGGAACACGCCGATCTGCTGGCGCGGGTTCTGCGTGGCGATGACGAAAAATGGCTGCGGCAGCGCGCGGGTGACGCCGTCGGTAGTCACCTGGTACTCTTCCATCGCTTCGAGCAGCGCGCTTTGGGTCTTGGGCGTGGCGCGGTTGACCTCGTCGATGAGGATCACCGGCGCGAAGATCGGCCCTGGGTGGAACACGAAGCGGCCGTGTTCGCGGTCGTAGATCGAGTTGCCAATGATGTCGGCCGGCAGGAGGTCGCTCGTGAACTGGATGCGCTTGAAGGGCAGTCCCAGCGAACGCGCCACCGCCTGCGAGAGTGTCGTCTTGCCCACGCCCGGCACGTCCTCGATGAGCAGGTGGCCACGGGCCAACAGGCACACGACGGCCAGGCGGATGGTGTCTTGCTTGCCGACGATCACGTCGCCGAGTTGGGCGACGAGCTGCGTGATGCGGTGGGTCACGGGCGGCGAGGCAAGGGGGTTATCTCCGGCGCGCTGGGAGGGTTCCGCCGTCACAGTGGCACACGATTCAAGGTCCGTCCTCACGATACCGGGAAAACCTAGCAGAACGCGTTCCCCCGCCGAACCCGAAACCGTTCGCACACGATTTAACCCGGCATTACCCGGCCGCTGTGCTCCAGCATCGCGCGGAAGCGTGCGGCGCGCGTCCGGTGGGTGGGTTCGTCGCAAAGCGTCTCCAAAGTGACGTGCATGCGCTGGCTCCAGTTCGAGTCGGTGGAGGTGCCCGGCACGTTGAAGCGTTCCTCGCGTGCCAGGAGGTCCGTGATCATGCAGACGGCGATCCAGCTGTTCGAGCGAAAGAGCGCCTCCATCAGCTTGTCGTGCACCGCTTCGTCGAAGTCGCCGCTGACTTCCTCGGGCGAGAGACCGGCGAAGCTGGCGAGCTTGTAGAGCTCGTGGCGTTCTTCGGGCGAAAGGCGGTGGGAGCGGTTCCAGAAGGCGAGGAGCGGCTCGTGGTCATGCGTGCCGTAGGTGGCGAGGGAAAGGCGTTCGTAGTCGCCGCCGGGCAAGATACCACCCGTGCGTGGGTCGGGCTCCCAGATGGGAATCTTGAAGCCAGCGATGCCGAGCTTGGCGAGATTGGGCCGCACGTAGTCGGGCACCGTGCCGAGGTCCTCGCCGATGAGACGCGTTTCGCCCGCGGCGTCGAGCGCCATGCGGAGACAAACCTCACCCGCCGCGCAGTTGGCTTGGCGCTGCTCCCAGGTGTCGTCGCCTTGCGCCTTGAAGCCCGGCAGCCGGCCGCCGCAGCGTTCGCGGGCTTCGTCGGAGTTCAAAGGCAAAAATTCCGCGTTGCGCTCCGGTCGCCACGGGAAGCTGTAGATACGGTAGAAGCCGAGTATATGGTCGATGCGAAAGACGTGAAAAATGTCCCGCACCCCGCCGATGCGCTGTCGCCACCAGCGGTAATCGTCCCGCCGCATGGCTGCCCAGTCATAGACCGGGATGCCCCAGTTCTGACCCCATTTCTGCGTGAACGCGTCGTCCTTGAAATACGACTCGGGCGGCGCACCACCCGACCAGCCCGGCTCGAATTGCTCCGGGTTGGCAAAGAAGTCGGCGCTGTAATAACTGACCCCCAGCGGGATGTCGCCCATGAGAGCTACGCCGCGCTCGCCGGCGTATTGCTTCAGCCCCTCCCACTGTCCGTAGGCGACCCATTGCACGTAGGCGAAGAAGGCTCTCGATTTTGCGAACGCCTCGCGTTCGGCATCCGGCAGCGCCGCTTCCCACGCGGTCGCGCGGGTGATGGTCTGATGATCTTCCGACCAGCGGTCCCAGCATTCGGTGCCGCCGTGCCGGTCCATCAGAGCACGGAAGAGCGTGTAGCCGTCGAGCCACGCCTCGTGGCGGCGACGAAACTCCAGCCATCCCTGCATCCGCCCGGCACTGCCGCCCAGGTCCCGCCCGAAGTTCTCGAAAGCCCGCCGCAGCAGCGCGAGCTTGAGGGGCTTGACCCGTGCATACTGCACGGGTCCATCCCCGCCGGGCCGCCCGCCGAGCGCCGTTTCCACGGCCTGCACGTCCTCGTCAGTCAGGTCGGGCAGCGCCGCCGGGGTGAGGTCAAGGGTCGTCGGGTCGAGGGCCATCGAGGAGATGGCGTTGTAGGGGCTGTGATCACCGCCGGTCTCGTTGATGGGCAGAAGCTGGACGAGCGCGAACCCCGTCTTGGCTGCCCAATCCACGAAACGCCGCAGGTGCCCCGTGTCGCCGATCCCCACGTCGCCGTCCGAACGTAGCGCGAAGATCGGGATCAGGACGCCCGCGATGCGCTGGTCCGGGGTCGGAGGGATGGTGGCCGGCATGATGCCTGCGAACAAAGCCGCAACGCCCCCGACGTGCAACTTTCTTGCCCGTCCCTTTCAGACGCCGAGACCGGGCACCGAGGCTCGCATCGTCTCTAAACAATGCGGGCAAATGCCGTGGGTGAAGTCCGAGCCCGTGTGGACGTGGAGGTATTCCTCGATGCTGTGCCAGTAGTCCTCGTCGTCGCGCACCCGCTTGCACCAGGCGCAGATCGGGATGAGTTCCTTGAGTTGTCGGACGTGGTCGAGGGTTTCGCGCAGGGCGGCGACTTGTTGGGCGAGGGTGCGTTCGAGCCGGATGACACGTTCGCCGGCCCGCAGACGCGCCCGCAACTCCGTCGGGTCACAAGGCTTGGTGACGTAATCGTCCGCGCCGGCCTCCAGACCCGCGGCGATCTCGTGCTTGTCGGCCTTCGCCGTGAGCAGGATGAGGTAGGTGAACGGCCGGTCGGGACGCTCACGCACGCTGGCGCACAGTTCTACGCCCTCCATGCCGGGCATCATCCAGTCCACGAGCGCGATGGGTGGCGGGTCGTCTGCGGCGAGCACCGCCGCGGCTTCCAGGCCGTCGCGGGCCTCGATCACCCGGTAGCCCCACACCGTCAGGTAGTGCGCCAGGACGCGGCGCGAATGGCTGTCGTCTTCTGCCAGGAGAATGTGGATGGGCTCGGTGGACATGGAGTCGGCCGCGACGCGGAAGCCGTGCGCAGGTCGTCACGGATGTCAGCAGCCCGGCGTGAACGCAAGGACTTTCCGGTCGTAACCCGCGCCCAGAAATCCCGGCAGCGGCACGATTGTAGCTAGCAGAAGCCCTGCCATGTTTGGCCCCATCGAACGCAAGCTCTTCCTCGGCTTTCTCTCCGCCGCGATTCTCACCGCTGTGCTCGGTTATGGTTCCTACCGGGAAGTGAAGGGTTTTCTGGAAAGCGACCGCCTGGTGGACCACACCCGCGACGTGCTCGACCAGATCAAGGCGGTCAACGCGGCCGTCACGCAGGGCGAGGCGGCCCAGCGGGGCTTCTGCATCACGGGGGACGCGTACTATTTGCAGCCTTACCAGGCTGCCTCGAAGGATGCCGCCGCCCAGCTCCAACGCCTCGGCACGCTGGTCGCCGACAACCCGCCGCAGACCGAGCGCACCCGCGCCCTCGCTGCGGCCGTCGCCGCCAAGCAGGCGTCCGGAGACGAGTACATCGCGCAGCGCCAGCGACTCGGGGTCAACGCCCTCTCTCCACAGTACGCCACCAAGAAGGGCCGCGACACGATGGAGGCCGTCACCAAGGTCGTGGCCGCCATGGACGAGGAGGAAAACCGCCTGTTCCAAGAGCGCACGGCCCGCCGCCACACGGACCTGACCCTGGCCGTCGTGATGTCGACGGGCTTGGCGGCGCTGCTGGTCGCGCTGCTCGGGTTCGTTCACCTGCTCGTCTTCCGGGAGTTGCGCGCGCGCCGCCGCATCGAGAGCGAACTCGCCAGCGCCCGCGACGAGGCGCTCGGCTCCTCGAAAACCAAAAGCGAGTTTTTGGCCAACATGAGCCACGAAATCCGCACGCCGATGAACGGCATCATCGGCATGAGCGGCCTGCTGCTCGACAGCAAGCTTACCGTGGAACAAAAGGAGTTCGCCCTGACGGTGCAAACGTGCGCGGACTCACTGCTGACGATCATCAACGACATCTTGGACTTCTCCAAGATCGAGGCCGGCAAGCTCAACTTCGAGATGCTCGATTTCGATGTCCGGCAGACGGTCGAGAGCACCATCGAAATCCTCGCCGAACGCGCCCAAAGTAAGGGGTTGGAACTCGTCAACCTCGTGCAGCCCGACGTGCCGGCTGATCTGTGCGGCGACGCGGGCCGGCTGCGCCAGGTGCTGCTCAACCTGCTTTCCAACGCCATCAAATTCACCGAGAAGGGCGAGGTCGGCCTCTACGTGCGCACAGAAGCAGCGACGGCGGGCGACGTGACGCTCGTCTTCGAGATCGTCGACACGGGTATCGGCCTGCCCGAGGATGCACAGGCGCGCATCTTTGAGCCTTTCGCGCAGGCGGACGGCTCCACCACGCGCAAGTACGGCGGCACGGGCCTGGGTCTGGCGATCTCGCGCGCGCTGGTCGAGCGCATGGACGGCCAGATCGGTGTGCGCTCCACTCTCGGGGCGGGATCCAATTTCTGGTTCACCGCCCGCTTCCAGAAACAGGCCAATCCGCCCGCGCGTCCGCAGCGCGCCGCCCCCGCGGACCTGCGCGTGCTCGTCGTGGACGACAACGACAGCGCTCGCGCCGCCCTGTCGGCGATGTTCACGGCGTGGGACATCCGGCACGACCAGGCCGGCAGCGGACACGAGGCGTTGGCGTCCTTGCGTGCAGCCGGCACGCGCGGGGAACCTTTCCAGGTGGCGCTCCTGGACATGCAGATGCCCGACGCGAGCGGCTTCGCGCTGACGGAGGAGATCAAGCGGGACCCCGTGCTCGCGGCTACGCAGATCGTCATCATGCACACCGTTGGCCGGCGCGGCACCAGCGCATCGTGGGCGGAGGTGGGCATCAGCGGCTACGTCACCAAGCCCGTCAAGCAGTCGGCGCTCCTCGACGCCATCGTGGACGCTGCCACCCCGCAGCCGCCCAAGCCGCGGCTAGGCCTGAACGCGCCCAAGACGCAGCCCTTCAAGACGACAACCGAGTTGAGCCGCTTGATGATGAAGCCCGTCACGGCGCAACGGTTTTCCAGCTTCCGGGTGCTGGTGGCCGAGGACAACATGGTCAACCAGAAGGTCGCCCTGCGCCAGCTTCTGAACCTCGGGTTCCGCGCCGACGCCGTCGCCAACGGCAAGGAGGTCCTGGATGCCCTCGCCCGCATCCCCTACAAGCTCGTCTTCATGGACTGCCAGATGCCCGAGATGGACGGCTACGAGGCGACGCGCTCCATCCGTAGCCGCCCGGGCGCCGCCGCCAAGGTGACCATCGTCGCCATGACCGCCAACGCCCTGGAAGGCGACCGTGAGACCTGCCTAGCCTCGGGGATGGACGACTACCTGTCCAAGCCCGTCAAACAGGAGGAACTCGAACGCGTGCTACGCCGCTGGGTCCCGGCCGAAGCGTTCCCCGCACCGACCGTCGAAAGCCGCTAGAGGCCGCGCGTTCCGCGCAGAAGGGAACATCCATTCCGCGCCGGGCGCGCGTAGTGAGGCTGTAACACTATACCCAACACCCGCGTTTTATGCCGAACGAAACCTCCTCCGAAAAGAGCACGCTGCTCATGTACGTCAACGACATGCACGCGTTGCAGAAACATATCCTCGAAGCAGTCGAGCAGCAGTATGCCGACGAGCGCGTCAAGAACGACGCGGCGACCTATGACCTCATCGGCAAGCTCAAGAGCATGCTCACCGGTCATGTCGGCGAACTCAAAGGCGAAGCGGAGCGTCTGGGCAGCGGGGTGATGGCGGCGGCCAAAGCGGCCGTCACAGGCGCGCTGGGTTCGATCGCCGGGTTGTACGACAAGGTGCGCAAGGATCCAGTCTCCCGGATGTTGCGCGACGATTACACGGCCCTGAACATGGCATCTTTCAGCTATACTCAGCTTCATACCACCGCTTTGGCGTACAGCGACGCACCGGTGGCTGAAGCCGCGTTGCGGCATCTCAAGGATTTGACCCCGCTCATCATGAAGCTGAATGAGGTCGTTCCGCATGTCGTCGTGCGTGAGCTTCAGGACGACGGTCCCATCGACACCAGCGTCGCGCCGACTGCCGTCAGCAACACGCAGCAGGCATGGAAGCCGTCTTGACGATCCCGCAGCCGAATAGCCAACGATGAGCGAGGGCTGCCTCAATAAGGCAGCCCTCGCTTTTTTGTAGCACGGAACGTCTCGTCTGCAGAACGCCCGCTACGCTTCCGACCCGGCCGAGGCGGTCGGATTGGCATATTCGTGGATAACCTCTAGGAACTGCGGCAAGTAAAGCTCTGCCTTCACGTCGCCCACGCCACGGATTCGCCGTCCGGCTTCCTTCGTGGATGGCTTGAGTTGCGCAAAGCACTTCAGGGTCTGGTCGCTAAAAATCTGGTAGCGCGGCACGTTGCCCAAGCGGCGGGCAATTTCGTCGCGCTTGGCCTTGAGCGCGCGCATTAGGTCCATGTCGCACGACGACACTTCTTGATTGTCGTCGGCACCCAGTTTCGAGTCGCCGCGTTTGTTGCGGCTACGGCCGCCCTCGGCTGGCGCGCGGCTGTTCTGTTCGGGCCACGAAAGCTCGAAATCCGCCTGCCCGCGCATCGCCTGGTCGCCGCGGCTGGACAGGGTCAACGTCTGGTATTCCTTGCCGTTGAACCCGGTATGGCGATTCTGAACGATCAGGCCGGCGGATTGCAGTTCGCGGAACAGCTCGTTAAGATAGCTCACGCCGAGATCGCGCAGCAGGCCGTAGGTGCTGAGTTGATCCAACCGGGCGTCGAGCACCGCCTTGGTGCGGCTGCCGAGCAACGCCTCGACGATCTTGCCCCGGCCGAAACGGCCCTGCCAACCGTCGGCCGTGCGGTTGCTCATCCGCGCGACGCCGCTGAGTGCCTTGCGCACGACAAGAACTTCTTCTTCCGTACCCGCCCGGCGGCCGTAGCGCGCATGGTCCGAGCAGATGTCGCAGTTGCCGCAACGCTCCGGCTCCTTCTCTCCGAAGTAACGCAGGAGCGTCTCCTGCCGACACTGGCGCGCGTAGACGAACTCCACCATTGCCTTGAGCTTGGAACGGTCGCGGCGCTCCTTTTCGGCCAGTGCGTCCCAGTCAAGTTGGAGTTCGTAGGGCTTGATCTGCGGGTGAAGAACCCGCGTGCCCCGCGTGCGCTGGCCGGGAAGGTCGAAGCGGTCCAGGTAGTCGGCGCGGTGCAAGACGCTCAACGCCGCGATAACGGCCATGTCGTTGTTGGCCGCGCCTTCGCTCGTGAGACGCTCGGCGATAGCCTGGATTGGCAACGCCACTTCACCCTGTGCGTCGGCGGCGTTCCGGAGCACCTGGTAGATTTCCTGGATGACGGGCCGGCTCGGGTTGCTGCCCTCGATGAAGAAATCCTGCACCCGGGTATCGGCGTAGTTGAAATAGAGTTCGCAGACCGACGGCTCGCCGTCGCGGCCGGCGCGGCCGATCTGCTGGTAGTAAGCGTACACGCTGCCCGGCCCCGCAAACTGCGCGACGCAGCGGATGTCCGAGCGGTCGCTGCCCAAGCCGAAAGCGTTCGTCGCCACGGCCACATCGTACTTGCGGCTGATGAACTGGTCCTGCGCGAGGTCGCGCTCAGCGTCGCTCAAGCCGCCGTGATAAGCGATGGCTTTCACGCCCCAGCCGGCGACCATCGCATGCACCGCCTCAACCCGCTTGCGGGTAGCGCAGTAGATGATGCCGGTTTTTTGTTCGTCGATCAGGCTGCGCAGCCGGTCGTACTTGGCCGCCTCGCGCTCGACCTGGTGGACGCTCAGGCGCAGGTTGGGCCGCGAAAAACCCGCCACGAACTCACGCGGCTCTTGCAAGCCAAGCTGGACCAGAATGTCTTGCCGCACCTCCGGCGTCGCCGTGGCCGTGAACGCCGCCACCTGTGGGCGGCCGAGTTTTTCGACGACGGAGCCGAGGCGGAAGTAATCCGGGCGGAAATCATGTCCCCACTGCGAGATGCAATGCGCCTCGTCCACGGCGAAGAGCGAGATCGTCGCGCGGCCCAGCGCGTCGAGGAACGAACGGCTGCGGAACCGTTCGGGTGCGATGTAGACGAGCTTGAACTCGCCCGCGGCCATCGAGCGGATGCGCGCCTGCTGTTCGGCGAGGGTGAGCGTGCTGTTGATGAGCGTGGCCGCGATGCCGCGGCGTTCCAGGGCGTCCACCTGATCCTTCATCAAGGCGATGAGCGGGCTGACGACCACCGTCACGCCGTCCATCATCAGGGCGGGGAGCTGGTAGCAGAGCGACTTGCCGCCGCCCGTGGGCATGACGACGAGGGTGTCATCCCCGTTCAAAACTGTGGTGATCACCTCTTCCTGCGCGTCGAGGAACTCGCGGAACCCGAAGTATTTTTCGAGGAACTGGTGGGGGTCGGCAGCCATCGCGGAGAAGTGCCCACGAAGATACACCATCCCGCGCGCGAGTGGAAATGCGGAAGGCGGTGGCCGTCTTGACTTCCCTCTCCGGCCGGCGGAAGAACGGCGCTCCCGATGGGTGCCGCGCTCCTCGCCGCTTTTTTCTTCGCGCTGTCGGCGGTGTTCGCACATCGCACGACGCGCATGGTCGGCGCGCTCACCGCCAACCTCGCCCGCATCTGGCTCGCGGTCGGAGCTCTCGGCGTCTTGGCGCTGGCCCATGGACCGGCCTTGCGCGGGGTGGCGCTGGAGACGTTCGTGGTCAGCGGGGTGGTGGGTTACGGGCTAGGAGACTTGGCGCTTTTCGCGGCGTACCCGCGGCTGGGTTCGCGGCTGACCTCGCTGTTGATGCAATGTTTGTCGTCGCCGTTTGCCGTCGCCATCGAGTGGCTTTGGCTGGGCACGCGCCCCGGCCCGGTGGCGCTGGTGTGCGGGGCGGTGATCCTCGTCGGGGTCGGGCTAGCCTTGGCGCCCGGCAAGATGCCCACTGGCCGCGGGCCAGACCCGGCGCACCGCGCGACGGGGTTCGTCTACGGCGTGCTGGCGGCACTCGGGCAGGCGGGTGGGGCGGTGATCAGCCGCAAGGCGTTCGCGCTGACGCACGCGGCGGGCGAGGATGTGGACGGGTTCACCGCGTCCTTCCAGCGGGCACTGGGCGGCGTGGCGGTGATCAGCGCCGCCTACGTCTTGTCGCGTGCTTGGCGGCGTGGACGACCAGTGGAACCGGCGGCGAACTGGCGTGTCGCGTGGCCGTGGGTCGTGGCGACGGCACTGGCGGGGGCGACGCTGGGTGTCAGCTTCTTTCAACGGGCGCTTTCCTCCACGCCGAGCGCGGTCGTAATGCCGACCATCGCGCTGACGCCGCTGATCGTGGTGCCCCTGGCCTACTTCCTCGAACACGAGCGCCCGACCGCACGCTCGCTCGTCGGTGGAGGTGTCGCCGTGGCTGCGGCGGCCGTCCTGGCGTGGGTCCGCGTGGGCTGAGCAGTTATTTCCAGCGCCACTCGGGCCGCAGGTTCACTCCATCCGGGCCAACGTCCTCGAAGCCTGCCGAGCGCAGCAAGTAAAGCACGCCCTCGGGACTATCCATCGTCTCGCGCAACGCCCGCGCGAACAGTTCGATGTATTCCTTGTACGAATCCAGTGCCAGCTTGCCGCTCGTGACGTAACCGGCCAGGGACTCGTCGTGATGGTCGATCAGGTCGAAGAGCGCCTTCTTGATGGCGGCGCGCATGGCGGGGTCGACGACCACCTTGAACGGGCTGGCGGACGGGTTAGCGGCGACCGGGGTGGATTGCCCGACAGCGGCGACCGGCATCAGGGCATGCTTGCTTTCGTTTTCCATAAAGAGCCGTTGCCTATACTCACCGGAGTTGCGGCCGGCAAAAAGAAAATTCGCGCGGAGATGCCTTAATGCTACGCTCTGCGCGCATGGATGCACCCGCTGCCGACCGCATTTCGCGCCGACTTGCCGTCTGCGTGCTGGCGTGCCTACTGGCAGCCGTTTTTCTCGGGGGCTGCGGCGGCAAAAATCCCCATCAGCTCGTCGTCGGGATGGAACTCGCCTCGCCGCCTTTCGACACCACCGACGAACACAACCAGCCCACCGGCATCGACGTGGAACTCGCCCGCGCCCTCGCCAGCGCCCTCGGCAAGGAACTCGTCATTCGCAACACCGCCTTCGACGGCCTGATCCCCGCGCTGCAAACGGGCAAGATCGACCTGATCCTCTCGTCCATGACGATCACCGCGCAACGCGCCGAGTCCATCGACTTCTCGGACCCGTACCTGCACGTCGGCATCTGCCTGTTGGTCAACGCGCGTTCGGGCATCGAGCGGCCCGACGACCTCAACCGGCCCGAACGCAAGGTGGCGGTCAAGACGGGCACGACCGGGTTCTTTTACGCGCAGGAACATCTGCCAGACGCCCATCTGCTCGCGATCTCCGAACCGGGCGCGTGTGTGCTGGAGGTCGTGCAGGGGAAAGCCGACGCGTTCATCTACGACCAGTTTTCGATCTTCCAGTACCAGCACCAGAATCCTCAGACGACCCGCGCCGTCCTCGAACCACTCCGGCGCGAGGATTGGGGCATCGGGATCAAGAAGGGTAACGCCGGTCTCGTGCGACAGGTGAACACCTTCTTGGCTGACTTCCGCGCGAAGAAGGGCCTCGACACCATCGCCGCCAAGTACCTCGCGGCCGACAGCGAGGATTTCCGACGGATGGGCAATCCCTTTTCCTTCGAGAAATGAATCCTGACCCAACGAAGCGTTTCTCCACGCGGGTTGACAACTACATCCGTTTTCGTCCGGGCTACCCGCCGGAAGTGCTGGAAGTTTTGCGAGAACAATGCGCGCTGACACCGGCCAGCGTGGTGGCAGATATCGGCTCGGGGACCGGAATTTTCAGTCAGGTGCTGCTACAAACCGGCTGCACGGTCGTCGGCGTCGAGCCGAACGACGCCATGCGCGCGGCGGCCGAGCGCACGCTGGCCGAAGAAAAGTGTTTTCGCAGCGTGGAGGGTACCGCCGAGGCAACAACTTTAGACGGCGGCAGCGTCGATCTCGTCACCGCGGCGCAGGCGTTTCACTGGTTCGACCGGGCGCGGACGCGGGCGGAGCTTGCGCGGGTTTTGAAGCCGGTGGGTTGGATGGCGCTCGTGTGGAACGACCGGCAGCTAGACTCCACCCCGTTTCTGCGTGCATACGAGGAACTCCTACAGCGTTTCGGCACGGACTACCTGGCTGTTCAGCATAAGGATCTGGACCTCGCGCAGGTGCAAGCGTTCGTCGGCAGTGACGCCGTGAAACTCTCGGTCGTCGAGAGCGTGCAACGCTTTGACTACGAGGGCGTCGAAGGCCGGCTCCTATCCTCGTCGTACGCGCCGGAGGCGGATCACCCAAATCACGCGCCGATGCTGGCGGCATTGCGCGAGATTTTCGATCGCCACCAAGAAGACGGCCGAGTGGACATTCGCTACGACACGCGCGTCTTCACCACGCAGCTACCCCCCTGAACTGACGTACTCGGCCGAGTAGTTGTCGAACTTGGCGGTGGACCCTTGCGGGGGCGGAGTCTTGGTATCGTACACCGTGTTACCGACGAGTTGTTCGTTCTGCGTGTCCCACACCATGCAGCTCGTCGAGCCGGTGCTTTCCTTAGTGCGACTGGTCTGGACAGCGATGTAGCGCACGCGCTTGCGGCGGAGTTCGGCCTGGTGCGCGGCGTAGGCGCGGCGAGCG
>CAXTQD010000056.1:0-7602 GCA_964246175.1 uncultured Chthoniobacterales bacterium | reverse complement strand
TTCGGGGATCTGGCGCTGGCGTTCGTCGGCTTGGGGCTTGGCGACGGAGTAGACGATGATGCCCGTCAGCGCACCGACACCCGCGCCGAGGAGCGCCGCCTGCCCCGGACGCAGGCCAGCCGCCGCGGCGATGCCACCGGCGAGCACGCCCGCGCCGACGCCGGCTGCCGTGCCGTTTTCCTCGGGGGTCAGCCCGTTGCACGCGCTGAATAAAAGTGAGGTGGAAACCGCGCAGGCCGCAAATCGGATGGTCCGGGAGTTCATGGAGCGCGATGCTACCGGGGAAGTGACCGACTGACAAGCCGGAACGCTCCTAGTCCGGCGTAAAAGCGACCCGATGCTGGGCGCACCATTGCCGCGCCGGGGGAAATCCGTGCGCCGCTGCCCGCCGGTAGAGGTCGGCCGCCGCACCGGTGTTGGCTGAGACCCCGCCGAGGCCGTGTTCGAGGCATTGCGCGTAGAAGAACTGGCAGGCAGCGTTGTTCTGCTCGGCACCTGCCCGGAAGATGGCCACGGCGGCCTTCGGGTCGGCTTTGGTGCCGAACCCGCGCATGTAGTAGCTACCGACGTTGGCGAGTGCGTTGGCGAGTCCCGCGTCGGCAGCCCCCTTCATCAACTCGAAGGCTCGCCTCGGATCGGCTGGCGTGCCCCAGCCGTGTTCGTAGGCGAGGGCAAGTTTTTCGCGGGTGGCAGGGTTGTCGGGTTCGATAGCGTCAGCCTCCTTGAGCAGCGCGAACATCCGACCGGGGTCGCGCGGAAGCCCACCGCCGCCATTCTGGTAAAACTCGGCGAGGTACACCTTGGCCTTGGCGGAACCCTTCTCACTAGCGAGCCCGTACCAACGCGCTGCCTGCGTCGCGTCCACGGGGACGCCTAGACCGCGATAGGACAGATCACCCAGCGTGATCATCGCCTCCACCCGACCCCGGCTGGCGGCCTGGCGATACCACTCGCCCGCGGCGGTCGGGTCGGTGTCTACCAGACGGTCACCGAGAGCGAGCATGGCGCCGCCCGCACCGGTTCGGGCGGCGCGTTCGAGCGGTGCGCGCAAGCTGGCGTCGTCCTTGTCCAAGCGGACAACGAGCGAGTCTAGGCGCGCGGCGGTCTGCGTGTTTTCGGGGTAGTCCTCCAACAGCCGCACGTAACCGTCGATGGCTTCGCCCGCGCGGCCGTCGGCTTCGAGCCGTTGCACGTCAGCAAGGATTTCCTGGTAGCGCGCTACGCGGTCGGGCGTCGGTGGCGGCAATGAGGGGGTCACCGCAGCGATCGTCGCGGTCGGGGTCGCTACTGGCACCGGCAGAGGAGTGAGCGGTGGCGCGAATATCTTTGGTGGCGCGGTCGGTGACGGGGTGGCGCTGACGACCGGTTGAGCGCGGCGTACCGGTTTGCTGGGATCGAAGCGATCAGCGGCATATCGATACCCGAGGTAAGCGCCCGCCGCTGCCAGGATGGCAAGCGCCACGCCGATCCCGGCGAGGATGGGTGTCCCACTGCCCTTTGGCGGCCGCGGCACGGACGGCGGACCGACCGGAGCCGCGGTGGCCGCCGTCGGCGCGAACGTTGGCGGTGGCAGCGGCGGCGACACCGTGTCCGGCATCGGTGGAACGTAGCGACCCGACGATGTGGCAGGCGATGTCGATGCGCCGATCTCTCCCAGGCATTGCTCGATCTCACGCCGGAGTTCCGAGGCGTTTTGCTGGCGGCGGGCCGGGTCCTTTTGCAATATCCTTCTCAGCAGCGACACGACCGCTGGCGGCTGATCGGCCAACTGCTCGAAGGGCGGCGACGCGCCGAGATGCTGGCTCATGATCCGAGCCATCGTCCCGCTAAAAGGCGGCTTGCCCGTGAGCATGAACCAAAGTGTGACCCCGAGGCTGTAGATATCTGAGCGTGCGTCCAGGTCGTGCTCCTCCAACTGCTCGGGGCTGGCGAAGTGCGGCGTGCCGACGAAGCCGCCCATCGTGATCGTCGTCGTGTCCACGCCCTTCTCGACCGCCTTGGCGAGGCCGAAGTCGATCACCTTCAGGTGCGGGTCCACGCCCTCGTCGCCGTCGTCGTGAACGAGCATCAGGTTGGCCGGCTTGATGTCGCGGTGCACGAGCCCGACCTTCTCCGCCGCCCGGAGCGCCCGGGCCACCTGGAGAGTGACCCGCAACGCCAGCGCCGCCGGCAGCGGACCACGCTTGCGCACACAATCCTCGACGGTCTCGCCATCGATGAACTCCATCGCGTAGAAATAATCCCCGCCGCTTTCGCCGAGGTGGAACACCGCGGCGACGTTCGGATGGCGCATCCCAGCCGCCGCGCGCGCCTCGCGCAAGAAACGCTGCCGCGACGTGTCGCTGTCGAGGTGCTGGGCGTTGATGACCTTCAGCGCAACGTGGGAGCGCAGGTTCGTGTCGAACGCTTTGTAGGTCACCCCCATTGCCCCGCGTCCGAGTTCCCACAGCGCGCCGTCGTCTCGCCGGAGCACCTGGAAATGCTGAAACGACTCGGGCTGGGGCATACAGGCTACCAATTTACCTGTCGGGCGCGGGGCGGCGCAAACGCATAATTTCCGACGTTGCCGCCCGTAGGGTGTGGCTGTTTAATGGAACCTTCCCATGGCCGCCACGATCCGAGTCATCCCCGCGCAGGTGGACGCGTTCGAGGTGCCCATCCAGTTCACGGCGACCATCGGGCGCACGCCGGAAAACACCGTCTGCCTGAAATTCAGCCCCACAGTGAGCCGCCAGCACGCCATCATCCGCTGCCACAACGGCTATGAATACCAACTCATGGACCTGGGCAGCCGTAACGGCACGTACGTCAACGACCAGCGTGTGGTCATGCCTGTCACCCTGCAAAACGGCGCGCGCATCCGCATCGCCAACAACGACCTGATCTTCGAGCAGACCGTCGACGACGGCGATGGCGAGGAAGCGGCGGCCACGCTGGCGGGGCATCTATCGGAGGCGCTGCAGACGGTCCACAACGCGGCGATTCTCGTCTGCGACATCCGCGGGTTTTCCAGCCAGTCAGAAGTATTGGCCGCGCCGGCACTGGCGCAGGTGCTCGGCCAGTGGTTCCGCGAGGCGGGCAACGCCGTCCAAAAAGGCGGCGGGGTGATCGACAAGTTCATCGGCGACGCCATCCTCGCATACTGGCAGGAAGGCACCGGCCCAGCGCAGGCGGCCGGGCGCGCCTTCGCGTGCGCGCGCAGCCTGCTGGAAATGTCCGGGCGCATGACGTGGCCGCAGTCAGGCCAGCCGTTCGAGATCGGCGTTGCGCTGCACTACGGACGTGTGGCGTTCGGCAACATCGGGCAGGTGGCTTTGCGGGACGCGACGATCATCGGCAACGCGGTCAACACGGCGTTCCGGCTAGAAAGCGTGATGAAGGCACACAACCAACGCCTGCTGGTCAGTGCCGAACTACTCGCCGCCCTCCCGGCGGAAGACCGCGCGTCGTTCACCGACCTTGGCGAACAAGCCCTCAAAGGAAAACTGGAAACCGTGCGCGCGTATGGTTATTGCGCCTAGGCGATTCTAGGCTTTCGCTGCGAGCGTGCCAGCATCCTGCGGCGGCGTGTCGGTCGGTTGATAATTCGCCGCACACAGGCAGCCGCCAAAGACCACCACCGTGCCTGAAAGGTAGGTCCAGAGCATCAGCGCGATCACCCCGCCGAATGCGCCGTACACCGCGTTAAAATCCGTGAAGCTCGTCGAGTACCAAACAAAAAGCTGCTGCGCGACTTGGAGCAACGCCGTGACGACCAACGCCGGCAACCACACCCCGCGGAAAGTAATCCCTGCCGTTCGCCGAGGCGCGAGTTTGTAGAACAGCACGAACCCGTAAAAGAGCACCACCGCCGACACGAGGTAGCCCGCCACGCTGAAAAGGAGCGGCACCCACACGCGACTGAACGTCAGGTAGCCCTGCAACGTTTTGAGGACGAGAGGCAGGACGTTACCCAAGCCCAGTGCGCTGGCGAGCACCCCGAGCATCATCAAGCTACGCAGCGGCAGCTTCCACCAGTTAAGCGGCTGCTGGCGGAACGCCTGGTTGACGCTGCTGACCAGCGATTGGAAGAACCCGAGTGAACTCCACAGCAATCCGACCAGCGCGACGAGGCCGATTTTGCCGCGCGAGTCCAGCACTCCGTGAATCGTTGAACCGATCAGTTCACGGCCCTGGGTGCCGAGTGGGATGTTGCTGACGATGTACTGGAATGCCTTGGCCTGCGCTTCCTGCTCGCCGACGAAGCGCGCCGCGACGTCGGTGGCGAGCGTCACGAGAAGCACGATCAGCGGCACCAGTGCAAAGAACGCGTAGTAGGAAAACGACGCCGCCCAAACCGTTCCGTTGATGTCGGAGAAGAGGTTGCCCGCCGTTTTAATGGTCTCCCAAACAGCTTTCGTCGAGCTGATCACGCGCTCGCGGTTCCAGCGTGTTCGCCAGCCGACCAGGTTCTGCGTGGACGTTGGCGAGGACACTCAGAGCCCCTTCTCGACCTTCTGCTCCACCGGACGCTCGACATGGCCACCAAAGCCCTTCCGCATCGCCGAGAGCATCTTCTCCCCGAAGGTGTGCTCCTGTCGTGAGCGGAAACGCGTGAAGAGCGCCGTGCTCAACACGTCGGCGGGCACACCCTCCTCGACGGCCGCCTGCACAGTCCAACGACCCTCGCCGGAATCTTCCACCGAGCCGCTATACTCCTTGAGTTGCTGACTGGCGTAGAGGGCGGTCGCCGTCAGGTCGAGCAGCCACGAGGACACCACGCTGCCACGCCGCCAGAGTTCGGCGATCTCGGGCAGGTCGAGTTCGTACGTCAACCCGGCTTTGAGTTCTGGGTTGTTCGCGCCGCGCATGATGTCGAAGCCCTCAGCGTACGCCTGCATCAGGCCGTACTCGATGCCGTTGTGCACCATCTTGACGAAGTGGCCCGCGCCGGGGCCACCGCAGTACATATAACCCTTCTGTGCCGTGCCGTTTTCCATGTCGCGGCCGGGGGTGGGGGGGATTTCACCGACTCCAGGGGCGAGCGTGGCAAAAATCGGTTCGAGTCGCTTCGCCGCTTCCGGTTCGCCGCCGTACATCAGGCAATAGCCGCGTTCAACCCCCCAGATGCCGCCGCTCGTGCCACAGTCCATGTACGCGATGCCCATCGGTTTGAGGGCGTCAGCGCGGCGCACATCGTCCTTGTAGAAGGAGTTGCCGCCGTCGATGATCGCGTCACCCGTTCTTAGCAGCTTGGAGAGTTCGATGACGCTGTCCTCCGTCGGCTGGCCGGCTGGGACCATGATCCACACGGCACGCGGAGCTTCCAGCTTGGAGACCAGTTCTTCGAGCGACGACGCGCCGCTGGCTCCCTCCTTGACGAGACCAGCGACCGCGTCCGCACTACGGTCATAGACGACACATTGATGGCCGCCTTTCATGAGGCGACGGACCATGTTGGCACCCATGCGGCCGAGGCCGATCATTCCGAGCTGCATATAAAAAGAAGAGGCTGGAGGTAAAGGGGAAGACTACGGTTTCAGACCATGATCGTGCATCCACCGCCGCGTGCGTGCGTGGCGGTCGGCGAACATGAGGTGAAACTGGACCCGTCCAAGCGTTTCGCCGAACCATTTGCCCAGCAGTCCGCCCGGGAACAGGTACTCGACGCGGTCGGTCATCCGCGTGCGGCCTTCCGGCAGCGCGCGGAACTCGTGGTGGTGCCGCCAGAACTTGAACGGGCTTTTGAGGGCCTGGTCGACGACCGCGTCGAACGGACTCACCTCGTGCCACACGCCACGCCAACGCATCGGCAGCCAACCAAAAAACCGGATGACGATCTCGAACTCCGCGCCGACCTGCGGCATGTGGCCGCCGCGTTCGACAGCTACGGTTTGCCAGCCAGGCGAGATCTTGCCGACGTTGTGCACGTCACCATGGAAGGCGAACACCTTTTCGACCGGTGCGTCGAGTTCGACACTGCGCACGAAGAGGCACGGCTTCATCATGGGACAGGGTCCCGGGAGTTCAAGCCTCCGAGGAAGGAGCGGGTTCCGCGGGAGGCTCTTCCGCATGTAACGCCTCGGATGGCGCGGTGGTTTCCTCCCCGCCGAGCGCCTCGTCGGTAAAAGCGACGACCGTGGCCGATGGTTCCTCCACAGACTCGCTGGGTTCAGCCGCCGCCGCTATCACCGGTTCGTCCGCAGGGGCCGGCGCCGCTGGCACGTCGGCCGGGGACGAAACCGCCACGCTAGCCGGGTCCGCGCCCACGTCATCAACCGCAGGCTGAGGCTTCGCTCCCGCCGACTTGGTGGTGGAAGGTTCTTCCTTGGCTTTGGGCGACAACGGCAGGTCAAACGTCCCGTTGTGGAACTCGATGATGTGCCCCGCTTGCACCAAAAAGCGCAAATCGGCGGCCAACGCGCCCTTGGCTTTCGTGGCGGCATCCTCCGCGGGAGCATCGGCCGGAAGAGCGGCCGTCTCAACCGGCGCGGCCGGTTGGCCGGCAGGAGCCGGTTTCTGGCGCGAGAAGACATGCTCGGCGATGACCTTGCGCGTGCAAAGTGGGGACTTGCCGATGATTTCCAGGATCGCCGCCACGTTCTCGGACACGGTCCCGTTGCCCGGCACGAACAGCGTCGGCCGCGACAGGGAGACGTACACGACACGCTTGCGGTGCTTGAAGATGTGCAAGCCGGCGTTTTGCAAGCCTTCGCGCAGAAGTTGCACGAACCGCGCCGGGTAGCGCAGTTCGGTCTCATGCTCCTGACGGATGGCCTGCATCAACGCGGCGTCGGGCAGGTTACGCGCCACCGAGCCGTGAACGCGCCGAACTGTACCGCTCTGTACCAGGGCGTCGAGATGGTGCTGACGAAAGTGCGTCCGGGCGTCGGCGAGCGTCCCCACGGTGGCCGGCGGGTCACCCTCTTTGGTGACAATCGTCGTCGTGGTCCGCGCCTCTTCCTTCCACCTTTCGACGAGCGCGGGGTCGCTGACGATCTCGATGTTCCGCCGATAATCCTCGAACGACATCCGCCTGCTGAACCGCGTCTCGTACAACGCGCGCAACGCCGGCTGATAGCCGTGGTGATTCGTGGGCCCGAGCAAGGTCCCGGTGGTACGCTCGCGCGCGACGTTGGCAAAGTTGCCCTTGAGTGGCTCCTTCTGGACGGTCTGCTCGGCGTAAAATTGCTCGCGCGCAGAGTCGAAGGCGATCCGCTCCAGCGTCGCGCGATCAAGAGTGATCGGGCCTTCTTCGCCGAGTTGGTAAAGGGTCGTGCCGTTCTGCGCAGCCGCTGGATCCACCGTGAACTGCACCCAATGTCGCGCCGGTTCCTGCAAAAACATCCGTGCGAGGCTGAAGAGCGGGTACGCAAGGTGCGTCGTGCGAATCTGCTTGATGATGCTCGTCAGGCAGCGGTCGTCCGGCTGGAAGACCACCTGCACCGGGGCCGGAGCCGCGGGACGCGGCGGCGCTTGGTCGCGCATGGACCGCTCGTCGGGACCTCCGCGCCGGTCGCGCCGGTCGCCACGCGGTCCGCCGCTGCCGCTGCCGCCCGGACCCGGCCGCCGGCCGCCACCGTCGCGCCGACGGTCTCCGCCGCCGGAACGGGCGTCGCGGTT
>CAXTQD010000055.1:13997-21138 GCA_964246175.1 uncultured Chthoniobacterales bacterium | reverse complement strand
AGTAAATCGGTGTAGAGTAAGTCATGAGCCAGCAGAGGTTTGTGTCCGCTTTGAGCGAAGAAGAGGGTCGGCAGCTTGAGGAGTTGTGGCGCGCCGGGCGCAGTCACCGCGCGCGCCAGCGCGCGCACGCGGTGCGCCTGAGTGCCAGGGGCTACACACTTGACCAAATCGCCGACGTGCTGGAAGTGGACCGCGACGCGGTCTCGCGCACGCTGGATCGCTGGCAGGAGGGCGGCGTGGCGGCCTTGGAGGAAGGTCCTCGGGCGGGCCGTCCGCCCAAGGTGGACGCGGCCTTGGAAGCCGAGGTGCTCGCCGCCGCGGCCGAGCAGCCCGTCAGCGTGCGCCGCGCGCTGGCAAAAAGGGGGCGCTAAAGCTCGCCTGCTACGACACGCTCAAGCGGGTGCTCCACCGGGCGCGCTGGCGTTGGCGGCGCACGCGCAAACGCACCGGCAAGCCACCCACCCCGCACAGGGTGCGGGCGGCGTGCAAGGCACTCTCCAGGCTGCGCGCCTGCGAGCAGAGTGGGCGTTGTGACCTGTTCTATGGGGACGAGAGCGGCTTTTGCTTGCAACCCACCTTGGGGCGTTGTTGGCAGCCGCCCAGCCCCACGCTCAGCGTGCCCGCACAAGCCCACGGCCGCCGCTGGAACGTGGTTGGCTTTTGGCGCGGCGACGGCGAACTCGCCCACGCCGGGCAGGTGGGCCGTTTGGGTGCCGCCGAGTTCATCGCGGCGCTGGAAACGCGTCTGTTAGCCGCCTTGCGCCGCCCGAGCATCCTGGTGCTCGACAACGGTCCCTGCCACCGCTCGCGCCTGGTCAAGGCCGCGCGTGCCAGGTGGCGGCAGCAGGGCCTGCGCCTTTTCTTTCTGCCGCCCTACTGCCCGCACCTCAACCGCATCGAGCCCCTCTGGCGGCTGGTCAAACACCACTGGCTGCCGCTCGATGCTTACGCCAACTTCGCCACCCTGCGCGACACGGTCAAGGCCATCCTCAACACCGTTGGCCTTCACTACCGCGTTTCTTTCTCGTAGATGCTTAGAACCTGTCATGCACTTGGGATGAGGTAAGCTGGCGGCGTGAGCCGCAAAGTGTATCCAACCGATGTCAGCGATGAAGAGTGGGAGTTCGTTGCATCCTACCTGACCCTATTGCGTGAGGATGCTAGGCAACGTGTCCCTGCGTCGCGCGACGTGTTCGATGCCAGCCGCTGGATGGTCAAGGCCGGTTGCCCGTGGCGGATGCTACCCGGCGACTTTCCGCCCTGGCAGGCGGTCGAGCAGCAGGCCAAACGCTGGATGGAAGCGGGCTGCTTTGAAGCGATGACCCATGATCTGCGCGAGTTGTTGCGCTTGCTCAACGAGCGCAACCCAAGACCCACGGCGGCGGTGCTGGATGGACGCACTTTGCAAAGCAGTCCGGAGAGCGGCAGCCGAGCGGGTGACGACCGCTGCAAACGTAAAAAGGGAAGCAAGGTGCACGTGGCCGTGGACACGTGGGGCCACTTGTTGGCTGTGCTGGTCACCCCGGCCAACGAACAGGAACGCGCCCAGGTCGCAGAGCTTGCTCGGCAGGTGCCGCAAGCCACGCAAAGAAGCGTGCGACTGGCCTACGTCGATCAGGGCGACACCGGCGAAAAAGCGGCCGATGCAGCTGCCGGGCAGGGCATCGAACTGGAAGTCGTCAAACTGGCCGAAGCCAAACGCGGCTTCGTGCTCTTGCCCCGGCGCTGGGTGGTGGAGCGATCCTTTGCCTGGCTGGCTGGGTTTCGACGACTTTCGCGTGATTACGAGCGGCTGCCAACGACGCTGGCCGGACTGCACTGGCTGGCTTTTTCGTGCCTGCTGCTCAGCAACTTGTTCAGAACGCTAGCCTTAAGTTCATGACAGGCTCTAAACAATCGTTTCAAGAGCGAGTGATCCTCCAACCTCGGGGGCACGCAAATTATTATTTTACTTGCCCAACATCGCGTGGAGATAACATCAATGGTGCAGTTTGGATACGAGGTCCAATCTCGTCTGTTAGCAATTGGCCGGCTAGGTCGTATGATCTGCAAGAAGGCTGTCACACCAGCGTGATCATTCCGTTTCACTCCCGCCTATGTGAGTCTGGGAAAGCTGTCAGCCTAGTTGTTATCTTCACACTGATTGCGGATCTAACAATCCCTTGGCTAGGCCTTCTTCCTCCTTGGTTGCGGGACGGATTTTGTCGGGACGCAAGCCTTTGGTTGAGCCGTCGAAAAAGCCTACGGTTACCCAAAGATCTGGGGCTAGTGTTTCCACCGACTTGATCCGACAGAACTTGCTACGGGTAGGCAGCTCGCCTTGAGGATTAATCAACAGCATCAGCCGGTGTTGATGGGCTGTCCGGTACTGGGATGCTAAAGTGATCTTGGAAGTTGATTGACCTATCTGGTTGGTGTCAGTGTTCATAGATTGAGTCAGTTTTACCCGCATGACAACCTCTCACCATGTTGCCAAAGTACTTCACGAAATTCGTAGTATGAGCCAAATAAAACTGCCACTGCTCACAGGAGCCAACCGGATGAGAAAACGACGGGTATTGTAGCAGACTATTTGTATCTTGTACGACAAATTTTCGGACAACTGTTTCTAGTTCGGGTAGGCCTTGTTATTTGGTCGCGTTCTGCGACCAAGCTTGGATGCCATCAGAATATTGTCCAACGTGTGGTGCTGCACTATCTATCCTCAGCCACCGGTGCCGTCCTTGCTCGACCGTTGCTTCCAGGCTGGCGTGGATCGAGTGGTTCGAGGACAAACATCTGCTATGCGCTGGGTTGACGCTGACAGCGGTTGTTGTGTCTTTGTACCTGCTTAGCCGCTTTTGATGTGTAAGCACTGCTTAGGCACCTTGAACCCGAGAAGATGACGCTCACTTACCTTGAGTAAAGGAAGGGGGGACAGCGGTTGATTTTACGACCATCGTTAACCGACGTTTGTTGGTTCTGAGCATGCTGTCGCGAAACGTGGCAAGAAAAACAGGATGGACGGAGACTTTCACTCCGTCCATCCTGTTGGAAGTTCTACAATCTAGTACTAGCTGCGAACAGCGTTGGATCGGCCGGTTACCACTTCGATGGTTTCACGCGGTGCCGCACTACGTCCACCGATGGCAGCGGCGATGGCACCGAGCAGCAGCGCGAGCGAAGCAGCCAACCCGCCCTTGGCAGCGCCCTTGCGGGCCACGTCGGCGGCAGCGAGAGCTTTCTGCTTGGCTTCGTCGGCGAGTTGCGCTGCTTTGGCTTTTGCCTGCTCGTAGGTCTGCTGGTAGTGGTTGACGATCTGCTCGGCCTCCGGGCGGCTCTTGCCCGTGCGGCTCATGATCACGTTGACCAGCGCCTCACGGCTCTTGGCCTGATCAGCCACGTCTTGGTTGTCACCAAAGACCTTGTTGACCAGCCCCTTGATGTCCGTGTTGGCAGCGTTGGGATCTTGCGCGGCGTTTTGGGCGGTGCCCTGTGCTTGGCCGGCGGCGTTCTGAGCGCGAGCCTGAAGGTTCTCAGGCTGGAGAGCTGGCATGCCGGTCTGGCGCAACAATTGATCTACCTGACCCTGGATGTCAGAGGTGTCGAAGCCGCTTTGCTGGAGCTTGTCCTTGGCGGCGTCAGTCAGCCCCGGAGCCGCGTTGCTCGCGGCCGACGTAGCCTTGGACACCACGGAGGACACGAGGCTGCCTGCCCCGCCGATCAAACTGCCCAGCCCGCTGGTCAGCAGGTAGAAGCCAAGCAGGCTGGTCAACCCGAAGGTCACCAAGCCGTGCAACATGGAATCTTGCTTGCGCGGCATCGCGGCCAACCGCGCGGCGACGTAGCCACCGGTGAACAGCGAGATCAACACGCTGAGCAGTGTCCAGATCGCCGCGCCCACACCGAGGCCGCCGACGGGATTGTCGCTGTACGGGTGCGCCGCACTGGCACCGAGGCCGAGGCCGAGGAGCGAGAAGGCGAGTTGGGCCACCAGCGCCATGACGGCGCCGGCGAAGATGGCCCCCCACGAGATGCGACTATGAGCGTGGGGATGCGCTGGGAGGGCGGTGCGGAGATGTTCGTCATGTGCTAGGTCGATACCCTGGTGCTCCGTAATGTCGTCCGCGGTATTATCTTGAATAATCATATTGGTCAGTAACTGGCGCCAGACGGCAGTACGCCATCTGTGCAGAGAATAATCCTCTGCGCTTTTTGTGTCAGGCTGCGTGGGCTCGAGAGGCGTGCGGGAAATGCCCTTGCAGACAAAACTAGCCAGCGAACACGACCGGTCGGCGCCCCGAGGGGGGAGCGTTGATCGCCTCATCAACCAAATCGCCGGTCAGCACGTGCGCGGCCGTGTTTATCGGGTGTACGTCAAAAGCTCAAAGATGATTTGGGCACTTATGTTGCCGTGAAACTTTCGTCTTGGCACGAACAGGAAAGACTGACATCAACTTTTACAGCAGCGGTCTTGGAGTAGAGTTTGGTTTGTTCATAGGCTTCTTCGTTTTGCAAGATCAGACGGTATTTCCAGCCACGGTGCTTCTCCGTGATATTAGTTCGCTGCGACAGCCGAAAAGGCGGAGATTTACGGTGTTGCCAAATCGGTCCCGAATGACGGCGAGCTTGCTAGCAACTTGCCCTCCCGGATGAAGATCATGGCTTTCAAACTCGCCAGCGTCCTTTTTCTTCGAATATGTGGCCGCGAAGAATTGCGTTCGCATGCACATAATCCGCGCCCAGCCGAGTGCTGCGGCAGCGGTAAGCCCCCAAGCGTTTGACGAGCACTGGGAAAGCCTTCGCCAGTCCGTCCTGCCGGCTTGGTCGGCGTCGAAGCACAGGATGATGGAGCCGAATTGCAGGAGCCAGGGATAGTCGCGCTCGATCCACTTCACGTTACCCGCCCCATTGGGCATGGACACGGCAGAGAATCCGGCCTCCGCCGCGCTCATGGCGTCGATCTCGCCCTCGCAGATGACCAGCTCGTCGGCGTCCTCGCTGACCGCGTGCTTGCCCCACACGCCGGGGTTTGCGCCCTTCGGGTCGCTCCACTCCCGCTTGCTGCCGTCGGGCTGGCGCTGGACGGCGACGTACTTGGCGAACGCCACGGCCTTGCCGCTGTCGGCAAGCTGCGCGAAGCACATGGCCGCTTGGTCGCGGTGCTCGCCGACCCGGTACTGCGCCAAGATGGCCGGCGAGAGGCGGCGCACCTCCGTCAGGTAGTTGTAGACCGGCCCGGTGGGGTCGAGTTTGACGAACACCTTGGTGGCGGTCGCCTCCATCTGGCGGTACGGTGTGACGCAGTTCGTCATCGACTCGCTGATGACCTGCGACCTCGACACCGACGACTACAACGCGCAGAGCAAGTTCATCGGTGCCCTGTGCGAGTTCGCCGACGAGAGCCAAGGCCACATCCACGTTGTCGCCCACTCGCGCAAGGGCAAGCACGCCGACGAGAGCACGCCGCCGGGCAAGTTCGGCGTGGCCGGCCACGCGAACCTCACCAACCGGGCGTTCAACGGGGTGACGGTCTTCCGCAACAAGGAGAAAATCGACCGGCTCAACGAAGCCTGCTCGCTCAAGAACCAGCGCCTCATCAGCGAGGCGACGCAAGCCGAAGCCTTCACGCGCACGCGCGAGGGCAATCGACTCGCGGCCGGCTTTCCTAGCGGCCTACGCCAGCACGCCCGTCCTTCTGGACGCTGCGCCGCGGTGCCCATCCATCACTCGACGGTCTACGACGAGGTCAAGCGCAACCCGGATTTCGCCGCATCCGTCGAGGATGCCCGCCGGCAGGGCGCGCAACTGCTCGTCAAGGAGGCGACCCGGCGCGCGGCCAACCGCCAGTTCGCCAGCGTGGACGAACGCGTCGACTACGCCGCAAGCTGGGGAGCGCACGCTGACTCCCGCCCGGACCTTGCGCCACGCCGGGTTCCTCCCACGAAGATGCTGGCTCGAAGAAGTACGCCAAACACTCTGCTCACCTACTTAGGCCGATACGATTGTAGCAGCCGTGGTAGCCGCCCAGCGGATTGTCGCTGGATTACCCAGTGCTGCCGGCAAGTACGGGTACGCGGTTTCCTGCCAGGAGGCTCCTCATGCAAGTTGGGCGCAATTCTTTCTCTCTCCGGCCAGGAATGAACCCGAGCGCGCATCGCCGCGGCCGGGATCTACAACGTGGGAGAAATCGAGCTACTTTTTGCGGTCCCCAAGACATAGGAGGCGAGCTTGACGCGGTCGCGCTGGACTCCCTTCCTGGATGACACGACCACCAAGAACGTCAGCGTCACGGCGCTGGTGCAGTTCTCCGGCATCGCCGAGTGGATGTCTTGTGCGGCGATCCACGCTTCGTGGGGCTCTGACGGCGGTGGCGCTCCTTGCACAGGGCCTGCCGCTCGACTAAACGGCGACCTGGATGCGGATCGCGGGCTTTGCCGATGATCGGCTGTTCCGGTTGTACCTGGCTCTGATCCTGGCAGATTTTATGTCCAAGCGGGGCACGCGGTTCATCCGGGCCGAGATTGACACCGATCCCGGGTACGATCAGCGTCTCCTGCAACTCTACCGCGAGGCGCTCGCACAACTTTGATTCACAAAGCTCCGAATGATGGCACCACCGCTTGGCAGGATGGCTTAACCTTCGCTCTATCCCCTAGCTCCGCCAAGCCACAAAAAACGGAGGACCTTCTTTCTCGGTCCTCCGTTTTTGGATGAATGGGCTGATTTAAGCCGTCGCGCGAGCCACGTCCACGCGCCGCACGGGCGGCTGTTGCTCGCCGTGTTCGGGGTCGACGCCTGACTCCTCTTCCGTGAGGTATTGCGCGATGGCGTGGATGAGCAGGCCGTAACCAACCTTAGCGGCGATGTCAGCCAGGCTGTAGCCCGCTTGCAGGCTCACCTCGGTGACCGCCTTGTCCAGGTGGAAGAACGGGGCCATGTAGGCGATGGGATAGAAGCCCCAAGTGAAGAGCGTCAACAAGGCGGTATTGCGCAGCAGGATAGCGACCTGATGCGACGAACGCGCCATGGCGGCGCGGATCTGGCCGAGCAGCACGACGAGGATGTACAGGAACGGGATCGAGCTCAGCGTGCCCCACAACCCGCGCGCCGAGAACACACTCGTATCGTCCCGGTGACCCTCGCCCACGAAGCCAAGGAC
>CAXTQD010000055.1:13206-13987 GCA_964246175.1 uncultured Chthoniobacterales bacterium | reverse complement strand
ACAATCATCAGGAAGGAAGCGACGGCCAGCTTGAAGATCAGCGAGGAGGTTTCCTTACGCGAGAGGCCCAGAACGATGATCAGTTCCACCAAAAGCAGCGGCACGGTGAGCATCCAGTCGATGTAGCGGTAAGCGGCGTTGAAGGGATGACCGCTCGGCACGTATCCGCCGGAAGCAGGGTCGATGTTGTAAGCCTCCACCCAGTTGTTGAAGATGCGGAAGTAGTGGTAGCCCGCGATGAGCACGACCATCGCCCCAGCGGTGACGGCTCCTCGGTAGCGCGGGGTGATCTCGCTGCGCGCGAGCACGAAGTACACGAACGACGAAAGCATCGAGGCAATCGCCAGCGAGAGCAGGTTGAAGACGGTGAGGTACTGCGTGGAGGTGAGTTCGGGCATGGTGGTATGGTCGGTTCGGGCGGTGGTTGGCGGGAGAAGATGGGCAGCCGAACGCGGCTCGGACGACAGCGCGTGGCGTCAAAGATTCTTCTACGTTGCAGCGGAGACGGATGGATGCCTTGGAGGGCGATCTGCTCCCTCGCCCCTGCGTCGCCACAGCCCCGCCCGGGCATCGAGCGCGGTGACGACGAGGGCGTGCGGCACGGTCAGCGCGGCGATGAGCGCCAGGTAAACGCCGACGAGTGGTTGCCCGCCCCCTCGTCCATCCAGCTGGACAACCGCCTCCAGAGCCGCCAGCAGGACGAGCGCGCCTAGCGTGTTGGGCACCGCCCGCCAGGCTAAGCGCCCCCACGTCCAGCCCTCCAAGCCCAACAGCCGCCGGA
>CAXTQD010000055.1:5536-13196 GCA_964246175.1 uncultured Chthoniobacterales bacterium | reverse complement strand
CATGCCAAAAGGCAAAGTAGAAGCCCACGGACGCCAACGCGGGCAGTGCGCCGAAAAACGCTAATAGGCAGACGCCTTCCGCCAGGTTGAGCCAGCGCGTGCGCGCGTGGGGCGTTGCCAGGGCAAAATCTGCCACCCCCAGTCCCGCCGCCGCAGCCAACGCCCCGACGCGCGTCGGCGTCCATCCGAGCCAGCCCAAGTCGGGCGTGCCGTGCAAGAAAAGAGCGCAGGTCGCCGCAGCCGTCTGCCGGAACAGCTCCGGATCGGCCGCGAGAGGCACGAGCATGGGCAGCGCCCCGCGCCAGAGCGCGAAGACCACCCGGTGCGGGCGGCTCCGGAAGTATGCTGGGTCACGGTCCCACGACCACCACAGGTCCGCCAAGCCCCAGTGTGCCCAGGTCAGCGCGATAAATCCCGCGAACCAGACCTGCGGTGCGAGGAACCATCCCCCCAGCACCAACAGACACACCGCGAGATAAACGCTCAGGACCGCCACCAGCGCCCCACCTCCTCGTTGCGAGGGCGGGCGTAGTTTCAGGACCACGTCATGGTCCACCGCGCCGTGGGGCAAGCCGAAGCACACGAGACTCAGCGCCCAGGGCAGCAGCCACCAACCCGCAGGCAGCCAGCCGCCGCGTTGCGCCGTGAGGATCGCCGCTGTTGCGGCGAGCGTAGACAGAGGCCAGAGAGCTTGGCGCGCGTTCATAGGTGACGTGTCGCGTCGGTCCGCCACCAGAAGAGAAGCAACGCCTGGACGATCAGCCCGTTGGTGACGACGAAGAACAACGCCTCCTCCACCGGCAACCCGAGGAGAGTCCATCCGGTCGAGTGCAAAGGCGAGATACTCCAAATCCCCGTGCCGATGGCCACTCGATCCGCGAGCCAAAGGTACACTGTAGCCAGTCCGAGGGCAGTCAGACCCGCCCGCCGTAAACCCCAGAGCACGTCTCCCCCATAGAGCCAGTGCAGCGCCAGGGGCGGCGTGCCCCAGACGAGGATCAACCCAGCGTAGAGCCACCGCCCGCCGAGCGCCAGCGCCCAAGCGCCCACCGCGGTCAACGCCGCGGCGACCACCGCCCCGGCCATCCGAGGAAACCGGGAGCGAACCCACGAGAAACTCCGCTGCGCGCCGGGGGCGGACATCGGGTGAAACGACCACAGACACAGGCCGGTCAGGACGGGCTGCAATACAAAGAACAGATATTCCTCCAGCGGCACGTAGCCTACGCGCCAAGCGGACGCCACACGCTCGGGCCGGTACGACCAGACCCCGCGTCGAATGAGGTAATTGTCCCAGGGCGACGTGTAGACCAAGGCGATGGCGGCGACGGCGGCGATCCCCAGCCAGGCGCGGCGCGGCGCGAGACCATTCAGCCAATAAAGTCGGCCGAGCAGGACCCCCAGCGCGGGAAGGAGAAAGACAACGTGGAACTGCCAGTAGGTCACGCCAGGAGACTACGTGGGTTCGCCGCCGTCGGCCGCACCAATCGTACGAGTACGTTCGTCGCCTCCTCAAAGAAAAGGCCACGCCGGCCGCGCGCCCCGGCCGATGAACTCGACGACGCCCCAGCCGACCGTTCCGCCCAGGATCGTCGCCAACCCGGCGGCCACGCCGAGCCGGCAGGCCGCGAGGAGCGTGCATCCCCGCAGCACCCGGTAGCCAAGCCCAGCCAAGCCGACGCCGATCACGGCTTCGGCCACGACGATGTAAACCGGCGTGTGCCCGATGCACAGACAGCCCCGGTAGCGCCACCAGCGGGCTCCCCAGGCCAGTTCTTCGTACAGGGGAATCAGCCCCGCGCCCAACAGGCTGCCGAGCAAGGTGCCGCGGACAGGACCGAAACGCTGGATGGCGGCGTCCGCGCCGACGCTGATCTGCACGGCCACCACGGCCCACGAGAGTGGCATCCACCAAGGCGACGCGAGCACGAGCGCCGAGCGGGCCACGGTGTAGTCCAGTGTGCCGGTGCAATGCACGCACAGAAAGTCTGCCAACAACTCCACCACACCAAAAGCGATTGTCGCCGCCAACAACCGGCCGAGGGTCCGGTCGCGGGCGCACCACGCGTAGCCGCCTAACCCGAGCAAGTTCATGCCGTCCGACCAGGCAGCTGTCCTTCCGTCCGAACCTGCCCAGCACGAACAAACCCAGGCAAAAACCACCGTGAACCCCACCGAACACAACGCCGCGCGCAGGCGGACATCGTCTCGCGCGCCGGGGATCAGCGTTGCCGATGACATCATTAGGCCGGTCCGCGCCGCCGGGCCAAGCCGCACGTGGCACCCACGACGGCACCGAAGCCCAAGGTCAACGCGAACGCGCGCCAGCCGCCCGCCGCAAACTCCCGCCAGTAGCGCGGCGCATCGGCTCGCAGGGGATAAGGAACCATGGTGAACACCGCGCCTGGCACGCTGTAGAGCAGACCCGCGACGCCTCCTGACGGCCAGCGCCTGACGGAACCGAAATCAGGCAGAACCGCCACGAGCAGGCCGATGCTGGCGTACGACAAACCCAGGCCAAGCCCTAAGGTCCAGCGTGCCGCCAGTTCCAGCGGCTGGAAGAACGGGGTCACCCCGACGAGCAAGCCCCAGGCAAGCCCCACAAGCAGTGGGCCACGTTGATACAGGTTTTGCATCTTCCCAACCATTCGAGATTCAAGCGGCGCGCGGCGGCAAGAAACCCTCCCGACGCTCTGCCGCAGGTGCCGACGCCGCGAGCCTCGCCCATTCGGCCTGCACTGGCGCAACCAAGCCGCCCGGGTGCAACCCGTTGAGCAACGCAGCCCCAAAGCCTTGGCGCTGACGCGCCTGCCGGTACACGTCAACCAGCCCGTCCGTCTCCTCGCTCCAACGCTCCAGCGCCTGCGCGTCGATCTTGGCCTCCGCCGTGGCCGCAAGGAGTTGCTCGGCGCTGAGGGCCCGCTCGACGACCCACAACCGCGCCTTGCGCCGGCGCTTGGCTTCCTGGAACTGGCGCTTGAACCTGCCTTCAGACCGGGTGATGGCGGCGGTGCGGCGGTAGTCAGCCTCGAAGCGGCGAATGAGCGCCTCGCGCATGTGCATGGAGCCGTCTTGCAGTCGTCGGCGCGTGTCGGCGAGCGTCTGTTGGTAAGCCTGCTCGGCGGCGAAGGCAGGCGCGCGGCGCAGGGAGAAAAGCAGGTGAAAATACAAGACATCGAGCCCCCCGGCGACGGCCGCAGCCACCAGCGCGAACGCCGCGGCGGCACCGAGACCCAAGGGGGCTAAAACCATGCCGAGTACGAAGGCGATCAATCCCGTCAGCACCGGGATGAACAACTCCCGGCCCACGGTGCGTACGAAGAGGACAACGGCGTTCATCCCTGGTTCGCTCCCTCCGGCAGCCACGCCCGCGCGCCGGCCTTGATGCGCGCCTGGATGAGAAAGGTGGCGATGATCAGCGCCAGAAAGATCGCTAACAATCCCGAGACAAGCAGGTTGAGCGCCTGCACGAAGGGCTTCAAGTCCAACGTCCGGTCAGAAAAGATGTCCACGTAAAAGGACGACAGCGGCGGGATTAGGTTGAGCTTGGCGAAGGCGAGTGCTCCCGCCGCCACGCACAGGCTGATCCGCAGCACATACAGAGCGCGCTGGGTGCGCGGCACGACTTCCTTGAGCAAGGCGGCATTTTCTTCGGGTGATTCGGTCGTCATCAGAAACAGGGAACTTCCGGCACCAAGCAAACCTGGACCAGGCGGCGCCAGACGCGCGGTGTCGCCCTTCCATTCGCCCGCCAGCCAAGAAGTAGCCGCATGAAAATCGTGCTCCGGGCCACTCCGGCTACCAGGCATCATCGGCCGCCTTTGGTTAGCACACGCGTCCGCGCTTGCCGGCGGTGCCGTGGCCGACCGGATTTTCGCCCACCCAGCGTTCGTCAATCGCTGCGGAGGCAAGCTGGTAACGCGAGTCGCTGGAGAGACGCACCCGGTCGGTCTGGTTGTCCGTGCCGCCGTGCACCGTCGCCATCGTGAAGGTCAGCAGGTCGCCCGCCCGGAACTCCGCCGTCAGCCAACAGCCGCCGAGTTTCTCGCGCAGCCGGACGTGGTTGTTCGTCAGCGTGCCGTCCCAGTCTTGCCGCCTTTTTTCGCCCGAAGCGATGAGTGCGGCGTCGTCGCGGTTGGTGCAGTAGGTGTCCACGTCGCGGTCGAGGTAGGGGCGCAGCCTGTCAGCGTGGAGGTGGGAGCGTTCGAGCACCATCAGCCCGCCGGTCGTCAGCGGCAGGTCGCCGAGCGGCGTCCATGATGGGGTGAGCCAAGTCGAGCGCGCCCGCCGCGGTCATGCGGGCCGTGATCTCGCCCCGTGCGGCGAGCACCTGCTCCCGGTCCAGATAGCCGCGCAGGAACAGGTACCCGTCTTCCGCCAGACGCGCGCAGCGCCGCGCCGTCGTGGACGAGGTCGGCCGAGTCCCGCAGTTCGCCGAACGCCGCTGCCGAGCATCGGCTGAAGCGCGTCGCGGAAGCGCCTCGTCTCGGGAGTCGCTTCGTTCCCTTGCCGGGCGGCCTCGTCCTGCCACACTTCGACCAAGGTGAAATGGTTCCGGCGTCCTGTCTCACGCAACACTTCGAAGCGCTGCGCACCGGGCGCTTGACGGCAGGTGGCTGCGTAAGCTTTGAGCAAGGCCGACGCCGCATCGACGGAAGCTGGAACCACGTCAACGTGGGCGACCACGTTGACCGTGGCCGGAGCCGCTTCCTGCGCGCGGAGACGACCTTGTCTGTGAATCGGTTCATAGCTTTCTTCGTTCGTTTTTAGAATACGTCGTTTTTGTTGGGTCGTTCTGCCCGGGTAGAAATTGCTTGGGGAAGGCCCCAGTGCTCGACGATCTTTTCGTCTTCCACCCGGTACAGGTCGATGTACGCGCAAGGCTCGCCTTCGTGCGTTCCTCGTGCGTTCCCTTAGCGGCGATGAACACGAAGTCGCCCTGACCCAATAAGAGCCGCACCTCGTCGATGGTGCGGTGCCGCATGAGCACGGCCACGTCGCGCACGCCCGGTTCGTGCCGGACGCAGAGGTCTCCCTTGAAATACTGCTCGTGCCGGTGGTGGTCCCCGGCGAGATGGAAGGTTTCGTAGTATCGACGCATGAACGCCTTGTTCTTCTCCGTGCCTCGTAGATCTGTGGCCTGCGTCGGTCCGTCAACCTGCGTATGCCCGCTCTGGTTTGGCGGTCCGGCCGGAGCCGAAAAACTCCAGTGCTCGGCGATCAGGCCGGCCTCGAAGCGGAACACGTCGAAGAAGGTGTTCTGATCCAAGATTTGCCCATCAGCCTGCGTGAAGACGTACGGACCATCCTCGAAGGACCGGATCACTTCCAGACGGGCATCGCTCGGAAGGCGAGCCACGTAGTCCTTCAGCCCTGCCACGCCGCCGGCCGCTTGCGGGTTGTGCTCGACGTAGCTTGCCGGGTGGACGTGTTTGGTCACAAGGTTCGGGTCACGGCCGGCGATGCCTGCGAACACGGTCAAAACTTTTTCGATGTTGCTCGGTGGCACGAGGTTATCTCTCCGTTGTGCAGCTTGGGTTTGGTGTTCAATCCGCCTCGTCAAGAGCCGCTAGATTTTGGAACAGGAGTCCGCCCGGTTCGCCGTTCACCACGTGCAGGGGCACGCCCCCCCCCTGGTCGAGCCGGCCGAGTTCGACCGGAGCAAAGCCGAGCCGCTTGGCGACTTCCGCGACGCTCGCGCTGGCGGCGGGATCGTTGCTGGAAATCAGCACCGCCTGCCATTGCCCGTCCAAGGGTAGGTTGGTGCCGAGCTGAGCCGCCGGCAGGTGGTTGAAAGCTTTGACGAGGCGCGCGCCGGTGAAGGCTTGTGCCACGACCTCGGAGGAGAGGCGGCCGGCCAACTCTTCCGGCGTCACCCGGAACGCGTTGGTGGCGTCAACGACGATCTTGGCCCTGCCAGTCGGGCCGCTGTTTGGCGACTGTTTGGTGGACAGGGAAGGGAACCGCCAAGAAAATGGTCTCGGCCTGACTGGCGTCTTGCACGGAGCAGGCGGAGACGTTCGGACCGAGTTCTTGGGTTAAGGAAGCGAGCGTCTCGGGTCCGCGTGAGTTGGCGACGGCGACGGCGAGGAAGTAGAGGCGGGAGATTTGTTCGAGAGCTTGTGGGCCAACGGCTGCCACCGCGTTCTGGTCCAACTCGTCCCCGATCCGGTGGACGCTGCCGACTAACCGGTGAGCCGCCAGATGGGCGGCGACGTTGGGGGCATGGGTAACAATCCGTAGACCAGCCATCTCTCCCTTCCCGTAGGAACATCCCACCGGCATGCACGTCGCGCAGCCTTTGCAGTTTCTTCATTTCGCCTACGCGAACCGTTTTGCCTACCCTGCCTTCAACGCGTGGAACCTGGAGGTCGCCAAAGCCCTGGTCGAAGCAGCCAACGAGGAAGCAGCGCCCATCATTCTACAGACCTTCTATGGCGACATCCATTATGGCGGCAACGCCGTGCTGGCCGCGACGCTCCGTGCGGTGATCGACACTTCGCCCGTGCCCATCCTCTTGCATCTGGACCACCCGGATGGCATCGCGATGGTGCTGCGCTGTCTGCAACTCGGCCACCCTCCGGTCCTGTTCGATGGTGGGGCGCTTCCCTTGGCCGAGAACATCGCCGCGACCAAACACGCCGTGGAAATCGGCCATGCGCTCGGTGCCACGGTGGAAGGCGAGTTGGGACAATTCGGCGGGGAACACCAGGGAGAGTCAGTGGTCGAGACGAACGTGGACGACTGCGAACGGATGGTTCAAGAAACTGGCCTGGACATGTTGGCGATCTCCATGGGTTCCGTGCACGGGCAGCCGAGTCGGCTGAATCTGCGGTTGCTCGGCGACATCGCCGAGCGTGTGCGCTGCCCCCTCGTTTTGCATGGCGGCAGCGGCATCCCGCGCGAGGACACGGACGCCTCCCTGGAGATGGGCGTCGTCAAAATCAACATCGGCGCGGCGATCTTCCACGTTTGGACCGACGCCTTCTCGGTTCCCGCGACGGGGGACAAGGGCTTGTCCTGCTTGGGTGTCTTTGAGTTAGCGGCGGCGCTCGCACCGTTCCGCGGCCCGCCTGACCTGGTTAGACGGCTGCTCTCTGCGGAGCGGATCGTGGGGCAGCCTCGCAACAGTTTTTCTGACACGAACGAAGCGGAGGTGAGAAGCGCGTTGGAAGCGGCTACCTTTTACGCGCGCCGCATGTTCGACGAAATCCTGGCGGCGGGTGCGAAGCCCACAACGATTTTTGCCACCGCTGGATGGACGCGTTCGCGGGCGTTCGTCGAGTTGCGCGCCAGCATCTTCGGCCAACCGGTGGCAGTGTGGTTGACGAGCCTGAACCGACCGTCATCGGCGCCGCCCTGATCGCGGCCGGGAAGAACCTCCGGTGGATCGAGCCGGTAGCCGCTTGGGTCGAACCCTACGCAGAATTGTGGCGAACGGATGGACGCGACGGTGGCACAGAAATAAGAGGCTCGCTCGTCCGGTCAGTTGTTGTTGCGCCAGCCGTCCACCCCGAAGAGATCCCCTCGTGGCCGGTAAGCCAGCAACACGAAAAAAGTCAGCGCATAGATCAGTTGATCTCCCAGCACCGGGTACTCGCCACGCAAGGCCGTCCCGAAGGTGAGCAGCGCGATAAGCAGCGCCCCCGCCGCCAACGCC
>CAXTQD010000055.1:0-5526 GCA_964246175.1 uncultured Chthoniobacterales bacterium | reverse complement strand
CGCGTCCACAGTCCCAACACGAGCAACGCACCCACCGCCGGCTCCCAGAACGGGATTGCACACGCGAACGCCCGCACGCTCCAGCCCGGGAGCGGCAGATGAGCAAATTCGCCCGTCACCGTGCCCACGAACTTCCCCAGGTCCAGCCATCGCCCGTAGGAATGAAAGAAAAAATTCAGCCCCAGCGTCAGCCGCAGGAGCGCGTAGCCGAGCGCGAGGTCGAAGCGCGCCGCTATCTCCACGCCGGGACGTGGTTGGACATGCGGGGAAATCTCCATTGGCCACCGAAGCACGTTCCTGCCTTGCGCGCCAGCGGTGGACGGCGTTGAGTTCCCCGGCAACCGCGTTCCCTGGTGCGGCGTAGACCTGTAGCAAAATCCTTGAATCCGCGTTGACGCACGACGGCGAATTGCTTAGACCATTACCTGACTTGTGGCTGACCAACTGCCCGGGACACCGCCGGAAGAAACGACCGGGAAAAAACGCGGGCTGCCGCAGGTTTTTTTCCCGCGCGCCAACCTGTTTTTCCGTGCCGTCCTGCTCGGACTGCCGGTGCTCGCGCTGGTCGGCGGTTACGCGTGGTACCAGATTTATCGTTCGCCCATCGTCACGGACGTGCGGATGCCCATCGGCCAGCCGGTGATGTTCAGCCACCGGCACCACTCGGGCGAGTTGAAGATCGACTGCCGTTACTGCCACACGTCGGTGGAAAAATCGTGGTTCGCCGGCGTGCCACCGACGCAGACGTGCATGACCTGCCACTCGCAACTCTTCAAGGACAGCCCACTGCTTCAGCCCGTGCGCGAGAGCGCCGCCAGCAACGTGCCCATCGCCTGGAACCGCGTCCACATCCTGCCCGACTACGTATACTTCAACCACTCGATCCACGTGAACAAGGGTGTCGGCTGCACGACCTGCCACGGGCAGGTCAACGAGATGCCGCTGACCTGGAAGAGCAACACGCTGTTCATGCAGTGGTGCCTGCAATGCCACCGCGCGCCGGAGAAATCGCAGCGTCCGCTCTCGCAAATCTACGCCACGGACTGGAAGCCGGCCCCCAACCAGGAACAGGTCGGGACGGAACTCGCCGAGGCGCATCATCTGGACGTGCAGCACCTGACGAACTGCTCGGTCTGCCACCATTGACATGAGTCCCGACCTCGAACAGTTCCGCGCGCGCCTCGCCGGCCAGAGCGGCCCGCGGCTCTGGCGCAGCCTCGAAGAACTGGGCAACACGCCGGAGTTCCGCGCGTGCCTGGAGCGGGAGTTCCCCGTCGGCGCGTCCGAGTGGCCGCAGGAGGGCGGGATAGGGCGACGGCAGTTCCTGACGCTGGTCGGCGCGTCGCTGGCGCTGGCGGGGTTCGCGGGGTGCTCGCCGCGCGCCCGCGAGAAGATCGTGCCCTACGTGGACCAGCCCGAGCAGATCATCCCGGGCAAGGGGCTGCGGTACGCGACGGCCATGCCGCTGAACGGCTACGGGCGCGGCGTCCTGGTCGAGACCGAGATGGGACGGCCCATCAAGATCGAGGGCAACCCGGCGCACCCCGACAGCCTCGGCGCGACGGACGCGGTCACGCAGGCGGCGGTGCTCGGGTTGTGGGACCCGGACCGTTCGCAGGCTCCGGTCTTCAACGGGCACCTCTCGACGTGGAACAAGTTCCAAAGTGAACTCCTCACCGTGCTCAAGACGGCGGGCGATGCGCAGGGCGAGGGGCTGGCCGTGTTGATCGAGCCGACGACCTCGCCGACCCTGCGCAGGCAGTTGGGTGAACTGGCCCAGAAGTTTCCCAAGGCACGGTTCTACGGCTGGTCGCCGCTGGCAGGTGACGAGTTGGCGGTCGTCCGTGACTTCGACGCGGGGGCGGCGGATTTGATCGTCTCGGTGGGCAGTGATTTCTTGTTGGAACTGCCCGGCAGCCCACGCTACATGCGGCAGTTCGCCGCCCGTCGGCGGGTGCAAGAAGGCCGGGTCCAGCCGAACCGCCTCTACGTACTCGAAGGCACGCCGACGATCACCGGCACGATGGCCGACGAGCGGCTCGCCGCCTCGCCGGACCGCGTGGCGGCGGTGTTGCGCCGGGTGGGCGGTTATGTCGGGGGGACGCTCGACGCGCGCGAGGAAGCGTTCGCGGCGAAGCTCACGGCGGACTTGGCGAAGCACAAAGGCTCCCTGCGGGTGCTGGTGGGTAGCGCCGAGCCGCCGGAGATCCATCAGTTGGCAGGTGCGCTGGGCGAGTCGCCCGAGGAGCGTTCCGCGCCGATGCCCAATTTGGCCGTGTTGGCGAGCGACCTCGACGCGGGGCAGGTCAAGCATCTGTTCATCCTCGGCGGCAACCCGGCGTACAACGCGCCGTCGAACCTGCGGTTCGCCGAGCGGATGGCGAAGGCGACATTTACGGTGCATCTCTCGCTGTACCGGGACGAAACCTCGCAACGCTGCCGCTGGCACCTGCCGGAGACGCACTTCCTCGAAGCGTGGAGCGACATCCTCGCCAGCGACGGCACGCCGACGATCATCCAACCGGTGATCGACCCGCTCTACGCGGGCAAGTCCGCGCACGAAGTGCTGGCGATGCTCATGGCGGACTTCCAGCCGGGCGGCTACGAGATCGTCCGCGGGACGTGGCAGGCGGGGCGGGGGGACGATTTCGAGACGTTCTGGCAGCAGTCCGTGCACGACGGCGTGGTGAAGGCGAGTGCACCCGTCGCGCCCGAGGTTCCCGCGGGCGCGCCGATGGCCGCCGCGGCGCCGGTGCCCGTGGCGGAGACGGACTATTTGTTAATCCGGCCGGACCCATGCGTGGGCGACGGACGCTGGGCGAACAACGGCTGGTTGCAGGAGCTGCCCAAGCCGCTGACCAAACTCACCTGGGACAACGCCGCGTTCGTCGCTCCCGCGATGGCGGCCTGCCTCGGGCTGCAAACCGGCGACGTGGTGGAACTGCGCGTGGAGGATCGCACCGTCGAGGCCCCGGTGACTATCCTGCCCGGACAGGCGGACCGCTGCGTGACGGTGCATCTCGGCTACGGACGCACGGATGCCGGGGCGCTGGCGTCCAACGTCGGCTTCAACGCCTACAAGCTCCAGACAACCGCGCAACGCTGGCTGGTGCCCGGGTTGCAAATCCGCAAGACCGGCGGTGCGTACGGACTCGCCACCACCCAGCACCACTTCTCCATGGAAGGCCGCGACACCGTGCGCGTGGCGAATCTGGAAGAGTTTCGCGCGCACCCCAGTTTCGCGCAGCCGGAGCTACAGGATCGTCCCAGCCTCCTGCCGAAGGACGAACCGCTCGGTTCCAAGACGTACGCGTGGGGTCTGGCGGTGGACCTGAGCACCTGCACGGGTTGCAACGCCTGCGTGGTGGCCTGCCAGGCAGAAAACAACATCCCCGTCGTCGGCAAGGACCAGGTCAGCCGCGGACGCGAGATGCACTGGATTCGCGTGGACCGTTATTTTGAGGGACCGCCGGATGATCCCGCCATGCACCAGCAGCCGGTGATGTGCATGCATTGCGAGAAGGCACCGTGTGAGGTTGTCTGCCCCGTCGCCGCGACCGTGCACAACGACGAGGGGCTGAACACAATGGTCTACAACCGCTGCGTGGGCACACGGTATTGTTCCAACAACTGCCCGTACAAGGTGCGGCGCTTCAACTTCCTCGAATACTCCCCGCCGGAAGATTCCAGCTTCGGCCAGCGGCAGAATCCGAACGTCACCGTGCGTCGGCGCGGCGTGATGGAAAAATGCACCTACTGCGTGCAGCGGATCAACGAGGCGCGCATTCACGCCGACCTCGAAAACCGCACGATCCGCGACGGCGAGATCAAGACCGCCTGCCAGCAGGTCTGCCCCGCGGAGGCGATCACCTTCGGCGACCTCCTCGACCCGCAGAGCCTCGTCTCCCGCCGCAAGCGCGAACCGGTCAACTACGGTCTGTTGGAAGAACTCAACACGCAGCCGCGCACGACCTACCTCGCACGCGTCCGCAACCCGCACGACGTGAAGGAGAGCGCATGACCAACGACACGCCAGTCATCTCGCCACACGAGACGTACGGGAGCGTCACCCGCACGATCACCGGCATCGTGCTGCCCAAAAACCGCAGTTGGTGGTGGTGGATCGGGTTCACCATGGCCGGCGGATTGGCGTCGGCGTTGGGCGCTTCGTTGTTCTGGCTGTTCTACAAGGGCGTCGGCATCTGGGGCATCAACATGCCCGTGGCCTGGGGTACGGCCATCATCAACTACGTCTGGTGGATTGAGATCGCGCAGGGCGGCACGTTCATCTCGGCGGTGTTGCTGCTGTTCCGTCAGAGATGGCGCAACTCGGTGAACCGCTTCACGGAAGCCATGACGCTCTTCGCGCTGGCGTGCGCGGGGTTGTTCCCGCTCTTGCACCTGGGCCGGCCGCAATACGCGTTCTTCCTCGCACCTTATCCGAACACGCTCGGCATGTGGCCGCAGTTTGTCAGCCCCTTGGTGTGGGACTTCTTCGCCGTGTCGATCTACGCGACGGTCAGCGTGCTGTTCTGGTATCTGGGCATGATCCCCGACCTGGCGACGTTGCGCGACTCGACCGACCGCAAGTGGCTGCGGCGGGTCTACGCGGTGGCGTCCCTCGGCTGGCGTAACTCGGCGACTCACTGGCACCATTACGAGACGACCACCAAGGTCATCGCCGCACTTTGCGCGCCGCTGGTCATCTCGGTGCACAGCATCGTCGGCCTGGACTTCGCCTACACGGTCGTGCCGGGATGGCACTCGACGATCTTCCCACCGTTCTTCGTGGTCGGGGCGATCTTCTCGGGATTCGGCATGGTGCTGACCTTGATCCTGCCGATCCGCTGGATTTACGGTCTGAAACACCTCATCACCGAAAACCACATCAACAACATCGCCAAGCTGCTGCTGACGATGGGCATGTTCGTGCTCTTCGGCCACTTGAGCGAATACTTCATGGCCTGGTACAGCGGCGACCTTTACGACCAGTATCAGACCACCCAGCAGGCGCTCGGGATGTACTCGCCGGCGTTCTACGTCTCGATGGCCTGCACGGCCGTGGCGATCCAGCCGTTGTGGTTCGGGTTCGTGCGGCGCAGTCCGTTCCTGCTGTTCATCATCTCGGTGTTGGTCAACGTGGGCATGTGGGAGTTATTGTTTTTGAACATCGTCGGCAGCCTGCACCGCGACTACCTGCCCTCGTCGTGGGGGGACTACCACACGACGCTCTGGGACTGGAGCACGTTCATCGGCACGGTTGGGTTGTTCCTGACGCTGCTCTTCCTGTTCCTGCGGTTTCTGCCCATGGTCTCCATGTCGGAGGTGCGCAGCCTGATCCATGAGGAGGGTAAGCCATGACCGAAGACGGCAAGCCCGAAACAAACCAACTCCACGGGGCCGTCGCGGAGTTCTCCTCGGTCGAGGCGCTCACCGACGCCGTCCGCCGTGCCCGCGCGGCCGGCTACCGGAAGGTGGACGCCTACGCGCCGTTCCCGGTGGAGGCGCTCGTCGAGGCGCTGGAAC
>CAXTQD010000054.1:9591-21227 GCA_964246175.1 uncultured Chthoniobacterales bacterium | reverse complement strand
CCGCTCGGCCGCGTGGCCGCCAAGGCCGCCGTGCTCCTGCGCGGCAAGCACAAGCCGATTTTCACCCCGCACGTGGATACGGGGGACTTCGTGATCGTTATCAACGCGGAAAAGGTCGCGCTCCTCGGCAAGAAGGAGACGGACAAAAAGTACACGAGCTTTTCGGGTTACGTCGGCGGTCACAAGTCCGAGACCGTCAAGCAGCGCCGGGGCCGCCACCCGGAGAAGTTGGTGGAACTCGCCGTGCGTGGCATGATCCCGCACAACCGTCTGGGCCGCTCGGTTTACACCAAGCTGAAGGTCTACACAGGCACCGAACACCCTCACTCCGCGCAGCAGCCGGCCACCACGACCATCTAACTTTCTTTTTCTCATGGCTCAAGAAAACGCTTTCGTCGCCACCGGCCGCCGCAAAACGGCCGTGGCCCGTGTCCGCATGACGGCCGGCACCGGTCAGATCAAGATCAACGGCCGGACATTCGAGGAATACTTCCCGACGACCCCGCTCCAAACCACGGTCCTCAAGCCGTTCGAGATCGCCAACGCCAGCAAGACGTACGACGTGACCGTCAACGCCAGCGGCGGCGGCATCAACGGGCAAGCCGGCGCGGTGCGGTTGGCGGTGTCGCGTGCGTTGATCCTCGCGGACGAAACCCGGCGCCCGGGTCTGAAGGTCGAGGGTTTGCTGACCCGCGACCCGCGCATGAAGGAGCGCAAGAAGAGCGGTCAGCCGGGTGCCCGTAAGCGGTTCCAGTTCTCGAAGCGTTAAGGGAAACCATAGCCAAGCTGACGAAAAGCGCACCGGCAATATCCGGCGCGCTTTTTTGTTGGCATGCCGGCTGCCCTCTTAAAGTGCGCTATGGCACTTGATGCACCTAACTACGTCGTCGACTACTGGAGGGAAAAGCTGTGGCCCTACCTGCGAATGCTGGGCTGGACAAGCTGGGTTCTCTTGCTTGGCAGCCTTTATCCCTTTTACAAGTGTTGGGCCAGTCCAGGGTACTGTTGGGAGTACGCCATAACACCAGTGCTCTTTTACCTCGTACACATCCTCCAGCGCACGACGTTCCCGACGCAACTCAAGCGTTGGCGTCATTGGGCGAAATTTGACCCGGACGCACGTGCACAGGTGGCCATCATTGACGAAAGTGTGTTGTCACCGGCGGCGAGTTGGAGGTTCGCCGTGGCATGGGGAACGGGGACGATTTGTGCGGTGGGTCCAGCTACCATCGTGATGTCTCACTTGTACGGTGCGATCTCGGTCTCGGTCTGGGGTTAGCTGCTCGGCTATTGCGGCTTACGGACGGAACTGCTGAAAAATCCGGTTGGCCTCGTCGAGCGTTTCCTTACTGCCGATGTCAAACCACGTACCCTTGACCGGGTAGGTGTACACGGCCTTGCGGGGATATAGCCACTGGATGAAGCGGCCTGGCTGATCAGGGTTGTTGCCCTCGGCAATGTACGTGTTGAACAAGGGCACCGTTGTCTTGGCGAAGTAGTACAGTGCGATGCCGGTGATCGTGCCGGTTGGGTTCGACGGCTTTTCCTCGAAGGCTGTGACTTTGCCATCAGGATCAAGCGTCAGGTTATTGTACTTCTTGATGGCCTCCAAACTGCCCACGTCGTAGGTCGCCAGCACCGCTTCACGGCCCTGGACGTGTTGGGCGAAGTCAGCGAGCGGTTCGCTGAAAAGATTGTCGCCGGCAACCACCAGGAGGTCGTCGTCCTCCAGACTCTCCTGGTTGACGACAAGGTGGATGTCGCCGATGGCCCCGAGCTTGTCGGAGTCGTTGGTGGAACGGTCGTTGACGATCCTGAAGCGCATCCGCGACTCCCGTGCGTTGTACCCGTCGGCCCACGCCTGAAAATCGGCAGCGAACTTGTCGTTGGTTACAATGTAGACCGTGTCGATGCCCTGGATGGGCGCGAGGTTATCCAGGACCCATTCGACCATCGGTTTGCCGGCCACGTCGAGCAGCGGCTTGGCCTTGTGGAGGGTCAACGGGTAGAGGCGCGTGGCGTAGCCGGCGGCGAGGATGAGGATGTTCATAAATGGGCGGGCGTTCAACGGAAGTGGCTGCCTTCAGGTAGTTCGACATAGTCCAAATCGACGCCGTAAGTCTCGCGGAGACCCAGAAGTGCCACGAGGGCAATCGGCACAACGCAAACCCCGGTCAGCGCCGCCGCGTGGGCGGGCGAATACGAACCCTTTAACGCCAGGTAGAGCCAACTGATCGGGATGAGAGACCCGCGGACAAAGTTAGGCACGGTCGTCGCCGTGGTCGCACGCAGGTTGGTGCCGAACTGTTCGGCCGCCATCGTAGCGAACACCGCCCAGTATCCCAGCCCGATGCCCATGCCGAAGATGATGGCGTAGAAAGCCGTGTTGGTCACCCCGCGCGCCGAAAAGTACGCCCACAGAAACCCCGAACTGACCAGGATCCCCAGGGCGACCACTTTTTTGCGCGAGCGCAGCAGCTGGCTCAGCGTACCGGTCAAGAAATCGCCGAAGGTCAGGCCGAAGTACGTCCAGAGTACCCCGTCGCCGGCCGTCACCTCGCCGCGCACGCCGAGTTCCTTGGCGAATTCGGGGCAGTACGCGATGGCGATGCCCACGGCGTACCACAGCGGCAGACCGATCAGGATGCAGCACAGGTAACGCCGGAAGCGACTGCCATTCGTGAACAGGCTCAAGAAATCACCCCGGCGCACCTCGTCGTACGCGCGGGCGCGCTTGAACATGGCTGATTCTGACACGCCCACGCGCAACGCCAGGAGCGCGAACCCGAGCGTCCCGCCGACCGCGTACGCGACGCGCCAGTCGAGCAGCTTGCCCGTCAGCCCGGCCACCACCGCGCCGAACACCCCGACGGTTGCCACGGTCATCGTGCCGTAGCCGCGCAGATCGCGGGGAAGGATCTCCGAGATGAGCGCCATGCTGCCGCCGAGTTCGCCTGCCAACCCAACCCCGGCCAACACGCGCCAGAACGCGTACGCGCCGTAGGAGTGCACGAAGGCGTTCGCCAGCGTCGCCCCCGAGTAGAGCGCGATGGAGCCGAAGAGCAGGATCGTGCGTCCTTTGCGGTCACCAAGAATCCCCCACAGGATACCGCCCACCAGCAGACCGGCCATCTGCCAGTTGTAGAGGTGGACACCGGTAGCGATGTCCGTGATGCCGAGATCGGCGAGGCTCCTGGCACGCACGATCTGGAAGAGCAACAAATCGTAAATGTCCACGAAATACCCGAGTGCCCCGACGAGCACGGCGGGCTGGAAGAGCAGGCGGAGCTTGGGACGATCCGGGGAATCCATGGCGGGGAGAACGAGCCACCGTAGGAACGAACTTGGCAAAAGTACAGCGTCGGAATCGGCAGGTGGCGTGCGGGATGCGAGATGTAGGATGCGAAACCAGAGAAACCTCCCGCCGGGATGCTTTCCTTCTGCCATCCCCCATCCCACCTCCCGAGTAGGAATGTATCCGGCAAATTTGTAGATGCGGCGCAAAGCGGGTACATTCCCAGCGTCATGCCCACCGACCGTCCCAAAGTCATCATCCTGGGTCATTCGCCCGACCCTGACGATGCGTTCATGTTCTACGCGCTGGCCGCGCACAAGATCGACCCGCGCGGCTACGAGTTCGAGCACACCCTCCAGGATATCGAGACGCTCAACCAGCGCGCGATGCGGGGAGAGCTGCACCTCTCGGCCATTTCCTTCGGTGCGGTCGCCTACGTGCTCGACAAGTACAGCCTCCTGCCCAACGGCGCGAGCATGGGCGACGGCTACGGCCCGATGGTCATCGCCGACGCCTCGCGCACTGAGATCCCGCCGGCCGTCCGCGCAGGCGAACAGGCGGCCGTCGTGGAATGGCTGAAGAGCCACAAGGTCGCCATTCCGGGACTCAAAACGAGCGCCTTCATGTCGCTGCGGCTGTACGCGGGGGACTTCGAGCACACCGTCGTGCCCTTCGACCAGATTTTCGACGCCGTGCAGAGCGGCCAGGCGGACGCAGGGCTCATCATCCACGAGGGGCAACTCACCTATGCCCGCGAGGGGTTCACGAAAATCGTGGACCTCGGCGAGTGGTGGAAGAACAAGACCGGCCTGCCGCTGCCGCTCGGCGGCAACGTCGTGCGCAAAGACCTCGGACCCGAGGTCCAACGCGAACTCTCCGCGATCATGCGCGAGAGCATCGACTACGGCTTGGCCCACCGCGCCGACGCCGTGCAGCACTCCATGCCGCTCGCCCGTGGGCTCGACGTGCCGCTGGCGGACCAGTTCATCGGGATGTACGTCAACGACTACACGCGCGACTACGGCGACACGGGACGGCGGGCCATCCAGGAGTTCCTGGGCGCGGCGAGTGAACACGGGATCATCCCTGCGCCGGTGGAGTTGGAGTTCGTCGAATAAGAGGACCCGCCGCGCGGCGCCTGCTGGAGGGTTGACGCGCGTTTTCTTTCGACCGATATGGCTCCTCTAATGATGTCGGCATTGACGTTCGCCGTCGGTTTGCTGGCGGTTGCTACCGCCGGGTTGCTGGCGTGGGGCTGGCACCTGCTAGGAACCCTGCGCCGCATCCGTGCCGAGCGGTCGCGTCCCTACGCTCCGGTCGACGAAGACCTGCGGCGTGAACTCGCCACCCTCCGCCGCTCCCACGCGCTGGTCCACGAACGCTGGCAACGCGCCCAGGCCCAGGCCCTCGCCGCCGAGCGCGAACTCGTCTCGCTCACCTATTCGGTGTCGCATGATCTGCGCGCGCCGTTGCGCGGGATCGAGGGATTCTCGCAGGCGCTCGCCGAAGATCATGCGGCCGACCTCGACCCCACCGCGCAGGGTTATCTCGCCCGGGTACGCGCCAACGCCAAGACCTTGCATGGCCTCGTGGACGACCTCCTGTCGCTGGCGCAGATCGCGCGCGCGCCGTTCCACCCCGAGCCCGTGGACGTGAGCAGCCTCGCGCGCGAAACCGCCGCCAAGCTCGCCGCGTCCGAGCCGACGCGCACCGTGCGTTGGGAGATCCCTGCCGACGTTCTCGCCGTGGCCGACCGCACGCTCCTAGCCGAGGCGTTGCGGCAACTTTTCGCCAACGCGTGGAAGTTCACCTCCGCGCGCGACGTGGCGCTGATCGCCTTCCGCGCGTTGCCGCCCGAGCCTACCCGGCCCGGGGCGGCCGTGTTTCAGGTTTGCGACAACGGCGCGGGCTTCGATCCCGAGTACGCGGGGCGGCTTTTCGGCGCGTTCCAGCGGATGCACGGGCCGGAGGAGTTCCCCGTTGGCCGCGGCATCGGCTTGGCTGCCGTGCAGCGCATCGTCTACCGGCACGGTGGCGAGGTGTGGGCGGATGCCTCGCCAGGACAGGGCGCGCGTTTTTCCTTCACCCTGACGGCAGCCGGCATGACGAGCGCCACGGAAAAAACTCCCGCCGAAACAACCGTTGCGCCGTTGGCGGCTGGCCATGGCGCGACGGATGCTTCTCCTCGTACGACGACCGTATGAGTGCCGCGGCCGCCACCGACTTGCCCAGCAGTGCAGTGGCCGGCAAGACGATTCTCCTGGTGGAAGACAATCCGGACGATGAGGCGCTGACCCTGCGTGCCTTTGCGCGCAACGGCATCCGCCACAAGGTTCACGTCGCGCGCGACGGCGTCGAGGCGCTCGACTATCTCTTCGCCCGTGGCGCACACGCCGGGCGCGACCTGAGCCAGCAGCCGGCCGTCACCCTGCTCGACCTCAAGCTGCCGCGTCTCAACGGCATGGAGGTGCTCCGCCAACTCCGCGCCGACGCGCGCACCCGCGCCTTGCCCGTGGTGATCCTCACCAGTTCGCGCGAAGACCAAGACCTTGCGCAGGGCTACGGCCTGGGGGCCAACAGCTACATCCGCAAGCCCGTGGATTACCAACAGTTCGTCGAGGCCGTGCGTCAAATCGGTGCGTACTGGCTGATCCTCAACGAAAACCCGCCCCGCCAAGCCGTATGACCGGCCGTTCCCCGCACCTGCCCGCCGACGTACCCGCTGCCAGGACAAGCTCCGTCCGACATCCGCTGCGCGTGCTGCTCATTGAGGATAACGAGGACGACGCCGCGCTCATCCTCCGCCTCCTGCGCCGCGGCGGCTACGAACCCGACCACCAGCGCGTCCAGACCGCCGATGCCCTCGAACGCGCGCTCGGCCAGGGACCCTGGGACGTGGTGCTCTCCGACTACGCCATGCCGCACTTCGACGGCCTGCGTGCGTTGCGGACCCTGCGCGAACATGGGTCGCACCTGCCTTTTCTCATCATCTCCGGGTCCATCGGCGAGGAGATCGCCGTCGCCGCCATGCGCGCCGGGGCGAGCGACTACCTGATGAAGAACAACCTCACGCGGCTCGTGCCCGCCATCGAGCGGGAATTGCGCGAGGCCGCCGAACGCCGCGAGCGCGCCCAGGCGCAGAACGCGCTCACGGAGTTGCAGGCTAAGTTCCAGACTGTTTTCCGCGAGTACCTCGACGTGATGCTCGTGCTCGACGCCGTCAACGGCGACATCCTGCACGTCAACCAGGCCGTCACGACGATGGGCTACGACGAACGCCGGCTGGTCGGGCAGAGCTTCGACCTTTTCTGGCCGCTGGACGAACGCGCGACGGCCCGTGCCGTGCTCGAACGCGTACGGCGTGGGGGCGCGGCGTTTCATTCCGGGTGGTTCCTGCGGCTCGGCGGCACGCCGTGCCCGATGGACATCCAGGCCAGCCGCGTGCCGTGGGGGCAAACGGAGGCCATCATCGTGACTTTGCGCGACGTGACCGAGCGCCACCTCGCCCAGCAACGACTCGCCGAGGAGAAGGAACAGCTCGCCACAACGCTGCGCTCCATTGGTGAGGCCGTGGCGACGACGGATGTCCACGGCCGCATCGCGCTGCTCAACGGCGTCGCGGAGGAACTCACCGGCTGGACCCAATCCGAGGCGGCCGGCCGGCCATTGGCGGAAGTGCTCCGGCTGCATACCAGCCCCGCCGGCGCCTCCTGTCACCACTTGGTTCTCGACGTGCTGCGCCACGGCGGCGTCTTGGAATTGACCAAGCGCATCGCCTTGCGTTCGCGCCACGGCCGCGAGTGCGCCGTGCACTTGACGGCCGCACCCATCCGCCGGCAGGAAGACGGGCTCATCACCGGGTCCGTGACGGTCTTCCGCGACACGACGGGCGAGCAGCGGCTGGAGGAGGAACTCCAGAAGGCGTCCAGGCTGGAGAGCATCGCGCTGATCGCCGGCGGCGTCGCGCACGATTTCAACAACATCCTCACCGCCGTCCTGGGGCACATCTCGCTGGCCAAGACCAAGCTCTCGCCCGTGCCGCCGGTCATCAACTCCATCGAGAAGGCCTGTCTGCACGCGACGGACCTGACCCGGCAGCTCCTGACCTTTTCCAAGGGCAACGTGCCCAACCGCCGGGTGGAATCCTTGCGCGAGGTGGTGCGCGAGGGCGTGGAGTTCGCACTGCACGGCTCCAGTTTGCGGGCGAGCTTCGATTTGCCGGAAGACCTCGCGCCGGTGGAGGTGGACCGGCATCAGATCCATCAGGTCATCAGCAACCTCGTCCTCAACGCCGTGCAGGCATCCCCCGAGGGTAGCGTCCTGCACGTCGAGGCGCGCAGTGTTCCCGTCAGCCGCGACGAACCCGTGGCGACCCTGGAGCCGGGCCGCTACGTGCGCCTGACGATCCGGGACGACGGCATGGGCATCGCGCCCGAGCATCTGGGACGGATTTTCGACCCGTACTTCACCACCAAGGAGGCCGGCAGCGGCCTCGGGCTGGCGACGGCATATTCCATCGTCAAGAAACACGACGGCGCGATGCAGGTGGACAGCACGGTCGGCGTGGGCACGGCTTTCCACATTTACCTGCCAGCCGCGGCGGCCGAGTCGGCTGCTCCCGCCGGCCGCGTGGCGGAGGAAGCCCGCGGGTACGAGACCGCTGTCGTGAGCACTCGCGGCAGAGTCCTTTTCATGGATGACGAAGCGATCTTGCAGGAACTCGTCACCGCCATGCTCGGCTACCTGGGTTACGAGGCGGTTTGCGCCGACCACGGCGAGGAGGCGCTCGTGCGTTTCGAGCAGGCGCGGACGCTCGGCGAGCCGTTCGATGCTGTCATCGTGGACCTGACCGTACCCGGGGGCATGGGCGGACACGAGACAGTGCAGCGGCTGCGGGCGCTTGACCCGGGTGTGCGTGCGGTTGTGTCGAGTGGTTATTCTAACGATCCGATCCTGGCGAACTTCCGCGCCCACGGGTTTAGCGGCGTCATCGCCAAGCCGTACCAGATGGCCGAACTCGCGCGGGTGCTCGAAGACGTGATGGCGGCCCCGCCGCTCAATTCATAATCTCACGCGCGTAAACGTTGAGCGTCCCGTCGGGCGTCGCCTGGATGTGGGTCACCTGGAAGGGCTTTTGTTCGTCGCGGTTCAGTTCGGCGCCCTGCGCGGGCAGCGGCCGGTCGGCCGGGTACTCCACGATCACGCGCACGTTGCCCTCCGCCGCCGAGCGCAGCACGGCGTTCTTGATGCCGCGCGTCTTGTTCTCGCCCACCGCGCGCACCGTGAACTGCCCGCTCAGGTAAACGGTGTCGCCGTTGAGCCCGCCGTGCTCGTTGAACCCCGTCAACTCTCCCATGCGCACCTGCCGGCCGGCGGGCTGCTGGCCGGCGTCGTACGTACGCCAGTTCTTGGTGGATTCAGCGGCGGTCGGTGGCACGGCACCCGCGACGGCGTTCGGCACCGGGGAGGTGGCAGAGGGCGCTTGTAAGAAAGGTTGCAATGAGACCGCGGTGCTTGGCACGGCTTTGACCGCGTCGGACGGCGTCGGCGTGGGAGCCACCGGCCGCGGCGTCGGCGCGTCGTTCTTGACCACCAGTGTCGGGGTGGGGGTCGCGCCCTTCTTGCCGCCAGCTGGGGTTGGTCCCTTGGCGGCCGGCGGCGGCGTGGCCTGCACGACCGCCGGAGTGGAGGAGGGAGACGCTGCCGGGGTCGCCTCCGGAGCGGGGTCCACGCCCTTGAGCACGGTGTCGGGCTTCTTGTCGGCATCGCGGTAGGCCGCCATCGGGCCGAAGCCCGTCTTCGTGCGGAAAGCCACGTACGCGTCGTTGGCTTCCTTGTAGCGGTCCTTGCGAATCACCGGCCAGCCGGCGGCGACGTTGAGTTCGGTGGGTGGTTCGAGGCTGAAGCCGCCTTCGTTGCCCTGGAAGACGTAGGAGCCGTAGTTGAGCGGCACGACGGTGAGTTGGATGCGGCCGTCGCCCAACTTGGCGGCGTGGAGTACGGCGGTCAGTTCGTACGTGCGACGCAACTCGATGTCCGTGCCCGTGCGCAGGTTGCGCTTGATGATCGGCGCGACGTTGGCCGGCGCGCAGTACAGGTGTTCGATCAGCAGCTTCGGGTAATCAGCCGCCACGGCCAAGGTCACGACGCCTGACTCGACGAAGTCGTTCGGCCCGAGTTCGTACGAGTCGAGAATCGTGAACCGCCCTTTCGCGTACGGGATCGAGTCCGTGATGGCGAGGGCCTGGTAGTTGCGCAGGTAGTTGCGTTCCAGTTCGGCGTTGAGCTTGCGCAACGCGGACGGACTCAGCGAACTGAACTTTTCATAGAGCTTTTCCGGCCCGAGGAACTCTCCCTTGGGCGGGTCCTGCACCTTGAAACGCTGCGGCAGGTCGATCTTCTTGATCTTGCGCAAGACCTTGTAACTGAGCGGGATCTCCGGTCGGCTGAACACGAGGTAGCTGCCGATCCAGCACACCATGGTAAAGCCGACCAACAGAAGGATGAACACCGTCCACAGGAACAGGCTGCCCTTCTGCGGCTTGGGCTGGTCGTACTCGACCGGCGGGCGCAGGAAATCCTCGTTGATCGGGGGAGGCGCCTTCATCAGCCCCGCGCTTTACGCCGTCCGGGCACCGGCTGTGTCCGGCTCGAAGGAAGTCCCGCAGCCGCAGGTGCGACGGGCGTTGGGGTTCTGGATGCGGAAGCCGGTGCCCGTCAGGTCGTCGCAGTAGTCCACCGTCGCCCCGCGCAGGAACCCGAGGCTGTCGGTGTCCACGAGCACACGCACACCGTCGCGCTCGGTAATCTCGTCGCCGTCCTTGGGCGCGTCGAAGCTCATCCCATACTGAAGTCCGGAACAGCCTCCTTTGTCGATGAAGATGCGCAGGCCGGCGTCGGCGGGCGCGTCGGTCTGGTCAGCGAGGAGGGCGTGGAGATGTTTGACGGCGTTATCCGTGATGGTCATGGTGGCGCGAAGCGGTCTTCGTTGATAATTTAGCACGGCCGGAAGTCAAAACCAAACCCCATGAGCCGCGTCGCGCTGTTGTCCGAGATCGTCGCCAGCCAGGTCGCGGCCGGTGAGGTCGTCGAACGGCCCGCCAGCGTCGTCAAGGAACTCGTGGAAAACAGCCTCGACGCCCGTGCGACGGCGGTGGAGGTCGTCATCCAGCGCGGCGGCATGGCCCTGGTGCGCGTGTCTGACGACGGGCACGGCATGGACCGCGACGACGCGCTGCTGTGTTTGGAGCGACACGCCACAAGCAAGATCCGTACGGGCGCGGACCTTGCCGCCATCGCCACGCTCGGGTTCCGCGGGGAGGCCATGCCGTCGATTGCCAGCGTGTCGCGTTTCCGGCTGGCCACGCGCGAGGCCGGAGCCTTGGCGGGCACAGAAATCCTCGTCAACGGCGGCCGGGTGGAAAAAGTCCGCGACTGCGGCGACGCGCCGGGCACGAGCGTGGAGGCGCGCTCGTTGTTCTTCAACCTGCCGGCGCGCCGGAAGTTTTTGCGCAGCGAGGGCACGGAGGCAGCGCACGTCGAGGCGCAACTCCACCTTCTCGCGCTCGCGCACCCGGCGGTGCGGTTCACGTACGTGCGCGACGGGCGGACGGTGTTCCAACTGCCGGGTGTGCGGCGGTTGCTCGATCGGATTCGTGACCTGGCGGGCGAAGAAGCGGCGAACGAGTTGACGCCGGTCGACGCGCCCCGGGCGGTGCCGCCGGGCGGGCTCAAGATCACGGGGTTCATCGGCAAGGCCGGGGTCAGCCGCGCGACGCGGGCGAGCCAGCGCGTTTTCATCAACGGCCGCGTGGTGGAAAACGCCGTCGTCAACGCTGCCCTGCGTGAGGGTTACCACACGGCGTTGATGAAAGGTCGCTACCCGGTGGCGTGTCTGTTCCTGGACATGGACCCGGCCGCGGTGGACGTGAACGTCCATCCGTCCAAGCGCGAGGTGCGCTTCCGCGACCCGGGCACGGTGCGCGAGGCGCTGACCGCCGCTGTGCGCCGCACCCTGGAAGCTGGCCGCGCCGAATGGACGCGCTCCTTCCACCAAGCCCCGCTACCGGAGGTGACACCGCTGATTTTACCCATCTCACCGCCGCCGGAGCCCGTCGCCCTCGCCCCGGAGCCGCTGCAGCCTTCTCCGCGGACCGAGCAGCCGGAGAGCCTGTTTCCGGTAGTCGCCGCCCCGCCGCGCTTTGTGCCGCCATTGGCCGATTTCCCGCTGCCAGAGGCACCGCCTCCGCCGCCCCGCGAACCCTCCACGGCCACCGGGCAGTTCAACCTCCTCGGCGTGCTCGGCCGGCTTCTGCGCCGTGCCCTTCTTCGCCTTCGTGAT
>CAXTQD010000054.1:0-9581 GCA_964246175.1 uncultured Chthoniobacterales bacterium | reverse complement strand
ACCGGAAACAGGCTCTCCGGCTGCTCGGTCGGCTGTACGTCCTGATGGAAAACAAGGCCGGGCTCGTGCTGGTGGATCAGCACGCCGCCCACGAGCGCATCCTCTTCGAGGAACTTCGCCGCCGCCTGGAAGCCAACGATACGCTCAGCCAGCAGCTTCTCTTCCCGCTGACCTTGCCGATGGGTCCGAAGGATGCCGACTGGCTGCGGCGGCATTTGGAGCCACTCCAGCGCATGGGCATCGGACTAGAGGAGTTCGGCACGGGGGCGTTCAAATTGGACAGCCTGCCGCCTTTCCTCCACGTCGCCGATCCGCTGCCGCTCTTGCGTGAGATCATCGACGCGCTCCAGGCCGCCGGGGCAGGGGCGTCGAAGCTGCGTCTGGGCGAGGAAATGATCGCCAAGACGGTCTGCCGTCATGCGGTCAAAGCCAACGACCGCTTGCGTGAGCGGGAACTGGTCCGCCTGCTCGACGATCTTCTGGCGTGCGAACTGCCCTACTGCTGCCCGCACGGCCGGCCGACGATGATCCAGTTTTCCTACGCGGAGCTGGAGCGCAAGTTTGGTCGGCGTACGTGACACGCCGCAGTTATCGGGCGAACACCGCATCTACCCCGCGTGCGAAACTCTCCTCCGGCGCACCCGCCGGGCTGACGAAATCAGCCGCTTCCTTCGCGTGCGTGTTGCCGCCGTCCATCGCCACCCCATAGCCAGCCCAACGCAGCATGGGCGCGTCGTTCTCGCCGTCGCCGAAGGCCAGCGACCCTTCCCGCGCCACCCCGTAGTATCGGCAGACCACTTCCAACGCCCGGGCCTTGTTCGCCTCCGGCGCGTTGAACTCCAGGTTCTCCGGGTCCGTGGCGACGATCCCTAAACGGCCGGCGTAGCGTTTTTCTATTTCCGCTCGGATGCCTTGTAAGACGGACGGCTCGCCGTACCAGACGATTTTCAGAGCCGCCTCACCGCGCAGGTCGCGCAGGCTGCCGGAGAATCGCTCCGCCCGCTCGGCGACACGGGATTCGTAGAGGTCCGTCCAGTGGGTAGTCGTCGTGACGTACAGGTGGTCGCGGTGATAGTAGACGACCGTGTACCCGGCCTTTTCGCCCCCGGCGACGAGTTCGTCCGCTAGATCGGGTGGGATGCAGACTTCGTGAATGGTCTCGCCCGTTTGCGGATCGCGTACGCTCGCGCCGGCGCAGGAAATCAGGAGCCCATCCAACCCGAGCTGCCGGTGGAAACGCACGCTGTTCTGGTGCCGCCGGCCCGACGCCAAGATGAACTTTGCCCCTGTCCCGCGCAGCCGGCGCACGGCGTCGGCGTTGGCGGCACTGATGTCCTTGTGCGGCCCGAGCAAGGTGCCGTCGAGGTCGCTCGCCACGAGCCGATAAGGGAAAGGAGCTTCGTTCATCGCGGGCGGTCCATAGCACGGTTCCGCGGCAAAATCTCTTGGCAACCGCCTCGGTTCGAGCCAACGTGCCTCCCCGGCCGACGTACCCGACGGCGGCCCGGTTCTCCCCGTTTTCTGTACTCCGATGGCCCCGTCGTCCCGTTCCGAACTCAAGATTTTCAGCGGTTCGGCCCACCCTGACCTTGCCCGCAGTATCGCCGAAAACATCGGCATCCCGCTCGGTGAGGCGCAGGTCAAATCCTTCCCGGACGGCGAGACGAGCGTGCGGATCATGGAGAACATCCGCGGCCGGGACGTGTTCCTCGTGCAGCCCACCTGCCCGCCGGTGAACCACAACCTGATGGAACTGCTCATCCTCGCCGACGCCGCCCGCCGGGCCAGCGCCGCGCGGATCACGGCCGTGATGCCGTTTTTCGGCTACGCCCGGCAGGACCGCAAGGACCGTCCGCGCGTGCCCATCACGGCCAAGCTCGTGGCCAACCTCATCGCGGCGGCGGGCGTGGATCGCGTGCTGACCGTGGACCTCCACGCGCAACAGATCCAGGGGTTCTTCGACATCCCGGTGGACCACCTGTACGCGCAACCCGTCTTTCTGCGCCACCTGCGCACGCAGGACATGGCCCCGCTCGTGGTTGTGGCACCTGACGTGGGCGGCATCAAGGTGGCCGATTCGTATGCGCGCGCTCTGCACGTCCAACTCGCCACCGTCGCCAAGAAGCGCAAGAGCGACACGGAGGTCGACAGCGCCTATCTCATCGGCGAGGTCGCCGACCGCAACGTCCTCCTCGTGGACGACCTGACGACAACCGCCGGCACCATCACCAGCGCCGCCAAGCTGTGCAAGGACCACGGGGCGCGCTCCGTGCGTGCGGCCGTCACCCACGCGGTCCTCACCGACATGGCCGTGGAACGCCTGCGTAACTCCGTCGTCGAGGAACTCATCACCACCGACAGCATCCCCGCGCACAAGGCCGAACTCCAAAGCTGCCGCATGACCGTGCTCTCCATCGCCGGGCTGCTGGGCGAGGGGATCAAGCGCATCCACGGTGACGAGTCGGTCAGCGGGCTTTTCAACGTGGACGTGATCAACTAGACGCGAGGGATTTAGCTCCCGGCGCATTGCGGGGTTGCAATCGGCCGAAAATCCTCCATCTTCCGTCCCTTCCTTTTTCCTATGGCTACCCAATTGAAGATCACCGCGCAGCCCCGGACCGAGTCCGGCCGCAACGCGATCAAGAAGATCAAGAGCGCGGGCTTTGTCCCGGCGGTCATCTACGGGGCGAAAGACCCGGCGCGTAACCTTCAACTGGTCGCACACGACGTAGACCAGCTTCTCGCCCACACCACTGGCGAGAGCGTGCTCGTGGAGGTTGCCATCGGTGCGGAAACCCGCACGGCGCTCATCCAAGAAATCCAGCATCACCCCGTCAGCGGCAAGGTGCTCCACATCGATCTGCACGCGGTGTCCGCCGACGAAGTCCTCACCGCGGAGGTCACCATCAACACGACCGGCGAGGCTGCGGGTGTGACGACCAGCGGTGGGGTGCTGGAAATTGCCCTGCACACCGTGGAAGTCGAGTGCTTGCCAGCCGACCTGCCCGACGCGATCACCGTGGACATCAGTGCGCTCGGCATCGGCGATTCCATCCACGTGCGCGACCTGAAGCTGCCCCGCGGCGTGACCGTGACCAACGACGCCGACCTGACGGTGGTGTCCGTGACGGCCCCGACCGTCGAGGAGGCACCCGCCTCGCCCTCCGACCTGCCGGAAGGCTCGCAGCCGGTTGCGACCGAGGAAACCAAGCCCGCGGACACGACGACCTCGGCGACCACGCCCTAAACCTGCGCCTTCCGCATGGCTTCCGCTCCCGCCAACGCACTCGCCATCCGATTGGTGGCGGGCTTGGGCAATCCCGGGCGGGAGTACGAGAACACCCGGCACAACGCCGGTTTTATGGTTGTGGACCGTCTCGCCGCCCGGCTCGGGCTCTCGCTCGGCTACTCGACGAACTGGCAGACGTTCTGGGTGCGGGCAAACGACGGCTGCACCTACCTCAAGCCCGCGACCTACATGAACCTCAGCGGCCGGGCCGTGCGCGCCGCGGCGCAGTTCTACAAGATCGAACCCGCCGAAACGCTCGTCATTTTCGACGATCTCGCGCTGCCGCTCGGCCACCTGCGCCTGCGCAAGGAGGGCTCCTCCGGCGGCCAGAACGGCATGGAGTCCGTCATCGAACACCTCGGCACCTCGGCCGTCCCGCGCCTGCGGGTGGGCATCGGTGCGGCGGCGGGCGGACGCTCCATGGTGGATCACGTCCTGAGCAAATTCATGCCGCGTGAGCAGGAAGTTCTTTCCGCTGCCATCGACCGCGCCGCCGATGCCGTTGAACACGCCCGTCAACACGGCTTCGAGGCTGCCATGAACGTCTTCAACCGCGCGCCGGCCGAAGCTTCTTCTTAACCACTTAACCGCACACCCAACATCGTTTATGAAAAACCGCTACGAGGGCCTTCTGGTCCTAGACACCCAAGGCAAGGAAGACACCGTCAAAGACGTGATTGACCGGCTCGAAAAGGACTTCAAGAAGGAAGGAGCCGACATTGAACAGGTTCAGAAAATGGAGAAGCGAGATTTCTCGTACGCGGCCGGCCCGCTAACCGGCGGCTACTTCGTGAACTTCGTCTTCAACGCCGAGCCGACGGTCATCGACAAGCTGCGCGCCAAGTTCAAACTCGACCCGGAAGTGTACCGTCAGAACTATCAGAAATTGACCGCGAAAAAAGCTGTCAAGAAGAGTTGATTCTGCTACATTTGCTACATGGCGAACCTCAACAAAGTCATGCTGATCGGCAACTTGACCCGTGACCCGGAGATCAAGTACACCCCCAAAGGCTCGGCCATCGCCGAGCTGGGCCTCGCAATCAACCGCTACTACACGACGGAAAGCGGCGAAAAGAAGGAGGAGACCACGTTTGTGGACGTGACGCTCTGGGGCCGGCAGGCAGAGATCGCCAAGGAATATCTCGGCAAGGGTAAGCCCGTTTACATTGAAGGCAGGCTTCAACTCGACACTTGGGACGACAAGCAAACTGGCCAGAAGCGCTCGAAGCTGCGCGTGACCGGCGAGCAGATGCAACTACTCGGCGCGCGTGGCGAGGCCGGCGGCGAGGGCGGTGGCGGGCGTGCCTACAGCGGCAACCGCGGCGAGTCACAAGAACAGAGTAGTGGTGGCGGCGACGACTACGACCAGCGTCCGCAACGTCCCCAGCCGCAAGGCCAGCGCAGTGGCAGTGGCGGTAGCGGTGGTGGTTACCAACAGGGTAGTGCCCCGCAGCGCGGGAACAGCGCCCCACAACGTGGCGGTGCCGGCCGGCCGCAACCCGCCCCGGCTAATAACGACGCGGATGACGACGACGACATCCCGTTCTGAGCATGGAAGGACAACCCTGAAGAAATGGCGGCCCACAAAGACCGCCGTTTTCTTTTCTGGACCGGCCGCGTTGCGGCGCTAGTGTCGCGGGTCAACGCTGCTCGAACGGGTCAGTCACCTCCGGGGTGACGTTCACGGCGAACGTCGAAACCTCTCCGTCCGGTCGGCGGACGGTGCCAGTCGATTCTAACCCGAGTTCGCGGTAGGCATTCTCCAAGGCAACGGGATTACCACGCAACTCGGGGAAGAGCACCGCCAGCCGCTTTTTGATCCACTCCTTGGCCATGCGCCGGTCGACGGTATGCAACGGCCGTTCGAGACGCTGGGGAGTGAGGACGCGCGTGAAAAGGTGACGCAGGTTCATGGCTGGGGGCGGCTCGCCGGAGACGATGAACCACCCGCCACCGGGTTGCGACTCCCATCGTGCCGCGGCGACGCGACGGCCGGACGCCTCTCTGCCAGCGCGGCAAGGAGGTTCTCGATCAGCAGCGACGGAGTGAACGGCTTTTCGATGAAACCGTCGAGTTCCACCCCAACAAACTGCCGCGCCACATCCTCCTGCGTATAACCTGAGCACAGGATCACCGGCAAGGCCGGGTGCCGCGCCTTGATCTGACGGAAGACTTCCTCGCCGCTGAGTTTGGGCATCGTCAGGTCGAGCACCACGGCGTCGAGTTCATCCTCGTGGCGGTTGAATTGCTCGATGCCGTCCTCGCCATCGACGGCTTGCACAATCGTGACACCTTCACTCTCAAGTGCGTCGGCCATCAACGTGCGCAAGCCCTCCTCGTCGTCCACGATGAGGACGCTGGCACCGCGCAACCCTAGCGGCGACGCCACCACCGGCGCCGTGCCATTCGGCAGCGCCGTCCGTGCGTGGCTAGCCGGGAACAGCAGCGAGAACACGGTGCCTTCTCCCAACTGGCTGAAAATCCGGATGCCGCCCCGATGTCGCCGCACGATCCCGCGCAAGGCCGCCAGACCCAGCCCCCGCCCAGTGAACTTCGTCGTGAAGAACGGGTCGAAAATCTTTGAGAGGGTCTCCGGGCTCATGCCGCTGCCGGTGTCGGCGACTTCCAGGCGCACGTAGTCACCGGCCGCGACTTCCTGCCCGGCGAAAAGTTCCTCCGCGCGTGCCGCGTCGAGAGTTTCGGGCTCCGTGCGGATGACGACCTCACCGCGGGCATGTTCACCGATGGCTTCGGCGGCGTTGGTCAGGAGGTTAAGAACCACCTGACGGATCTGCGCCGCGTCGGCTTCCATGAGCGGCAAGGCAGGATCAAGGTGGTAAACCACGCGCACGTTTTTAGGGGTAGAGATGGCCAACAGCTCGGTCATCTCAGTGATGAGAGCATTCAGATCCACCTCTGCGACTGTGAACTGTCCGCGGCCCGAGTACGCGAGCATCTGGCGGGTCAACTCGGCTAGCCGGCGCGTGGTGCGCTCGATCTTGTCAAGATGCTTGCGTCCACCGCTGGCGATGCCGGTGAAAAAGGGAACGAGCATCTCGGCGTTCCCCAAGATCGTCGTGAGCAGGTTGTTGAAGTCGTGCGCGATGCCGCCGGCAAGCACGCCGAGGCTTTCGAGCTTCTGGCTCTGGCGGAGCGCCTCCTCGGCCTGCATCCGCGCGGTGACATCCACGACCACGCCGCGGCGGCCGGTGGCGCGGCCGTCGTGCCCGATGACCGTGATGATCTCGCGCACCCACAGCGTGCGACCATCGGCGGTGATCATGCGGTATTCGGCTGGGTACGTCTGGCCGGGGCGGGTGGCTTGGCGGGAGATTTCTAAGGCGCGCGTCCGGTCGTCGGGATGGACGTGGTCGAACCATCGTGCCGGCGCGGACAGGCGGCGCGCGGTGTCGATGCCTAGGAGCTTGCGCGCGTAGTCGTTGAGAAAGGTGAACCGTCCCGACGCCGCGTCGCTCTCCCAAATCACGGCGTCGATGCCGTTGACGGTCTCGCTCAGACGCCGCCGGGTTTCCTCCACGTCGGAAGCGAGACGCTCGGTCTCGCGCAGGGATTGCGTCAGCCGTGCCTGGTGTTGGGTCAGAAGAAAGCTCGCCACCGCCGTGACTACTGACGCCAGCAGGCCAATGACGAGAATGCGCCACGGCTGTGCGGTACGCAAGGTTGAGAGCAAGAGCGGGGTAGGCCACAGCCGTACGCGCCACGCCATGTCGGCGACGGGGATGTGGCGTTCGTCTACGAGCCTGCCGGGGACGGTCAGCGCGTTGCTGCCGCCGGGGGTTGCACGGTAAGCCACCCGGCCGGTGCGGTCGGAGATTTCGAGGTTCCAATCCAGCGCGTCACGGCCGAAGAGGTCGCGCATCCCGTCGCCTAGGAGGATCGTGCCGACGACCGCGCCCGCGGTGGCGTTATCACGGCGGACTGGCACCACGACCGTGAACGCCTCCTTGTCACCCGGCAACTCGAAGCTCCCCGTTGCCGTCGGCTCGTGTGACGCCAGCGCCTTGGCGAACGCCGACATATCACCTATTCCCGCGAGGCTGGGCCTGCCGGTTGCCGGGAACTGCTGCTGCACCACACCGCGCCCATCCATCAGCGCGACCGACTCGAATCCCGGGGTCTCCGCCGCTGTCCGAACGAGGAAGAGCGTCAAATCGCCGCTGCCCTTGTCCTTCGTGGTTGTGGACAGCACAAAGTTGCCAACTTGCTTGAGGGCGTTGATGCGCGTCGAGACGAAGTTCTGAAACTGTAAAATGACGCTGTCTTCCTGCCGGGCGGTCTCGGCTTCGAGCAGAAGACGCTCCGAGTTACGACTCCCGACGAACAGGTACGATGTGACGACCAAAACCGGGACGGTCGCCACGACAGCGCGCCAAACTGGCGGGAGCTTTTGCCAATAATTTTGGAACAATGATCGAGACTCCATCGCAGCGTTCTACGTGCCCTTGTATCGAAACTCACATCCATCGTGGTTCGCGCGAGCGAAGCGGGGCATATGTAAATCGCGCCTTATTGTCAAAGGGGCTCGTCAGGCACTGGCTTCACGGGATAAGTTGACGCGGTTCGTGCATTGGTGAAAGCCGCTTTCACACTGTTGGAACTGCTCGTAGCCGTGGTGACTTTCACGGTGTTAGTGGGGGTAGCTATCCCGGCAACCACGCACGTCAGCCAGGACGCCGCGCGCGTGAAGGAGATGTCGAACTTACGCCAACTTTGCATCGCCACGCACCTTTACGCGAACGACCTTAACCAGGAACTGCCCGGCCACCTAGCTCCAGGTGTCCTATCAGAACCAAACGTCGCGGGCGGCACTTGGCCACAGCTTTTTTGCCGATACCTGAGCCCGAGTGATCCGCGAGTGTTCCTCGACCCGCAGGATCGTCAGACCGCCCGGCTGCCGTTCGACATTGTATTCTCGTCGCAGGTAACAACACCGGCTACGTCTACAATGGCTTCGACGACCTCGCCTCCGAGGGCCAGGTGCCGAGCATGATCCCGCTCAACCGTTTGCCGCTGCCCGCGCAAACCATCCTGCTAGGACTCAAGACGCAGGGGGCGATGGGCTTCTACGTGGATGTGCTCTTCCAACCGCTCTAGGACCTGCTCAACGAGTTCAACCCGGCGGCTACGACGGCGGCGCGCACTACCTGTTCGTGGACGGCAGCGTGCGCTTCTTCAAGCAGGCGGACTATTCCAATTCCTTTTGGCTGAGTGACAAATCGATCCAGTTGCCTTCGTTGCCCAGCGCCGCCAGTCTCCAGAGCCTCCCGCGGTTCGCCGGTACCCGGTCGCCGAGGGGCGACCGTTGGCTGCTGTTCATGGGTGCCGCCATCCGGCACTGACGTGGACCAGGGCGAGGAGGGTGTTAAGAAGCGTCAGAAGCACGACGGGGCGCCAGCGGGTCGGACGGCGTGGACGCAGGCTGCCGTCGGAAGGCAGCACCACGGCCAGCGCGAAGCTCAGGACGAACCACGCCGCGTAGTTCTGCCAAGGTGGGTTCTCCGAGGGGGGCGGAACCTGGAGCGGATACCAGAGCCAATACTGCCGGATGTGCCAGGCAACGGGTTCGAGGTTCAGGTCGGTGAGCACGGCCACGGCCCCCACGCCCGCCGCGGTCGTCAGCCGGCTGGCTGTAGGGTGGAGGAGTTCCACGAGGTTCTTGCCGCACAGGATCACGACCAGCCATGCCAGGGGGATCGCCATCGGCACCACTCCGTCGATCCGCGGGCCAAAGTGCTCCGTGTACACGTAAGGTCCAAACGGGAATCCCGTCCGCGCTCCGACCCACTCGAACACCGTGGAAGCAAACAGCACGATGACCGCTTGCGCGCGCGCCGTCGGGAGTCCTTCGCTGCCGACCGCGTGGAAGTACACCGTCGCCGCGGCCAATCCCATCCACACAGCGTCGGAAACTCCCAGGATCGCCGCCGCTGTGCCGCCGAGCGGGCCGGCACCCAGCCCCGCGCGGGCCTGTGCCGGCGTGACCCCCAGCGGCATGACTACAAAGCCCACCGCCGTCCACACGAGAAACAGCAGCCACGCCCAATCGTAGGCGTTGCGCGGGAAGCGACGGACGGTAGGGTTCAACGCGGTTCCTGTAAACGGCGGGCGAGCTGAGGGCAATCCCGGGGTTGCAAAAGATGACGATCCGCTCCACAGAGACAAAGCGAATCATCCCGCATGAGAACGAGGTTGCTTCTGGTCTTGGTGCTGGGCGCACTGCCACTCACCGCGAGTGCGTGGACCTCACAGCCGAAGTCTGACAAGCCGGAGC
>CAXTQD010000053.1:20468-21271 GCA_964246175.1 uncultured Chthoniobacterales bacterium | reverse complement strand
ACATGGTGCCCGCCACGGCCGGTCAGCCTGCCCAAGCCATCAACCCGAGCGTTGCCGACGAGGGCAAGCACTAACTAAGAGGAGCAAACAGCCATGCCGCTTCCTACCGCCACCGCCAAACCCTACGGACTTGGAGCCGAGTTCCCGGATGCCGCCTCGCTCTTCAACGCGGCGGAGGCCGTGCGCGACGCCGGGTTTAAACGCTGGGACACCTTCTCGCCATTTCCGATTCACGGAATGGACGACGCGATGGGACTAGGCAAATCGGCCGTGTCCTACATCGTGCTCCTCAGTGGCTTGAGCGGTACGGCAACGGCGATCCTGCTTGAGATCGGCAGTGCGGTTTACCTCTACCCGCTCGTGGTGCAGGGCAAGCCGATCAATTGGACGACAATCCCGGCGTTTTTCCCGGTGATTTTCGAGCTGACGGTGCTTTTCTCGGCGTTTGGCGCGGTGTTCGGGATGCTCGCTTTGAACCTCCTGCCGCGCTGGCACCATCCGCTCTTTAACTGGGACCGTTTTAACAAAGTCACCGACGACGGCTTCTTCGTGGTCGTAGAGGCCAGTGATGCCCGTTTTTCGGAGAAGGGTACGAGTGAATTCCTCTCCAAAATTGGCGCGACCAACGTCACGATGGTTTACGACGAATAGGCTCTCTGCCGCTGTTTTCCCTGTATGCGTTACCTCCTTCTCGGTTTTCTGATCACCGTGCTTTTGGTCGTTATCGTGGCTGGACCACGCGGGCGTCATTCGACAGGTCGCCCGTTCGAGTTCTTACCGGACATGGTACGCCAACCCAAAGT
>CAXTQD010000053.1:18022-20458 GCA_964246175.1 uncultured Chthoniobacterales bacterium | reverse complement strand
AAAGTCAAGCCGCAGTCCACGAGTGGATTCTTCGCCGATGGGGTCGGACCGCGCCGCCCAGTGGAAGGTGCCGTCCCAATGGGCTTCACCCAGGAACACAAAACCGAGTTTTCCCGGTTGGCCGGTGCGGATGGTCCGCAAACGGCTGATAACCACGAACGGCTCGCCTTCACCGAGGGGCCGACCTACTACGACACCGGCATGATTGGTGACCAATGGGGCACGGGCATTCCGCTGGAAGTGAACGACGAGCTGATGCAGAAAGGCCGCGAGCGGTTCACAATCAACTGCGCCGTCTGCCACGGTGCGACTGGCGGGGGTAACGGCGTCACGAGCCAGTACGGCCTCGCCAATATCGCCAACTACCATCTCGATAAGTATCTCAAGATGGCTGACGGCGAGATCTACTACACGATCACCAACGGCCATAACTCGATGAACGGCTACGGGGCGAATATTACCGTGCACGACCGTTGGGCCATTGTCTGCTACATCCGTGCGTTGCAAAAAGCGCAGGAAGTTACGCTCGCCGAACTCACCCCCGAGCAGCAAAAGGCTGTCAACGCCAAGCCCTGAGCCGTTTCCCCGTCACATGAGCGCCGTATCGCATCAAACCACCGCTGATCAGCTCAAGGAGGAACGCTTCCGCTACGCTAACCTCGGCCCCGTCATTTTCGGGCTGCTCTTGGCGACCGGCATCGGAGCGTTGATCATGGTCGTTAGTCTCTTCGTGCCGTGGACGCACGAAGCGCACGCGGGAGCGCGACAGTTCTTGGTATCGTGGCTGTTCGCGTTCATGTTTTTCTTCACGATCTCGGCGGGCTCGCTGTTCTGGATTCTAATCCACTACACGATGGATGCCGAATGGAGCGCGGTCATCAAGCGTTTGCTCGAAACCGCCGCCAACTCGTTCTCCGTCCTGCCGTTTTTTTTCATCCCGCTCGCGATTGGCGCGCCACTGCTCTACCAATGGATGACGATTCCGCCTGGAGTCGAACCTTCCCTCGACAACAAGCACATCCTGCTCAACCCGCCGACGTGGGCCGTGTTAACGGCGATTTACTTTAGCTTCTTCTTCACCGCGGCGTACACGTTGCGCTGGTTGTCGCTCAGGCAGGACAAGACCAACGACCTCAGCTATTCGACTAAAGCGCGCGGGTGGTCTTTTGCGTTCGTGCCTATGTTCGGCGTGCTCCTGACGTTCGCGGCGATCCACTGGGTGATGAGTATTTCCTACCATTGGTATTCGACCATGTGGGGCGTGTACATCTTCGCTGGATCGGCGTGGAGCGCGATGGCAACGCTCATCATCGTGTCGTTCCTGTTGCGCCGCGCAGGCTACCTAGAAGGCGTTGTCAGCACACAGCATTTCCACATCATGGGAAAGCTGCTGCTGGCCTTCACAGTGTTCTGGGCGTACATCGCGTTCAGTCAGTTCTTCCTGATTTGGTATGCCAACATTCCGGAAGAAACCGAGTTTTACTTGGTGCGTAATACCGAAAGCTGGAACACTTGGGCAATTGGGTTTCAAGTGATCGGACACTTCTTCGTGACCTTCGCGCTGCTGTGCTCACGTCCGTCTAAGACCAACCCCAAGTTCCTGGTCGGTGTGGCGGTGTGGGTATTGGTGATGCACGCGGCGGACTGGTACATCATTGTCAACCCGTTTGTGCATGAAAAGGGTGTTCAGCCTGTGACGATGATCGTCGACCTAGCTGCGCTGGTGACGATTGGATGTCCGTTGGTACTCGTGTTCTTGCGCACGCTTGGCCGGCATCCCTTGGTGGCGCGTCACGATGCCCGCTTGCCCGAGTCACTGCGTCTCACGAACTAACCGTCTTCTTTTCGTCCATGGCTACCACCACCGCACCGCAAGTTGCCAATAAACCTTCGTCGGTTCGCCCGGGAGGACCGCGTTACCACTCGGGCAAGGCGTTCTTTTGGGGGATCGTGTTCATCCTTGCTGCTGGCTTCCTGGCATGGTTGCTCATCGGTTACTTTGGCACAGACAACTTCGAGGATCTTGACCAGAAACGCGTCAAGGAGCGCCAGGAAATCCTCAAGAAGCGCATCGACGAAGATTGGAAGCTACTTAACGAAGCGCCTTCCTATTTGGATAAGGAGAAGGGCAAAATTCGCGTGCCGCTTGGTGATGCTATGCGCATGGCAATGAATAATCTGCAACAAAGCAAGCCGCGTGTCGCGTACCCAGCGACGGGTGATCACGCCCCGCAGCCTGCCGCCGCACCAGCTTCGCCCGACAAGGGGAAAGCCTCTCCTAAGAATGGGAACATCAACCCTTCGGCTTCCAACCCGACGCTGAACCAAGCGTCGCCGGCACCCGCTGCACAACAGGCTCCGACGCCCGTCGCACCGGCGCAAGCCGCGACCCCGCCGCCGGCCAATGGACTGGGCGCGCCCGGAGCCGCCGCGACG
>CAXTQD010000053.1:0-18012 GCA_964246175.1 uncultured Chthoniobacterales bacterium | reverse complement strand
ACGCCGCAGGTTGGCACGGCTGCCACCGGCACGCCGGCCCCGTCGCCTACACCTGCTGCGAGCAACAACGCATTGAACCCCGGACCTGCTCCTGGCCCCGGTGCACAGCCACAGCCTTCACCCAAGCCGCCGGAAAACACAGAAACTAGTGGTGTGAGTCCGACGCCTTCCGGTGCGCTGCCGCAGCCGGCGACGGGGCATACCCCGCGGCCAGACTCGCCGACCGAAAACCAGAAGGATCCCGGTGCAACGCCCGGTGGGACGCCTTCCTGATCGAAAGAATTCGTTTTTGCAACCATGAGTCCTGCTCCTGAATCTGTGCCTGCCGGTGGTGGCGAGTTGTCCGCCGCTCCGTTGACGGCTGCTGCCCCTGTCACGTCTGATCCGAAAACGGGCGCTGGGTTCTCGTCTGACATGGCAGCGCTGGCGCGCGAAATCGACGCCTCTGTGCAGTTACCGACGATGCTATTCTTTTTGTCGTCGATCTCGTGGTTGCTCATCGGCTCGGCGCTGGCGACGGTTTCGTCGCTCAAGCTGAGTTTGCCTAATTTCCTCGCGAATGTGTCGTGGTTGACGTTTGGCCGAGTGCATCCGGCAGGCACGAACGCCATGCTTTATGGGTGGGAGTTCTCGCTCGGAATCGGCCTCGGATTGTGGTTGCTCGCGCGGCTCGGGCGCGCACCGCTACGCCACGGGGGCGTGCTGACGGCTGCATGGGCGTTGTGGAACCTCGGTGTGACGCTCGGGGTAGTGTCTATCCTCTACGGACACGGCACTTCGTACCCGGGACTGGAGTTCCCACGCTACGTTTCGCCGATCCTGTTCACAGCGTTCGTGTTCATCGCCATTTGGGCGCTGATGCTTTTCCGCGAACGCCACGACAAGTCGGCCTACATCTCGCAATGGTACGCACTAGCGGCGTTTCTGTGGTTCCCGTGGATCTACGGGACGGCGAACCTCGTGGTGTTTTTCCTCAACACCCAGGCCGCCGCTCAAGCCATTGTGGGAGCGTGGTACACGCATCAGGTTACTAACACGGTGCTCGTGCCGCTGGCGCTAGCAGGTGCTTACTATATGGTGCCCAAGGCGACGGGCGAGCCGATCCACCGCTACCGTTGGGCGCGGGTGGGATTCTGGACTTGGCTGCTTTTCTCGGGATGGAGCGGCGCTTACAGTCTGATCGGTGGGCCGGTGCCGGCTTGGCTCCTGAGTGTGTCCATTGCGGCGACGGTGCTCTCGCTGCTGCCGCTGGTGGCCATCATGACGAATCTCCTGGGCTCGACCCGTAAGAACAAGACAACCTCGCGTCACAGTCCGAGCTTTCGCTTCGTGTCAGTGGCAACGGTGTGCTTCTTGGCGGCGGTGCTCTTCCAAGTGCTGACGGCGTTCCGCAGCGTGAATGAAGTCACGCACTTCACGTTACTGACAGCGGCGGGTGCGCAACTCTTGACCTACGGTTTTGTCGGATTCGTGTTTTTCGGGGCGACGTACTACATGGTGCCACGCCTGCTTAATACCGAATGGGAGTCACCTGCGCTCATTCGCTCGCATTTTTGGCTGGCGATGGTTGGACTGGGCTTAGCGGTGGTAGGTTTTGGGATCGGTGGGCTGGTGCAAGGCTTCGGTTTGGATGATCCGAAGATTCCTGCGAGCGTGATCCTGAGTTTCATCAAGCCGTTCCTTGCCGCTCAGTGTGTAGCTGTTCTGATTTTGACTGCTGGTCACGTCTGCTTGGCGGCATCGTTCATCCTGGTGCTGCTGCGTGTGGCGTGGGCGAACCCTGACGTGCAGCGCACTGCGCTCCTGTTGCCGCGTCTCGGCGGTGCTCGTTCGACTACCACGACACCTGCCTCCAGCCCCGCACCTGCCACGGCCGCTGCTGCTTCTGTTCCATGAAGAGATCAACCTCCATTTACCTCGGTCTGTTGGCACTGTTTCTCGCGTCATGGGTCGTCATGGTGCTGGTGCCCTACGTTCAGGCTGGCCGGTTGACACCTGAAGTGGACCCGGACACCAAGGACCAATCGCCGACGGCCTACAGTGGTCTTGCCGAACAGGGACGACAGGTGTACGCCGCCAACGGTTGTGTGTATTGCCACAGCCAGCAGGTGCGTTCGCGTGCAGACAGCGCTGATGTTGACCGCGAGTATGGCCCGCGCCGCACGGTGGCACGCGACTACGTGCGCGACCGCGCGGCGTACCTGGGCGACTCACGCATCGGTCCGGACCTCGCCAATGTCGGCCTGCGCCACGACAAGGCAGACTGGTACTACGCGCACGAATATTCGCCACAGTCGGTGTCTCCTGGCAGCAACTGCGCGCCAGTACGTTTCCTTTTCGAAAAGCGTGCAGTGTCCAAGGGTCAACCTTCTTCTGAGGCCATCGATCCGAAGACGATCATAGCGGACATGCCATCCTCTGATGAGGAAGTCCTGCCGCGGCATGATGCCAAGGCACTGGTGGCATACCTGCTTTCGCTCAAGCGCAGCAGCTACAAGCTGCCTGAAGCTCCGGAGGAAGCGGCGCCGGACGCTCAATAAAGCCCCATGAACGTTGTGCCCAACGCGTCTTTTGCTCCGCTTGGGGTCGTAACGTTACTGATCCTGTCTCCGGCGTGCCTACCCTCGCCGACGGCAGGTTGTTTCCTGCCTTTTTGACCGATGAAGCCTGACGACCATTTGACCAACGACGACGCCATCGCGCCGGCGGACGCTTTCGAGTCCCCACACGAAGAGCACATCGTCAAGACGAACCCCCTCGCCACCAACGAGGAGGACTACAGCATGTTCAATGAGTCCCGGACACCGGGCTCGACCTTCGGCGTGCATGAAGCGCATCACGGCCCGGAGACAGAACCCGAAGCAGTGGCGCTGGATTCTTCGGTGGCGCAAGAGCGGTTCCAGCCGGTGCCCGCGTGGGTAATCGGCGGTTGCGCGGCACTGCTGCTGTGGGCGGGTATCTACCTGGGCACGTACAACGGCGGCTGGTCGGGCGACGTGTTCAACGAGCAGGCGAACTACAAGGCTCCCGGACCGACTGGCCCGGTTGATCCGGTGGTCGCCAGCAAGAAGCGCGGTCACGGTGTCTTCTTGGCGAATTGCGCCCAGTGCCATCAGGCGAGCGGCGAAGGGCAGGCGGGTCAGTTCCCGCCGTTAGTCGCTTCCGAGTGGGTGATCGGCGACGCGCCGAAGCGCTTGCCATTGATCCTGCTGCACGGCATCCAGGGAACCATTCACGTCAAAGGACAGGTTTACAACAACCAGATGCCTGCTTGGAGCACCGTGCTCAACGACAAGCAGATCTCTGATGTGTTGACTTACATCCGTGGCGAACTCGGTGGCAACGCGGCTGGACCCATCCCGGAAACCGTGATCGCTGACGCCCGCAAGGCTGTAGGTAGCCACGACAACTCTTACACCGAAGCCGAACTGCTCGCGGTGCCGCCTGGCCCTATTGACAGTGGCGGCGCGCCGGCCCCCGCGGGCGCGGCTCCCGGCAATCCCTCCACTGGCAACGGCGCGAATCCGCCTAACGATGCTGGTGGTGCGGCCAAACCGCAGGCTGCTCCGGCAGGGCAAGGACCGGCACCGGCGCCCAAGCCGGGAGCTTGACAATACCAGCCTTCTACCGCATCATTAGAATGTCTAATATCGCCACTCCGCGGCAGGTGTCTCAACCGGCGTTGCGATCCGTTACAATCATGCCGCCTCGTTCCATTTTTCGCCGTTGCTGGGCTTTTGTACTGACGTTGCTCACACTCATCTTTTTGGTGGGATCGACGACAGATGCACACGCTGAGCTGCGTAACTTTGACTTATGGTGGGCGCCGAAGGCGGTCACCAAAGGCGGTCACCAGACTGACCTGCTGATGATGGTCATTTTCTGGTTGACCCTTTTCATGTTCATCGTCGTGACGACGACGTACATCATTTTTCTGGTCAAGTACCGCTACCGCAAAGGGGTGAAAGCAGTTTACAGCCACGGTAACAACAGCCTGGAATTGATCTGGACCGCCACGCCGGCAGCTATCTTCATCATCTTGGCACTATGGAGCGACCGGGTGTGGCTGCAATTGCGCGGCAAGGCGCCTGCCGACGCGCTGTCTATCGACATCGTCGCTTACCAGTGGGGGTTTCATATTCGCAACCCGGGGCTGGACGGCAAGCTTGGCAAGTACAGCCAGCAATGGATCGAAAAAGGTACGAACGATTTCGGTGTTGATCCAAATGACCCTGCTAACCGCGATGACTACGCGAGCGAAAATCAGCTTACGCTTCCCGTGAATCGTCCGATCAGCGTCGTGCTGCGCTCGGAGGATGTAATCCATTCCTTCTACGTGCCGGAATTCCGCATGTACCAAGATATGGTGCCCGGGCGCGAGATCGATTGGGTATGGTTCACCCCAGAGAAGGTTGGCCACTACGCACTTGCCTGCAATCAGCTCTGCGGCAACGGTCACTACAACATGCAGGCCAAGATCGATGTGGTGAGCCAGGAAGATTATACCAAGCTTGTCGCCGAGAAGAGCGCAGGCGCTATCAAGAGTCACGAAGAGAAGGAAAAAGGTTCGGTCGCTCCGCCTCCGCCTGCTGCCAGTCCGGCCGCTGCGGCAGTCGACGCTTCTGTGCCCGCACCGGTAGTGGCCGTCGCCGCTCACTAAACCCAGTTTTAGACCAGTCATCGTTTAACCAAACTAGCCATGTCTGCTGCCGCTACCACCGCCGAAGCCCTCCAAGTGGCTGAACACGCTCCTGGCGCCCATGAGCATCATGAGCCTGGATTCCTCCGTAAGTATGTCTGGACGCACGATCACAAAATGATCGGGCTCCAGTACCTTTTCGCTAGCTTCTTCTTCGGAGCGGTCAGCGGACTGCTTGCGATGGGGGTGCGTTGGCAGCTAGGTTTCCCAGGCAAGCCTTTCCCGCTCGTTGGGAGATTTCTGCCGCATAACATTGTTGGGCCTGACGGCGCGTTCTTGCCGGGCGGTTACAATATGCTTGTGACAATGCATGCCACGCTCATGGTATTCTTCGTCATCATGCCGTTGCTGATCGGCGTATTTGGCAACTTCCTCATTCCGCTGAAGATCGGTGCGGGTGACATGGCATTTCCGTTTTTCAACGAATTGTCTTTCTGGCTGTTCGCCTTGTCAGGGGTCATTGTGCTCAGTGGCTTCTGGAGCGGTGAGGTGACTGGCTTCTGGCATCATTTGATCGGCAGTGATCTGCCGCCCGATATGGGCGGAGCAGCGGCAGGTGGTTGGACGAGCTACGCACCGCTCAGCAGCGACCCGGCGTACAACACCACGCACTACGGACAGTCAGCTTGGGCAGTCGGTATCTTCGTCAACGGTCTTGCATCCATCGCGGGTGCCTTCAACTACATCACGACCATCGTGAACATGCGATGCCCCGGCATGACGATGTTCCGTCTGCCATTGTCGGTGTGGGCTCTGTTTGTCACTGCTCTCCTTTTGTTGCTTGCGGTGCCGGTGCTTTCAGCAGCGGGAGCGATGCTGTGGCTGGACTTGAACATGGGTACGACGTTCTTCTCGGGCCGCAACGGTACGGGTGGTAGTCCTCTGCTCTACCAGCACTTGTTCTGGTTCTTCGGGCACCCCGAGGTGTACATCATGATCCTGCCGGCTTTCGGCTTGGTTTCCGAAATCCTTCCGGTGTTCTGCCGTAAGCCGATCTTCGGCTACCGCGCGATGGTGTTCTCGATGGTTGCCATTGGATTCCTCGGCTTCATTGTATGGGGCCACCACATGTTCGTCTCGGGCATGAACCTCGTCGCTTCGGCGGTGTTCTCGTTCTCGACGATGGTGATCGCAGTGCCCTCGGCCATCAAAGTCTTCAATTGGATGGGCACGATCTGGAAGGGCAGCATCCGGTTCACGACCCCGATGTGCTTCTGCTTGGCCTTCGTGATGATGTTCATGGTCGGTGGGTTGTCGGGTATCTTCATGGCCTCGACGCCGGTAGACCTGTTTATCCACCACACTTATTTCATCGTGGCGCACTTCCATTACGTGCTCTTCGGCGGCAGCCTGTTTGCCTTGCAGGCGGCGGTGTACTTCTGGTTCCCGAAGATGTTCGGGCGGATGATGAGTGAGAAGATCGGCATGTGGAATTTCTGGCTGATGTTCATCTTCTTCAATCTGACTTTCTTCCCGATGCACACGATGGGCTTAGCGGGCATGATGCGCCGCATCGCCGATCCAACGCAGTACGAGCACCTGCGTAACCTCCAGCCTTTGCAGAAGTTCATCTCGGTGAGTGCGTTCGGCTTGGGGGCATCGTTCTTGGTGTTCTGGTACAACTTCTTCTGGAGCCTGCGCTATGGCGAGAAAGCCCCGAACAATCCCTGGCGTGCAGCCACTTTGGAGTGGACGTTGCCCTCGCCGGTGACCCTGCACGGCAACTTCCCCGTGACGCCGCGCGTCTATCACGGGCCTTACGAGTACAGCATCCCCGGAATGGAAGACGACTTCCTGCCGCAGAATGTGCCAATGCGCGATGTGAAGCGGACAGCCGGCGTCGAAATTCCGGCTCACTAAGAAGCTAGGAAACAAATAGAAAAGGCGGATTCGACGGGAGGATGTTTTCATCCTCCCGTTTGAGCTTATAGTCCTATGAGCAACTTCAGCACAAAAAGCATCGGAAAGGCAGACTTTACCTACTCGCTTTGGCGTCACGCCTACACGGTGTTTGTGGCAGGGTGCATCCTGCTGCTTATCTGTAGTGGTGGTATGGTCACGAGCAAGGATGCTGGCCTCAGCGTACCCGATTGGCCGAACTCGTATGGCTACAACATGTTTACCTTCCCGGTTTCACGCTGGGTGGGGGGAATTTTCTTTGAGCATACCCACCGACTACTCGCCTCGTTTGTGGGCTTGTTGACGCTCGGGCTGGCAGGGTGGCTCTGGCGGAGCGAACCGCGCCGGTGGGTGCGGAACCTCGGCTACTTGGCGGTGTTTGCCGTGTGTTTGCAGGGCTTGTTCGGCGGCTTGCGCGTGACGACGATCAAAGACTGGATCGGCGTGCCGCACGCACTGCTCGCGCAGGCGTTTTTCGCTCTGATGGCGTTCATCGCGCTGACGCAGTCGCGTTGGTGGCAGCGGCTCGGCGCCCAGGAGAAAGACGAGATGCTTGCGAGGCGCCTGCGGCCGTTGCGTCGGCATGTCGCGTGCGTCACGGCTCTTATTTATCTCCAACTCGGCCTCGGTGCGGCGATGCGGCACGCGCACGCGGGATTGTCGATCCTCGACTTCCCGAAGGCTTATGGCCACTGGTGGCCACAAGTGCATAAGGCGGACTTGCCCGCCTTGAACGTGGAGCGCACGGAGGTTCTGCATCTGCCGCCGACCAGCCTCGGGCAAATCCATCTGCAAATGACCCACCGCACGATGGCAATGATCATCTTCCTGGGCGTTCTGGCAGCGGCCGTGGCGGCGTGGCGGCATCGCGAGTTATTGCCGGCTGGGTTGCGGAGGTTAGCAATGGCTTGGCCGCTGGCGCTGGCGGCGCAGGTTACGCTGGGCATGTACGTCATCTGGACCGGCAAGGCAGCAGACGTGGCGACCGCGCACGTTGCCGTTGGTGCGGCCTCGCTGGTGTGGGGGGTGATCGTGTACGCCGCGCTGAGTCGCTGGAGCGTCGCGCCGGTGTTTGTTCCAGTTCCTGTAGAGCACGAGATGGAGGTCGCCGCGCGATGAAGCCTGCCGTGTTGACGCCCCCCGGCGTACGGGTGGATGCTGCCTTCGTGGCGGAACCCGTGATAATCCCCTCGGTCGAAGCGCAGGCGAACGTCGAAGCGGCAACGGAAGAAGCCCCGGGTCGGTTCGCTGATTTCTGTGAACTCATCAAGGCGCGGTTGACCTCTCTGGTGATGGTCACGACGCTGGCCGGTTTTTACATGGGTTGGAGCGGGTCGATGGACTGGGCACGGCTTTTCAGCGCATTGTTCGGGACATGGCTGGTGGCTTCTGGTTCGGCGGCGCTCAACGAATTGCTCGAACGCCGCACCGACGCCATGATGCCGCGCACGCGCAACCGTCCGTTGCCCGCCGGTCGGCTCAGCCCGGACGCGGCGTTGCTCATCGGTTTTGCCTTGGTTGTGAGCGGGTTAGCATGTCTATACTTCATGGTAAATCTGCTCGCCGCCACTTTGGCGGCAGCGACAATGGCGACGTACGTCTTCGTGTACACGCCGCTCAAGCGCCGCACGTCGCTCAACACTCTTGTTGGAGCAATCCCGGGCGCTTTGCCGCCCATGATCGGCTGGGCCGCGGCGCGCGGCACGGTGGACAGCGGCGCGTGGGCGCTCTTTGCCATCTTGTTCTGCTGGCAGATGCCGCACTTCCTGGCCATTGCTTGGCTGTACCGGGAAGACTACGCCCGGGCGGGTTTTGTGATGCTACCTAACTTGGATGAGAGCGGCGCGGTCACCGGAAGGCAGGCGGCGAACTACTCGTTTGCGTTGCTGGTGGTCAGTCTTTTGCCCGGGGTGCTCGGGATGGCCGGTCTGGGATACTTCCTGGGGGCGTTTGCGCTCGGGCTTGGAATGATCTTCTTCGCCTTACGGATGCAACTGGCTCCTGGCCGCCAGTACGCACGACAGCTTTTCTTCGCGTCGATCATCTACCTGCCGCTGTTGTTGGCGCTGCTGGCGCTCGGCAAGGTGACTCCTGCATAGAATGATTTGTGAAGCCATCACTGTGGAGGCATCTCAATCGTATGGTTGTGTACTCAAACTTGAAGGTGGCGATTGCTCCACCTGACATCATCCTTCCAATACCGAGGTCAGTACCGGACTAGTACGCAAAAATTGCCGCAGTTTATCCGTGCCTCTACCCTAATGGATTCACTCCCGTCCGCCACCCGCCGCGCCAATCGCTGGCTGCTCGCCGCATTGTTGACCTTCGCCATCGCTCTCGCGGTGGCATGTTTCTTGTGGATGCGTGTGGTCGTGCGCAACAACGGTGGTATTGTCGACCCGCAGCCGCAGGGCAAAACTTCGATGTTCCAACGCACGGCGGCTCCCGCGGGCGATTTTGTTTTGCCAACCACGCAGCCGTGCCTTACCTGATCACTGACCTTTTTCTCCTATGAGCGCCGCCGTCAATCCTCACCACACCAACCTCGACGACACGCCCAAGGTCGACCTTGCCAAGTTTGGCATGATGACCTTCCTGGCTTCGGAGGCCATGCTCTTCGCCGGACTCATCAGCGCGTATCTGATCCTCTGGATCAGCCAAGGCAAGGCTTACCAGCCCGAGTGGCTGCACACCGGCGAGGAGTACGGCAAGCATCCCTTCACTTGGCCGCTGCTCCTGACGGGCATCAACACCGTCTTCCTGCTCACGAGCAGCGGGACGCTTTGGATGGGCGAGCAGGCGGTGGTCAAGAACAAGCCGATCACCGGCTGGCTTGCGCTGACGACGCTGCTCGGAGCCATCTTTGTCAGCGTGCAGTGCTACGAGTGGACGCATTTGTACCGCGAGCATATCTGGTTCAACACCGGGGCGACCTACACGTCGAACTTTTTCACCCTGACTGGCTTTCACGGGCTGCACGTTTCCATTGGAGTGATCTTCTTGGCGATCACCACGCTCCTGGCGGCGGCAGGACGGTTCACGCCGCATCGGCATTCGTTCATGACGTGCGTGTCGCTGTACTGGCACTTCGTCGATATCGTATGGGTCCTGCTCTTCACGGTCATGTACATCGTACCGTTCTTCATCCACCCGGCCGCTCTGCCTGAGCGGTCGGCAATCCCGTGATGCCTGTCTCGCAAACAACGCAGGAAACTTTGCCGGCCGCTGCACCCATCAGTCGCACATTGCAGTGGGTGGTGTGGAGTGCGTTGGCATTGATCGTCTTGGCGCTTGGTGCGGGGTTGGTACGTCAGCAATGGCGCGCCGCTGAACGCCACGGGGGCGGCAACGCACTGGATCACTATAACCACGTACCCGCCTTTACGCTGACAGAGCGAAGTGGGCAGCCTTTCGACTCGGCTTCGCTCAAGGGCAAGGTGTGGCTGGCGAACTTCTTTTTCACTGCTTGTCCGGGGCCGTGTCTGCGGATGAACGAGCGTTTGCAAGAAGTCCAACAAGCCTTGAACAAGGACAAGCAAGGCGACGTGCGGATCGTGTCATTCTCTATCGCGCCGGAGATGGACACACCGGAGGTTCTGCGCAAGTACGCCGAACGCTTCCACGCCTCGCCGGACCATTGGTCGTTCCTAACTGGCGACCGCGACAAGATTTACGACCTCGCGCATCAGGTATTCACCTTTGCGGTCAAGAAGGTGGACGACCCCACCGATCCGAACGCGTACGTCCACAGCACGCGCATCGCGCTCGTGGACCGCGAAGGCACCGTGCGCGGAAGTTTTGACACCACCAGTCCCGACGGTACCCCCAACGAAGAGGTTGTTCAGCAAATCCTCACAGGGGTAGGCGAACTCCTACGCGAATCGCCGGACGCGAAATGACACCTGCCGCTTGAACCCGCGCTGCCTCGGGTGCAAACTAACGAACCGCCATGAAAACGCTCTCTTCCCAATATGGACGCCGGCTCGCCTGGACACTCGGAGCGGTCCTACTCTTCGTCGGCCAAGTCGCGCAGGCGTGCCCGGGGTGCAAGCAGACCGAAGGAGCGCCGCTCAACGGCGACAGCGTTGGTTTTGGATTGAGCATCTTTTTCATGCTGTTCATGATTGCCTCCCTGCTCGGTGGCCTCGGTTGGATGATGTACCGCTCCTGCCGGACGCTGGCGATGCGTGATCGAGCCATGATGACGGAGGAAGAAACAGAGGATATGGTTGTACCTGCTGTTCGCGTGGCGAGAGTGAAGCCCATGGCTGGGGGCTGGACCGGCGCCCTCGCGCATGGCCACTCCTGACCTCACCGTCACCCCGCCCGACTTGCCGGAGGCACGTGGGGCGATTGCCGGGATCGTGGCGGTCAGCGCTGCGGCGAGTGGGTTCCTATTCTGGCTACTGTATTTCCGGCAGGCACCGCCGCAGTTCGCGCAGAGCCTGACATTCTTGCCCGCACTCAACGCCGTGTTCAATGGATTGAGTGCGGCGGCGCTGACGACCGGGTTTGTCTTCATCCTGCGCCGACGCGTGGTGGCGCACCAACGCAGCATGGTGGCGGCGTTCGTGTTCTCGACGCTGTTCTTGTTCAGCTACATCCTGCACCACGCGCTGCACGGAGATGTACGGTTCCCGGCGGATGCGGGCGGTGCACGGACGGTGTACCTCCTGCTGCTTGCCAGCCATGTGCTGCTCTCGGTAGTGGCGCTGCCGATGGTGCTCGTCACGTTCTTCCTATCGTTGAGTGGACGCTTCGATTCGCATCGGCGGCTGGCGCGTTACACGTTTCCGATTTGGCTGTACGTCTCGGCGACAGGTGTGGTCGTCTACGCGATGCTCGCGGCGTACGTCCACCCATGAAGCTCGTTGTCCTTGACGGTTACACACTCAACCCCGGCGACCTGAATTGGAGTTCGCTCCTCGACTTGGGCGACCCAGCCGAGATTTACGAGCGCACCGCCGCACAAGACACGGTGTCCCGCGCTGCCGATGCCGAGATCGTGCTGACCAACAAAGTCGTGCTCGACCGTCCGACGCTCGCGCAGCTTCCTAAGCTGCGCTACGTCGGGGTGCTCGCCACAGGAGTCAACGTCATCGACCTGGAGGCGGCGCGCGAAAAGGAGGTCACAGTGACTAACGTACCCGCTTACAGCACGGCGTCGGTCGTGCAGCTCACCTTGGCGCTCTTGCTGGAACTGACCCATCACGTCGGCCATCACGCCAACAGCGTGCGGCAGGGAAACTGGACACGCAGCAAGGATTTTGCGTACTGGGATTTCCCGTTGGTCGAACTCGACGGCCGCACGCTGGGGTTGGTCGGGTTTGGAGCCATCGCGCAGGGCGTGGCACGAGTAGCGCAGGCGATGGGGATGCGCGTGCTCGCCAGCAGGCGCTCAGGCGGTGCGTCGCCCGTGGCTGGCGTGGAGATCGTGGAACTGGACGCGCTCTTTCGTGAAAGCGACGTGCTCAGCGTGCATTGTCCGCTGACGCCCGAGACGAAGGGCCTCGTCAACGCCGCGCGCTTGGCGACCATGAAGCCGACCGCCTACGTGCTTAACACCAGCCGCGGGCCGGTGGTCAACGAGGCCGACCTCGCCGCAGCGCTCAACAACGACCGCCTAGCTGGTGCGGGCTTGGACGTTCTTTCCACCGAACCGCCCGCCGCGGACAACCCGCTGCTCACGGCGAAGAACTGCCTCGTCACTCCGCACATCGCGTGGGCGACCAAGGCGGCGCGGGGCCGGTTGTTGGCGACGGCGGTGGCGAACATCCGCACCTTCCTCGATGGGAAGCCGCAGAACGTGGTGACTTAGCTCTCTGCGCCCATCTTGAGGGCATGTGCTTCGATCCGAGAGTGGTAGCACGCGTACAGGAGCTTTTCGCGCACCTAGCGGATGCAGACGCATCCTCGCAAGAGAAAGCCGCCGTGCGGGGCCAAATACAATACGAAGAGCATCAGCGCGAGCTGGTGCGCGAAAACATGGCCCATGCAAAAACGTGCACGATCTCGAAAAAAAGCGGAACGATTACGAAGCGAGGCACATTCCAACCGCGCTCGATTACACGCATTAATCTTGCGAATCGGTAAGCTAACTCGCTGTCAGTAAGCTATATGTCACCGGCGTACCGCTGTGGTTCAGAATGTCCATCTGACACGAGCAAGACGACGGACACCGCTCGCCGCACCTATCTGCCAACCACAAGCTTGGACGGAACCACAGGCTTTACCCGGCCGGCACGCTCGCCTGAGCCACAAAGACCGCAAAATCGTGAACACCAGCCTTCTTCTGGGGATCAGGAGGCCGTGGCTACCTCGGCGTCGCGCGCCAGGAGGTCTTCGCGGGGCGGGTTGAAGGTATCCAGCACGGCCGCCTCCTCGGGAGCCTCGGCGGCGTGGGGGACATTTGAGGCGAGATAGAACGATTCGCCGGCCACCAGTTCGTGCGTCTCCGTGCCACCGTGCAGGATCAGCCGCAGCCGGCCGCGGAGGACGTGCGTGACCTGCTCGTGCGGGTGCCGGTGCTCGGGCAGCGTCGCCCCGGCGGCGAATGTCACCACCATCTGCATCATGCCCTGTCCGCTCGCCAATGTTTGGCGACGCACGCCCGGGCACATCTCGATCCAAGGATTCGGCATGGCCTCAAACGATGCTCGACACCACTCCGCCGTCCACGCGCAACGCCGCACCCGTGATGGCCGACGCAAGCGGACTGCACACGAACGTCACGGCATCCGCGATCTCCGCCACCGTCTCGAAGCGCTTCAGAAGCGACGACGGCCGCGCGTGCTCGAAGAAGTCCTTTTCCATCTGCTCCGGCGTGATGCCGCGCTCCTTTGCCATTTGCCCGACGAACGTTCCCACGCCTTCGGACGCCGTCGGACCGGGCAGGACGCTGTTGACCGTCACGCCAGTGCCCTTAGCGGTCTGCGCGAGGCCGCGCGAGAGGGCGAGCTGTGCGGTTTTGGTGAACCCGTAGTGGATCATCTCGGTGGGCGTGTTGACCCCCGATTCACTGGAAATGAACACGATCCGGCCCCAGCCGGCGGCGGTCATCTTGGGCAGGTAGAAGCGGCTCAGGCGCACGCCGCTGAGCACATTGACCTCAAAGAACCGCGTCCAGTCGGCATCCGTGATGTCCGCAAACGCCTTGGGCTCGAAGATGCCAAGGTTATTCACAAGCACATCGACGGCGGGCACCTGCTGGATGAGTGCTTCCACCCCGTCGGCTGTGCCCAGGTCGGCTGCGATGCCGCTGACTTCCGCCCGGACGCCGAGTTCGGCTTCCAAACGCGCGACGGCCTCGTCCACGCGAGTCTGGGTGCGGCCGTTGACGATTACCTCCGCGCCCTCGCGCGCCAATGCCAGCGCGATGCCGTAGCCGATACCCGCGGTTGAACCGCTGATGAGTGCTTTCTTTCCGGTGAGTTGCAGGTCCATAGAAAAATTTCAGTGCCCTCCTTCGAGGAGCTTGCCGCCATAGAAATCCGGGCCAGGACCCTCGGCGGCGATGAGCAGGCTGCCGTCGTATTCCGTGGCATAGTGGGCCACGGCCTTGCCGTCAACGCGGCGGTAATAATGGTTGATGTCCGTGCTGTCCTTCCCGTGCTCCCAGGTGGAGGCGTCGGCGTTGGCAGCCAGAAGGACGTTCGTGTCGCGGTCCGTCAGCGGCCCCTCAACACGGGTGTATTCCAGCAGCACGGCGACCCCGGCATGGAACACGACTCGGATCATGAGGCCGTTGCGGCTGTAGAGGTCGCCGTCGATGACCGTGCCGCCTTGTTTGCCACCGTCGAGGATTTGGTGTCGTCGCACGCGGGCGTTGTGCTTGAGCACCTTGCCGTAAAGCTCGCCGATCTGCTGCGGGGTCGAGCCAAGCGGAGCGCGGGGCGCAGTGGGTTTCTCCTCGTCCGCACACGAAGTTGCGACGCCCGACAAAACCAGCCAAACCGCCGCCGCCACGCAGAGAAAGGAACGCCCGGGTGCAAACATCATGGTTCGTCGCAAGACGCCGCGAACCTCCGGCAAGACGGCGGCCGTTGCAAACTCAGATGGGACCATCGTTGCCGATGGCTTCCACCGGGCAGCTTTGGCGGGCGTCTTCCGCGTCGCGGAGTTCCTCGACGGTGGCAGGCTGACGGTGAACCCGGTGGTGGTCGTAGTCAGTGGAGGGAGAGAAGACGGCAGGAGCGTCGTTGCCGCACAGGCCGCAGCAGATGCATTGGTTGTCTACGTACCAGAAGCCAGGTGTGTTGTCGCCGAAACGGTGATTTGGATTTGCCATAGACCAGAAGAATAGAAGCTGCATTCCTTTACGAAAAATTCATAAGTAGTATGGTTTATTGAGCTTTGTGAATGAATTGATCGAAGTTCCATTTGACACTTACGAACTACGACTCTTTTGCCTGGTGGCACAAACAGGCAGCTTCACGCGAGCAGCCCGGCTAGCGGGACTGACGCAGAGCGCCGTCACCCGGCAGATTCAAGGGATGGAAGCGCGGTTAGCGGTGGCTCTTTTCGAGCGCACCACGCGCCAGGTCCAACTGACGGAAGCCGGCCGTTTCCTGCATGGTCGGTCCGCGCACATCCTCGGCGAGATGACCCATTCTGTTCGGCGGCTGCGGGAGGAGTTCGCCCACGCGCCGAAAACAGTGAGAGTTGGTGTCTCCCGCACCGTGGGGTTGGCGTACCTGCCGGGGTTCTTCGTGGACTACCAGCGGCGATTCCCGCAGGTGCAGCTCCACGTCAGCCACCGGTCCAGTCTGGAGCTGCTCGCCGCTTTGGACGCCCGCGAGATCGATGCCGCGCTGCTCTGTCCACCGGACCGTCCTACGGAGGACTTCCGGGTAGCTTACCGCTTCGCCGACGAATTTACGTTGATCGTACCAGCCAGCCACGCGCTGCCGACGCAGAAAACTCCGCTGGCTCCCGAAGTCCTCTCTGGGCTGCTCGGCCCACAACCGCGCTGGCTCCTGCCCGACCACCGCACGAACACCGGCCGGCGTTTACGCGCCTGGATGGAAGAAAATGGTCTGCCCGTGCGCGCGGCCACGGAACTCGATAGCTTCGACCTCATCATTGCCCTTGTCGGCCTCGGCATGGGTGTGGCGCTGGTGCCACACCGCGCGCTGCCACTCTACCTGCACCAACGTAAGTTCCGCCGGGTGCCGATCCGGCCGCGGTTCAGCCGCGAACTGGTGGTGCTCATCCGCCCCGAACTACCCGTGCGCGAACATGTCCGGCAGTTCGTGGAGCGAATTTTGTTCTGACCTCAGACCGCTTCCTTCTGCTTCGCGCCGCCGGGCAGGAACACCGCCGAGTCGTAGTACGTGCGGAAGCGATGCACCTTGCCGCCGTCATGCTCGATGACGCTGATGCCGCGGTAATTAAACGGCTGGCCGCTGTGTGCCATCACACCCTCGCTGATCCATTCCATCGTGGCGTCCTTGTCGGTGTAGATCGTGTGGAAGAATGACGAGCGGATCGACTCGAAAGCCGTCAGGTAGTTCGTCCAGAACTTGTGCGCACCGTCGATGCCCTTCATCGGCTCGGTCAGCGCGAGATTGAGCAGTTCCGCGTCGCCGCCGAAGAGGTCCACGAGCGCTTGCGGGTCGCGGGATTGCTCGATCTGTTGGAGGGTGCTCTGGAAGGTTTCGGCGAGGTTCGGCATAGGGGTTGAAAACTGGTTAGAAGCGGCCGGACGCACGGTCCCGGCCGGGATACCAACCAATACGCACCGCGCGGCCCAAGCGGACGGCGCAGGAGCAGATTCACGCTTGTTTCCCGATTCTGTCCGGGGGATGGTGCTCGCCGCATGCTCGACCTGTCCCCCCAGTTCTCCGGCCGCGCCGCGGCGGGAACCCTTGCCCTCGCGTTGGCGTTCCTGTTGACCCTGGCCTGCCCGGCGGGGGCGGTGGCCCCGATGGACGGCGCGCCGGTGCAGGACCTCCTCCGGCCGCAGGGCTACGCGGCGGTGGAACTGCGGCGCTCGGTCGGACCGCACCTGGAGGTGTCGGCCAAGATCAACGGCATCAGCGGCCGGTTCCTCGTGGACACGGGAGCGCAGATCACGGTGGTGGACGTGCGCAGCTTGAGGAAATTCCGCCTGACCTCGGTGAAGACGGGCGTGCGCGTCATCGGCGCGGTCGGCGGCCCGGGCGAACGCATCGAGGCGGCGCTGGCGAGCAACCTGCGCGTGGGGCCATGTGAGGCGAGCCCGTTCCTGCTCGGCGTCAGCGATCTGAGCGCGCTCAACCAGGGCCGGCCGCGGGGCGGGGGGCCGTTCGATGGGATCATCGGCGCGGACGTGCTGCAAAGCTTCGGCATCGTCATCGACTGCGCCGGACTGGAACTCTACGCGCGTCCGTCGTCGAACGGTGGCGCGTCCAGCGGCCTGGGCAGGTTCCTGGCGGGCTACGGCTACCGCGACGTGCCACTGAAACGCTCGTCCATCAGCGACTTCGAGGTCGTCGCCAACGTCAACAACAAGCGCGTGCTCTGGCTGGTGGACACGGGCGCGGCCATCACGCTCCTCGACGCTACCGTCAGCCGCAAGGCGGGCGTCAAGCTCAAGCGGACGAACTTCACCGTTGGCGGCGCGGGCGGCGGAAGGCGACGCATCGATATTGGGATCGTGGACAACCTCAAGCTCAGCAGCGTGCAGATGGGCTCGGCGGTGATCGCGGCCTCGGACATCTCGGTCAACGCCGCGCTCAACGAACCGGGCAAGATGCCCATCGACGGCTACCTGGGCGCGGACTTCCTGCGCGAGAAGCGCGCGGTGATCGACTGCGCGGGGATGCACCTCTATCTGCGAGGCAAGGCACGCTAGAGCAAAACCGGACCGCGGCCGTGGCGAGCGATTTCAGGAAAAGCCGGCAAAAGATCAAGGCCGCGGGCGGCGCGCGCAACCATCAGCGTGCCCCCGTGGTGCCGCCTGCTCCGGCGGTTCCCGGCAACGGCGAACCCCTTCCTGCCGCGGCGGCCCCACCCGCGCGGGCCAAACGCGTGGGCGTCAAGCTGGAGAAGGGCTGGCACGAGCGCAATTACCTGACGGAGGTGCTCCTGCCCTCGCTCCTTACCCCGCGTGAGGGGACTTCGCACGCCGCGCCGGCGTTCCCGCCGCTGGGAATGGGGCAAATCGGCATCACCTGGATCGGGCACGCGTCATTTTTCGTGCAGATGGCGGGATTGAACATCCTCATCGACCCGAACTGGTCGCTGTGGCTCAAGGGCATCAAACGGCTGCGCAAGCCGGGGCTGCGCCTCCACGCGCTGCCGACCATCGACCTCGTGCTGGTCACCCACGCGCACTTCGACCACCTCGACCGGCGCACCCTGCGGGCCGTGGCGGCGAACCAACCGATCGTCGTGCCTTTCGGCGTGGGCAACCTCGTGCACGACCTTGGCTT
>CAXTQD010000052.1:8129-21396 GCA_964246175.1 uncultured Chthoniobacterales bacterium | reverse complement strand
CTCGGAAGCTGATCGATTCCTGGAAGTCGCCGCTCCATGAGAATTGAATCTGGTCGCGCAAGCCCGCCGTGAGCTTCTCGAACGCGTCTCGTAGCGGCTTCTCGAACGGTGTTCCCCGGTACTGCGTAAGTGCCTGTCGCGCCACGGAGAGCGCCACGAGTTCGCCCTCGGAAATCTTCATCGTCGGGAACTGCACGACCTCGCGCGTGTACCGCAGGGCGCGCTGCGCCGGCTCGTACTCGATCGGCAGCCCGAGTTGATCGCGCATGAAGTCGATGTCGCGCTGCACCGTGCGCGCGGAAACTTCCAACGCTTTGGCCAACCGGTTGCAGTTCGTCGCTTCACCGGTTTGAAGCATTTCGTGGATCTGCAACATGCGAGCCAGCGGCGGCCGGGAGGACGTACCCAGGGAGTTCATGAAAAAATTTCAAATATTCTCGGACCTATGACAGCGGATGTCAGACCCCATCAACTACATTGGCTCCAACCACGAACCCAAAGCCATGAAATTGTTCCAATTCCGCCGTTCGCCGAAGGTCTCGGAAGCCTACACCTACCGCAACCTAGCCGTCTACCTGCTCAGCCCGCCAGCGACCGGCGCCTCCGGGACGTTCCTCACGCTTGACGAGGCGCTCCAGGCCGGGTGCGCGCGCCTCCATGAGACGGGCCGCGTCGGCGAGCTGGAAATCGAAAACCTCACCCACGCTGACCTCTACGTGCAAGCGGGCGACGTGGTGAAAGGCGGTTGGCAGGATCGCGCGCTGGGTCTGGACTTCATCGTGCCGCGCGGGCAACGCCGCTCGCAGCGCATGAAGGTGCGCACCTTCTGCGTCGAGCGTGGCCGTTGGAACCGCCGCAACGGCGAGGAACCGACGAATACCTTCAAATCCTCTCCGTTCCTGGCCGCTTCGCGCGAACTGAAGCTCTCCATCCGCGAGGCCGCTTCGCAGACAGCTGTGTGGTCCTCCGTAGACGCCGCGCAGGCCAAGCTCAGCCAATCCATCGGAGCGGACGTGCGTGCGGCCCACTCGCCCACCAGCCTGCCGCTGACCTTGGAAAACGATGCCGTTCGCCGCCGTCTGGGAGGTTACGTGGACGCATTCCACAATTTGCTCTCCTTGCAACCGGACGCCGCCGGGTTCGCGTTCGCCATCAACGGCCACATCAACAGCGCCGACGCCTATGCCTCGCCCGAACTCTTCCGTAAGCTCTGGCCGCGCCTGCTCGAAGCCGCCGCGCTCGAAGCCCTGGCCGAGTCCACAGCCGCCGGGCCGACATGTTCGACGCCGACCTCCGTGGAGATCGCCGCCTGGCTGCGCCGCGCCGGCCGTGGACGCAAAACCAAACACCCGGTGACGGCGCGTGTCACGCTGGTGGTGCGTGAGAGCGAGGAACACATCTGCTTTGAGACGATGGACGCCGAGCAGCCCGATGTGTGCGTCCACCAGAGCATCCTCGCCCACTGACCGGGAGCGTTCAGATACTGCTGCCGCTCCAATGGAGCTTGCGCCGGGCCAGCTCAAAAAACGGCAGGTCCGGCAGCATCGCCAGCGTGGCCGCATCCGTCGACCGGCGTACCTGCACCGTGTCGCACGCCTTCATCGGCACGGCGCGCTGGCCATCCACCGTCAGATAGATCTCATCGCGAGCGTTGCAGAGCCGGACTTCCACGCACGTCTGGTCGCCGATGATGACCGAGCGGTTGGTCAGCGTGTGGGGACAGATCGGCGTGATGGCGAACACGCTCGAATCGGGCGTCAGCAACGGGCCGCCGGCCGACAGCGAATAGGCCGTGGAGCCTGTCGGCGTGGCGATGATGAGGCCGTCGGCATTGTACTCGGTCAGGAGCGCGCCGTCCACGCGGGTTTCCAGGCGGATGAGGCGCGAAAGGGCCCCGCGGCTGATGACGGCATCGTTGAGTCCCTGCTGTCGGTCGATGGTTTCTCCGTCGCGCACGACCGTCACGTCCAGCATCGAACGGCGGCTGTGGATGTAGTTGCCCTCCAGGATACAGCGCACGGCCAGCCGGTAATCCGAGGCAGCTAGGCAGCTCAGGAAACCGAGCGTGCCCAGATTGATGCCGAAGATCGGTTTCAGATGAGTGCCGAGCGCGTGCACGGTGCTCAGGATGGTGCCGTCACCACCGAGGACGACAATCTGTTCGCACTCGTGGCCGAGTTCGGGCACGGTGCAGCCCCCACGTTCACCGAGGAGGTTGGCGGTAGCCTCGTCCACGCGCAAGCTGTGGCCCGCGCGCATGAACTCCTCGCGCAAGGCCCGCGTCAACTCGGCGGTGCCGCGCTTTTTCGGGTGGCCGACCAGGCCGATCACTTTTGCAGACATGCGAGGAATTCTTTGTTGCCTTCCGCGCCCAGAATCGGCGAGTCCGTCACTCCCGTCCAGCGCCAACTCGGCAGGTGTTGACCCACGTAACGGCGCACCTTGTCCACCGCCTCGGCGTGGGCGGCCGGGTCGCGCACGATCCCCCTGCGGCCGACGGCGCCGCGTTCAAGTTCGAACTGTGGTTTGATCAAGGCGACGATCGTGGCCGGTGCGTCCCGGCGGTCCACGACGAGAGACGCTACGGGCGGCAGGATCAGGGTCAGAGAAATAAACGACACGTCGATGACGACCAGTGACACCAGCTCCGGCAAATCGACCGGCAGGAGGTGGCGGGCGTTGATCTTCTCGCGGACAACCACGCGCGGGTCGCTGCGGATCTTCCAGTCTAACTGCCCGTGCCCTACATCGTAGGCATACACCCTTGCCGCGCCATGTTGGAGCAGACAATCGGTGAATCCACCCGTGGAAGCTCCCACGTCGAGACAGACCGCACCGGTGGGGTCGACTTGGAAGTGTGACAACGCTCCCTCCAGCTTGAGCCCGCCGCGGCTGACGTAGCGCTCCTTCTGCCGAGCCTCCAACTGGGCGTCTTCGGCAATCTTGGTTCCCGGTTTGTCAATGCGCTGACCCTCCACGTACACCGTGCCCGCGAGGATCGCACGTTGTGCCCGCTCACGCGTCTCAAACAAGCCGCGTGTGGTCAGGAGCTGGTCTAGACGGATCTTGCCAGGACGGGGCGCGGCACTCACAAGCCTTCATCCTGCCACAGCGCCCTTGTTATTCATCTCTGGCGGCTGTACTAAACAGTGTTATGAAAAATAACATTGCTCGCCGTGCTAGAGAGAGGGGCGAAGTGCGGCTGAAGATCATCGAGGCTGCCCGGGAACTCTTCACCGACGGCAACGAGGAAGCTTTGACGTTGCGCGCGGTTGCACAGCGAATCGAATATTCCGCCACCACGATCTATCTGCACTTCCCGAACAAGGAGGCGCTTGTGCGCGCACTCTGCGCCGCGGACTTCGCCGATTTCAGCCGGCGGCTGATCCAGGCCGAGCGCCTGAACGATCCCCTCCAACGCCTGCGCGCGGTCGCCATGGGATACGTGGATTTTGGCTTGCGCTATCCCAACCAATATCGCGCCATGTTCATTGCGCGTTCCAATCCTGGTCCGTCCGTGCGCAATGAAGGCGAGGAAGAACCGGTCAAAGAGCGAGATGCCTATGACTTCCTGCACTCAGCGGTGTTTAAGGCGCTGGCAGCCGGCGTGTTCCGGCCGGAGTACCGGGACATCCCACTGCTCACCCAAACCCTGTGGAACGGGCTCCACGGGGTGATCTCGCTCCACCAAGTGCGCTCAAACCATCCGCATATCTCCTGGCGGCCGGTGCAGACTCTCGCGGAAACGATGACGGAGTGCCTCATCAACGGTCTTGTCCTTCCCGCCCACTCGAAAGCGCCAACGTGGCGGCCCGGGTGAGAGATCAGGCCCCGCTTTCGCCGTTGATCAACAGCCGTTGCAGCCGCTGACGCAGTTCGTCGAGGCCATTCCCCTGTTCGGCGCTCACGGGAATCGTCTCGATCTTCGGGAAACGCTCGCGCAGCAGCCGGAAGTTCTCCTCGGCCTCCGGAAGGTCCATTTTATTGGCGACGACGATCCACGGACGCCCGGCGAGTTGTGCGTTGTAGAGCGAAAGCTCCCGCCGCAAGCTCGCCAGATCCTCCAGCGGGTGCCGCCCCTCGCTGCCAGCCGCGTCGAGCACGAAAATGAGCAGGCGGCAGCGCATGATGTGGCGCAGGAACTCGTGTCCCAAGCCGACGTTACGGTGCGCGCCTTCGATCAAGCCCGGGATGTCAGCAAGCGTGGTGCGCTCGTACGTGTTGGGAAACTCCATGATCCCCACCATCGGGTGCAGCGTGGTGAAGGGATAAGCGGCGACCTTGGGCCGGGCAGCCGACAACTTGCCCAGCAGCGTCGACTTGCCCGCGTTAGGGTACCCGACGAAGCCCGCGTCGGCAATCTTGCGGAGTTCGAGGTAGAAATATCCCTCGTCGCCGGGGAAGCCGGGGTCGGCGCGTGTGGGGGCTTGGTTGCGTGCGCTTTTGAAGTGCACATTGCCGCGTCCGCCGTCCCCACCCTTGCAGAGGACGTGCTCCTGGCCGGAGGTGGTCAAGTCGGCGACGAGTTCGAGGTCCTCAGTGGGCACCGGTGGCGCATCGTCCGGCGCGATGGCGTCGGGGTCGCCGTCCGCCGAACGCTGGGAGATCGTCGCGCCGGGCGGCAGGCGGAAAACCATCGTGCCAATCGGCACCGGCACGGTCCTTACCGGCGAAGACCTGCCCGACATTTGCTTACCCTTGCCCCGGCCGCCGTCGCGTGCGCGGACCTGCGGTTCGTAAAAAAGCGACACGAGGCTGTCCGTGTGCGGGTCGGCGCGCAAGATCACGCTGCCGCCGTTGCCCCCGTCCCCACCGTCCGGACCGCCACGTGGCACGAACGATTCTCGCCGGAAGCTCGAAGCTCCCGGCCCACCGTCTCCGGCCTTAGCGAAAATACGGACGTGATCGACGAACACAGTTTTAAAAAAGTTAAGAAGGCCGGCCTGCGGCAACCAACGTAGCGTACAGATCGCGCGTCTGCTCGGCGATCGACGCCCAACTGAACCGCTCGGCAGCCCGTTCGCGCCCGGCCTTGGCGAAGCGGGCGCGCAGTTCGGGCTGCGCCATCAGCTCGTTGATCCGCGCCGCCAAGTCGCGGGCGAACCGGTCGGGATCAACCGGCTCGAAGGGGCTTTCGGTCATCTGCTGGAGCGGGACGAGGAAGCCGGTTTCCCCGTGGACGACGACTTCCTTGATGCCGCCGACCGCACTGGCGACCACGGCCGTCTCGCACGCCATCGCTTCGAGGTTGATGATGCCGAAAGGCTCGTAAATCGACGGGCAGCAAAACACCGCCGCCTTGCCGTAGAGGCTGATGACGCTCTTCTTATCGAGCATCTTCTCGATCCAGATGATACCGTCACGCTCCTGCCGCCCCGCCGCCACGGCGGCCTGCATCTCGGCGGCGATCTCAGGCGTGTCGGGCGCACCAGCGCAGAGCACGACCTGGAATCCAGGATCGAAGTACTTGATGGCGTTAACCAGGTGGATGATCCCCTTCTGACGCGCGATGCGGCCGACGAAGAGCACGAACGGCTTGGCCGGATCGATCCCGTGGGCGGCGCACACGGCGTCCGGGTCGCCGCCGACCTGGTACTCGTCCGGGTCGATGCCGTTGTAGATGATGTGGACCTTTTTTTCGTCCACGTTGAAGAGCCGCAGCACGTCGGCCTTCGTTTCCTGCGAAACGGCGACAATCGCATCGGCCATCTCCATGGCGGTGCGTTCGATCCAGCAGGTGAAATCGTAGCCGCCGCCGAGCTGCTCGCGCTTCCACGGGCGCAGCGGTTCGAGCGAATGAACCGTCAGCACAAAGGGCAGCCCGTAGTTGAGTTTGGCCATGATGCCGCCGAACTGCGCGTACCACGTGTGGCAATGCACCACGTCGGCGTCGATGTTCGTCGTGTTGAAATCCACGCAACGGCTAACGGCGGCGAAGGCGCTGCGCAACGGCTTCGGACAGGTGTAGCCAGACGTGTCCTTCGGGAAGCCGCGCACGGTGAGATGCGATTCGTCCTGTTGCTGGTCGGCGAAGGCGCGCACCTCCACGTCGATGAGCTTGGCCAGTTCGCGGCTCAGGTAGTCGACGTGGACACCGGCTCCGCCGTAGGTGTGTGGCGGATACTCGTTGGACAAAAACAAGGCTTTCATTTAGGGGAGAGGAAGAAAACCAACGGCGGCAAATATCCTTCCGACGCCCCCCCATCCCCCGCAAGCAAAAAGCACGGGGCTTGTCACGCTTCGGCCCGGTTGTCATGTTGCTCCGATGACTTCCCTCCTCCAATGGGGTATCCTCGCCACCGGCAACATCGCGCGCGCCTTCGCCGAGGGTCTCAGCCACTCTACCACCGGCGAGCTCGTGGCCGTCGGCAGCCGCGCGAAAGGCAGTGCGGAGGCGTTCGGGCGCGAGTTCGGTTTATCGTCGGAGGCTTGCCACGGCTCGTACGAGGACCTCTTGGCGGACCCGACGGTGCAGGCAATTTACGTTTCCAACCCTCACCCGGGCCACGCCGAGTGGGCGATCCGTTGCGCGGAAGCCGGTAAGCACGTCCTCTGCGAGAAACCCCTGGCCATGAACCACGCTGAGGCCATGGCGGTCGTGGAAGCGGCGCAGCGGCACGACGTTTTTTTGATGGAGGCGTTGATGTACCGATGCCACCCGCAAACGGCCAAAGTGGCCGAATTGATTTGCGAGGGAACGGTCGGCGCGGTGAGGGTGATCCAGGCGACGTTCAGCTTCCACACGAAAGCGGATGCCACCTCCCGCCTGCTCGACCCGGCGCTCGGCGGCGGCGGCATCTTGGACGTGGGTTGTTACCCGGTGTCGATGTCGCGGCTGGTGGCGGGCGCGGTGATGGGGGGGCCGTCCGCAAACCCGACGGCACTCCAAGCGGTCGGCCAACTCGGCTCGACCGGCGTGGACGAGTACGCTGTCGCGGTCGCGCAGTTTCCGGGCGGGATCGTCGCGCAACTGGCCACCGGCGTCCGCGTCGCTCAGGAGAACGTCGTGCGGATTTACGGCGAGGATGGACACATCTTCCTGCCCAATCCCTGGGCACCTTCGCGCGACGGCGGCCCGAGCAAGATCGTGGTGCGTCGGCACGACGAACCGGAGCCCCGTGAGATCATCCTGGAGCCGTCTGGCCCCGCCAAGGCTTACCTTTACACCATCGAAGCCGACCACGTCGCGGCGCACATTGCCGCCCGGCAATCGCCGGCGATGAGTTGGGCGGACTCGTTGGGCAACATGCGCACGCTCGACCAGTGGCGCGAGGCCATCGGCCTCACCTACCCGGTCGAACGACCCGACGCCCCCCACGCCGGCTTGACGGTGGCTCGCCGTTCTTTGAAACGTCGAGCTGACAGCATGATGAAGTACGGCCGTGTCACGGGCCTCGACAAAGCGGCTTCGCGCTTGGTGATCGGTTGTGATAACCAGCGGACCTACGCGCATGCCGCCGCCGTTTTCGACGGTTTCGTGGAGGCGGGCGGCAACTGCTTTGACACCGCGTTCGGTTACAGCGGCGGCGAACCCGAGCGCCTGCTTGGCCAGTGGATGAAAAACCGCACCGGTCTGCGCGACGACCTTGTCGTCATCGCCAAGGGCGCACACACGCCGAACTGCAACCCCGCCAGCCTCACCTCGCAACTCCACACGTCGCTCGAACGTCTCGGCACCGACCGGGCGGACATTTACCTGCTGCACCGTGACAACCCGGACGTGCCGGTGGGCGAGTTCGTGGACGCCCTCAATGAACACCATGCCGCCGGGCGCATCGGGGCATTTGGCGGGTCGAATTGGTCCGTGGCCCGCGTGCAGGCAGCCAACGACTACGCGGCGGCGCGCGGGTTGCAGGGGTTTACGGCGGTGAGCAACAACTTCAGCCTCGCGCGGATGGTCGCGCCGGTGTGGAGCGGGTGCGTGTCGGCGTCCGATCCCGAGTCGCGGGCGTGGTTTACACGCGGGGGAGTGGCGTTGTTCGCATGGTCGAGCCAGGCGCGAGGGTTTTTCCTGCCGCAACCGCCGCCGCGCATCGGCAACTCGCCCACCGAGGATGAAATCGTGCGTTGCTGGCACAGCGAAGACAACTTCGCGCGACGCGAACGCACCCTCGCGCTCGCACGCGAACGCGGCGTGGAGGCGATCAACGTCGCGTTGGCTTACGTGCTGGCGCAGCCCTTCCCGACGTTCGCGCTCGTCGGGCCGCGGACGCTGGAGGAAATTCGTACGTCGTTGCCAGGATTGACGCTCGAACTGACGCCAGAGGAAATCGCCTGGCTTAACCTGGAACACGATACGCGGTGAGACGGTTTGTAGCCGCGGCACTCCGTGGCCACAAGCACCTTCTATGGCGCGATTTCTGTGCCGACGCCCGCGTCGGTGAAGATTTCCAGCAGCAGCGCGTGGGCAAGCCGGCCGTCGATGAGGTGGACCTTGCCCACGCCTTTGCCGAGCGCCTCCGACGCGCTTTCGACCTTCGGGATCATGCCGCCCTCAATGATACCGTCCTTGATGAGTTTGGCGGCGGCCTCGCGGTTGACGGACGGGATCAGCGAATCGGCCTGCGAAGGGTCGCGCATGATGCCGCGCACGTCGCTGATGTAGATGAGCTTGGCCGCGCGCAGACCGGCCGCCACAGCCCCGGCGGCCACGTCGGCGTTGATGTTCAGCGCCGTGCCGGCCTCGTCCACGCCGACCGGCGAAACGACCGGGACGGTTCCTTGCTCCAGTGCCACGCGCACCGGGTCGAGGGTGACGCTTTCCACTTCGCCGACGAACCCGAGGTCCGTCACCTGCCCCTTCTTGCCGGAGACGGGGGCAGCCTTGCGGGCTCGGACCGTCGCCCGGCCCGACACGCCGACGGCCTTCCCGCCGAACTCGCCGATTTTGCCGACGATCATCGGGTTGATGACGTTCTCCAACGTGTCCGCGACGATGGCCATCGACGGGGCGTCGGTCACGCGCAGGCCGTTGACGAACTTCGCTTTGAGGCCCGCCTCGCGCATGCGGTCGGTGATGGCCTTGCCGCCCCCGTGGACGATCACGGGCCGGATGCCCACCGCCTCCAGGAAGACCACGTCGCGCAACGTGCGTTCGACGAGGTGCTCGTCTTCCATCGCGCTGCCGCCGTACTTGATCACGAACGTCTGGCCACGGAACCGCTGGATGAAGGGCAGAGCGTCGAGAAGAATCTCGGCGCGGGAAGTTTCCGGGGCGTGCTTCATGTCTCGCGCGCGGAGGAAACGTGGGGCGCACCGCCAGCCTCCGGACAGGACGTGAATGGAAGAGCAAAACGCCCGGGGACGCAAGCGCGTTCTGACGAAATCCGCGCCGGTCTACTCGCCCTTGTTCAGGCGCACGTACTCGGGCGTCAGATCCGTCGTGTAAACCACGTACTCCGCCGAGCCAAGCCCGAGATGGACGTGGACCGTGAATCGCTTCTCGCGGCAGATTTTCTGCAACTGCGCGGGCGGGGTCTTCGTGGCGGCGACGCCCGCTTTGACGGCGATCAGGCCGTTGTAATAGATGTCGATCATCTCCTCGCGCACGGCGGCCGTGCTGTATCCGAGTGCGGCGAGGATGCGGCCCCAGTTCGGATCGCCGCCGTACCAGGCACTCTTGACGAGAGCAGAGTTGGCGACCGCCTCCGCCGCCTTGCGCGCGTCCTGGAAGGTCGCCGCCCCGCTGACCTGTACCTCGACGGACTTGCTGACGCCCTCGCCGTCCTCGACGATCAGGTGCGCGAGCGCGAGCGTGACGCGGTTCAGCGCCCGCTGGAAGGCCGCCAGAGCATCGCTGCCCGCCGCCAAGCCCACGCCGGGCGCGCGGCCGTTGGCGAGGAGGATGACGGTGTCGTTGGTGCTCATGTCCCCGTCGACCGTGATGCGGTTGAAGCTTTGTTCCACGGCCACCGCGAGCGCGCGCTGGAGGTCCTTCTTGTCCACGGCGGCGTCGGTGCTCAGCACGCAAAGCATCGTCGCCATGTTCGGGTTGATCATGCCCGCACCTTTGGCCATACCACCGACCGTGAACGTCTTGCCGTCTGGTAAGGTCCCACGCACGGCAAACTCCTTCGGGAACGTGTCCGAAGTCATGATGGCGCGGGCGGCGGCCTTGCCGTGCGACGCCCCGAGCGCGCCGGCGGCCTGGGCGATCCCGTCCTCGATGCGCTCGATGGGAAGCGGCACACCGATGCGGCCCGTGGAACAGACGAGCACTTGGCGTTCGCGCAGGCCGAGGTGCCAACCGACGGCGCGAGCCATCTGTTTGGCGTGCTCGATGCCGGGTAGGCCGGTGGCGGCGTTGGCGTTGCCGCTGTTGAGGACGACAGCCCGCACGTCGCGCGTCCGCAGGTGGGCAGCACTGACACGCACGGGCGCGGCTTTGACGCGGTTGGTCGTGAATACCGCCGCGGCCACCGACGGCGTCTCCGAACACACCAGCGCTAGGTCTGCACGAGTCGCTTTCCCATCCTTGATGCCGCAACACGCCGTACCCGCCAAAAACCCGGCGGCAGCGGTCACCCCGCCCGGCACGGTTTGCAGAGAATCATCCGAGGGCATCAACCGGGAGCGTGGACAGGGTGACAAAAACAACGAACGCCCCGTTCATGTCCGGGGCGAGGAACGAACGTAGCGGCAACCCCCACGCAGGGCGAGACCATTTTTGACAAAAATCCGCACGCCTGCGCCCAGGACCCTTCAAGCCCCAACTCCTTGCAGTCCGGTATCTTCCAGCCAGCCGGCCATCAGGTTGAAGCACTGGATCGCTTGACCGGCGGCGCCTTTGACGACGTTATCCTCGGCGCTGAAGAGCAGCCAGCGCCCGGTGCGCCCATCGTGCCGCCAAGCCAAGTCGACGAAGTTGGTGCGCGCCACGTCGCGTACCTGCGGGTACAACCCAGGGGGCAGCAGGCGCACGAAGTGTTCGGCAGCGTATGCCGCCTCCCAACAAGCCCCGACCTCGCTCGGGTCAGCGCCGGACCGGGGCGTCGCGTAGATCGTGGTGACAATGCCGCGGGTCAGCGGGACGAGATGCGGGCAGAAGGAAATGGTCACCGGGCTACCGGCAACGAGGGAGAGTTCCTGCTCGATCTCGGAGAGATGCCGGTGGCGAGGTACACCGTAGGGACGGGCGTTTTCGTTGCACTCGGCGAACAGGAGGTCCACGTCGGCCTTGCGCCCTGCTCCGCTGACCCCGCTCATGCTGCTGACGAGGATTTGTGTGAAGTCGAGCAGCCCGGCGCGCAGGAGTGGGGCGAGCGGCACGAGGATACTCGTAGGGTAGCAACCCGGCGCGGCCACGATCCGCGCCGCGGCGATGTCGGCGCGGCGGCCGGGCAGTTCCGGCAGGCCGTAGACTGCATCGGCGAGGAGTTCCGGGGCGGGATGCTCGTGCTCGTAGAAGTCGCGGTACAGCGCCGGGTCGCGCAGTCGGAAATCGGCGCTTAGGTCGATCACCCGCAGGCCGGCGTCAAGCAGCGGCACGGCAAACTCGCTCGCCAAGCCGTGCGGCAGCGCCAGGAAGGCGAACCGCGCGCCCGAGCGCACGATGGTTGCGGCGTCCGGCGCGACGAACGAGATGGCTTCATGCGCCGCGCCCCCTGCCCGGCGGCGAAAACGCGGGTACACCTCGCCGAGCGTCCGACCGGCGTGTTGGCGGGAGGTCAGGCAAACGATCTCGACGCCCGGGTGCAGGAGAAGACGTTCCAGAAGTTCCTCGCCGGCGTAGCCGCTGGCACCAACCACCGCGATGGGGTCTTTTGCGCGCATGTCCGCTCAGTGCAATGCCACCACGCGCCGCTGATGGCGCTCGTAGACGCAAACCTCCGTGATCCCGCACTCCTCCATCAACGCTGCCAGACGCTCGTAGTTCTCGGCCTGCTGCACATGCGAGTGGGCGTCCGAGGCAACCGTGAACGGCACCCCGATCCCCATGGCCTGCTGGATGATTTCGCGCGAAGGATATTGCTCACCCACCGTCTTGCGCCAACCAGCCGTGGAGAGTTCGATGGCGAGGCCGCGCTCCTTGACAAGTCGCAGCGTTTCTTCCGCCAAGCTCACGTCTGCGGCGCGCGGACGGAAGCCGTGAATCTTGATCAGATCGAGGTGGGAGAGGCAATCAACTACGCCGCTCTCTGCCATCGTTCGCACCCGCCGAAAATAATCCTCGTAGATCGCGTCGATCTCCTTCCCGGCGAACTGCCCTTCTTCCCCGACGCTGTCGAACATCCGGTCAGTTGCAAGGTAATGCACGGAACCGAGCACGAAGTCGAGCCGGTCCCAGTTCCGCTCCACCCACGCCCGTCCGGCTGCGCCGGTCACGGGATCATTGTCGAGTTCAATCCCGGCGCGCATGGCGAGATCAGGATTCTTTTCCCGGAGGCGGTCCAATTCGTCGAAGTCGACTCCCTCATGGTAACGGTCGTGGTCGGTGAACGCGATGTCCGTCAGCCCCTTGCCCCGCGCGGCGTCCACCCATGGCTGGAGCAGTGCCGGCGTGTACGGCTGCACGCGGTGGCCTTGCGGGTGGGTGTGGTAGTCGCTGAAAAGCCGCATGGTGGCCACGGAGCGGGGAACGTCAGGAGTGCGGCACCAGCGCCTTGGTGGCGCGCAGGTCCTTCTCGTATCCTAGAAAGTAGGTTTCCACCTGGTAGGGTTTGCTCGGCTGCAAGTCGCGCGTGGGGAGAGCCTCGGTGAACTCCAGCCGCTCCTCGGGGTTGATGAGAAGGTAGCGGCTGTCCGGGTTGAAGACGTGGTCGGCGCTCCACTTGGTCAGAATTTTGCCGCTGTCGGGCTCCTTGAGGAGAATTTCTAACGTCTGGCCGGTGGGGAAGTTCAGATGGACAGGTTTCTTTGAGGTGTTGCGCAGGATGACGGTCACGTCGATCTGGCGCACCTCGCCGAGCCGCAGCGGGTCGGGCGCGGTCCGCAGCTCTACCGCGAGTCCCTGGGCATTTGTCTTGAGGTTGGCGTCGGCGCGGACCTCCGCCGGTTCTTCCTTGTGACGGTGGAAGGGCAGGTCGGGCAAATGCACATCCGGCAGGTAGGAGCACGCGGACAGGCACCCGGCAGCGAGGGCGCAGGCGAGAAGTGGGGAGGGACAGCGGTTCATTGGCGAATGAGTCACTTAAAAGAACGGCTGCGAAGTTGCAAATCCTATCCGTCCCCTTAAACAAAGAGCATGCGTCTGTCCCGCCTGCTTTCCGTCGCCCGCTGGCCGTCCGTGCTATGCGTCGTTCTCGCTCTGGGGCTTGCGGCAGAGAAC
>CAXTQD010000052.1:0-8119 GCA_964246175.1 uncultured Chthoniobacterales bacterium | reverse complement strand
CACCCGCCGGGCGCCCGCTCCGCCCGCATGGAGGGCACGCCGCCGCGCGAGATCACCATCGAGAAACTCGCTTCCATCAGCGAGCGCGACATCGCCAGTTTCTTTCCCTACCGGGCGGCCGACGGGACGTTCTCGGCTGTCTTGCAACTCGACCGCCATGGCTCGGCCGTATTGGAAAACATCAGTGCGCAGAAGCTCGGCCTTTCGCTCGTGGTGGCCGTCAGCGGCCGGGCCGTGGCCGCGTTGAAGGTGGACAAACCGATCAGCGACGGCGTTGTCTTCATTCCCTACGGACTGTCCGTGGCAGACATCCGCTCGATGGGTGCATCCTTCCCCATCATGGGCCAGGGTGAGACGGAAGGGGAACGCGACGCGCGCAAGGCTCCCAGACCAACCCCGGCCCTTGACGACAGCGCTCTGCCGATCTCGGATACGCGACGCTGAATCCAAGAGGGAGAACCGAATCTACTCCGGCGAAGTCGCGCCCGACTGGGTCTCCTCGTAGGAAGGCATCGTCGGCTTCTTGGCCTCGGTCGGGGTGCCGTTACCGAGCGCCGCGAACGGCCGGAAGGCGCGCCGCAGCATAGCGCTCATGCCGCTTTCGGAAGAGACGATCTCGTCCTCGCTTTCCTTGACCGCACGCTCCCACACGGGCGAGAAGCCGGGGGCGTTCTGGTTGAGGATGCGGATAGCGCGGTCGTAGACAGCGAGGGTGCGGATCTCGCTGCGGCCGGGCTTGGTCTGCCATTCCTTGACGGCGACGCGCAGATTTTCGTTCTGGGTCTTGAGGGTGTCCAGTTCGGCGCGCATGGCGGTGTTGCCGCGCGAGGTGATGTCCATCTGGGTGTGAAGGTGTTCGCGCAGGCGCTTGACCTCCCGGCGTGCCTCGCGGCTTTTTGCCAAGCCCGAAATCCACGTCAGCACGGCCAGGATCAGCCCGACGATCAACCCCCAGGTGAACGGGTGGTGGATGGCCATCTGATAATACTCGTGCAGACCGGTCGCCGCTGGGGCGGCTGCGGGCGTGGCTGCGGGCGTTGCCTCCGCCTGGGCCAGGAAGGAAAGGGAGGTAAAAGCGTGGGACAGAAGTTCGTTCATAACGGTAGGGAGTGCGGGTTCCTTAACGCCGAAACCGGCCGGCGTCCAACAGGAATCAAGCCCTAACAAGAGGTCGGCAGGCGCGCAGCGAGTTTGACGCCGTGCTCGACCGCCCCGGCGACGTAGCCCAGACATTCGACAGCCCCGGCCGGTTTCCCCGGCAGCGCGACGACGAGCGCGCGCTCCACGATGACCGCCAAACTACGCGAAAGGATGGCGTTGGGCACGTTCTCCAGCGAACGCATCCGCATCGCTTCGCCGAAGCCGGGCAACTCTACGCGCATGATCCCGCGCAGCGCCTCAGGCGTCACGTCGCGCGGGGCGATGCCTGTGCCGCCGGTGGTCAAGATTAGGCTGCAGCCCTGCGCGGCAAAGGCGCGGACCACGTCCTGGATGCGCTCCACGTCGTCGGGGACGATGGCCTCGGCTGCGACGTGCCAACCACGACCGGTAGCGTCCGTGCGCAACGCTGGGCCGCCAAGGTCCTCGTACTCGCCCGCCGCGGCACGGTCCGACACGGTGATGATGCCGACGGTGATCGTGGTTTGCATCGGGTCAGGAGACAGGCTCCTTGGTCTTGCGTTCGAGGATCACGTCGCCGATGCGCATCTGTTTATCCACGGCCTTGCACATATCGTAGATCGTCAAAGCGGCGACGCTGACGGCCGTGAGCGCCTCCATCTCCGCGCCGGTGCGGCCAATCGTCCGCACCTCGCTGCGGATCGCCACGCCGTCGGCGCGCATCTCGAAGTCCACCTCGACATGCTGGAGCAACAGCGTGTGGCAAAGCGGGATCAGGTCGCTCGTGCGCTTGGCGGCGAGGATGCCGGCGAGCCGGGCGGTGGCGAGGACGTTGCCCTTGGCGATGCCGTTGGATTCGATCAACGCGACCGTGGCGGGCAGCAGGAAGATCGTGCCCCGCGCGGCGGCGGTGCGGAGTTCATCGGGTTTGCCGGAGACATCGACCATACGCGCCGTGCCGTCGGCAGCGACGTGGGTGAGACCATGAGGTTCCATCGCGTACGCGCCATGTCAGCCGCCGATGGCGACCATCCGGCGGTTGGGCTGGTAGTTGTCGCGGAAATCGTGCTGCCGGGGCTTGCGCGCGACCACGTCGAGAAAAACTTGGCGCAGTTCGGCGTCGGTCGCACCTGCGCGCAACGGCTCGCGCACATCGAACTCTAGGTGCGAACCCAGACACGGCCGCAGCTTGCCCTCGCATGTCAGCCGCAGCTTGTTGCAGTTTTCGCAGAAGTGCAGGTTGGTCAGCGCGCCGATGAAGCCAATCCTTTGCGCCGAGTCAGGAAGCTGGTAGTACGCCGCCGGGCCGTTCGTGCGGAAGTCTGGCGCGGGCGTCAGCTCACCGTAGTGCGCCTCGATGCGGCGCCGAGCCTCGGCGACCGGCAGGAAGTTATCCTCCGTGAGCACATCCGTCGTGCTGACCGGCATCAATTCGATGAAGCGCAGCAGGAGGTTCTTGCGCGCGGCGTACTCGATGAGCGGGACGAGCTGGTCCTCGTTGCGTCCGCGCATGAGGACGCTGTTGACCTTGATCTGGTTCGGACCGAACCCGGCGGCGCGCGCGGCGTCGAGGCCCGCGAGGGTTTGCGCGAGATAGTCGCGTCCAGTGATCCGCGCGTAGGCAGCGCGGTCGAGTGTATCAAGGGAAATGTTGACGGTGCGCACCCCGCGTGCCCGCAGGCACTCGGCCATTGTGCGGCCGCCCTGGTCAGGCACGGGCTTAGCGAGGAGCGAGCCGTTGGTCGAGATGCCCACGTCACATAACCCGGGGATTTCGGCCAGGAGATCGAAGAACCCGAGCACGTTGGGGCGCGTGAGCGGTTCGCCACCGGTAACGCGCAGCTTGGTCACACCCAGGGAAGCCGCCACTCGCACGATCCGGGCGAGTTCGTCGTAGGAAAGGATTTCGGCGCGCGGGAGCCACTCCTGGAGTTCCTGCGGCATGCAGTACAGGCACCTTTCGTTGCAGCGATCCGTGATCGACACGCGCAGGTAGCTGATAAGGTGTCCGTACAAGTCTTGCACTGCTTCCATAGTACGATGCGGCGCTCCGGATTCAAGCGGTGGCACGTTTTCCGCCGGGGTAAGTACCCCCGTCGCCGGGCCGAACATGCCTTCGCTTCGCTCAGGCTGAAGGATCAATCAGAGGGAGTCTTCCCGATGCAGGCATCGGCGAACTTGACTATTTTCTCGTCGGATGGCACGAACCGTTGGCAAAGGCCAACCATGAGACACAACGTCATCATCGACTGGGTACGCGGGCTGAGCGTGCTCGTGGTGGTTTGTCTGCACTCCAGCGCCTTTGTTCCCAAGTTGATCACGACTCTAGGCGGCGCGGCGGCGAACGGCTACTATGGAGTGACGGCCTTTTTCTGCACCTCAGGTTTCTTGATCACATCAAACTTGGTGCGCCGGTACGGCGAGGTGGCCAGAGTCGACCTGCGCAGTTTCTACGTCATGCGCTTTGGCCGGATCGCCCCGCCGCTGACGCTTTTGTGTGTGGTGTTGCTCGGCTTGAGCCTGATGCACCTCCCAGCATTCGTATTCACGCCTTCCATGAGCTTGAAAGGGGTTCTGCTCAGCATCCTGACGTTCCGGTACAACATTTACTACCAGCGCGGGGGTCAGTTATCCAGTTGGGCCATCCTCTGGTCGCTTTCCGTCGAGGAAATGTTCTACCTGGGTTATCCCCTGGTCGCCAAGCTGACCCGGCACACGCAGTGCTTGGTGGCGGTGCTGTTGGGGATCATCGTTTGCGCCCTTGTGCACCGCCTGGGTGGACTGCTCACCGTCTACGATTATTTTGGGTGCTTTGACGCGATTGCCATAGGGGCTTTGGCTGCCCTAGGGGTTAGACACGGCGGTGCCACGATGACCAAACCCGCGGCCTGGGCCTTCCTGGGCGTGGGGGCTGCCACCGCGGTTTACACCTACCTGAGGGTTGACATGCACACGGTCTACGTTGTCGGTTTGCTCCTGATCGCGCTGGGCGTCGGACTGGTACTCTTCGCCAGCCAATGCGCGCCTTTCGTCGGCCTGCGGATGTGGCGTTATGACCCCTTGGCCTACTGCGGACGGCTCAGCTACGAGATTTATCTGTTTCACATGACGATCTTCTTCCTGCTGACTCCTCTGTTCACGTTTTCTTCCACCGAACCTTCGGTTTTGCTCTACGCCCTCGAATTGCTTTGCATCATCGCCGTCAGCCACACGGTACATTCATTCTACTCCGAGCCCATTAACCGGTGGCTGCGGGCCAAGCTGCTCTTGCGCGCCAGCTAGATGCGTTTCGCCCTGCGCCGGCCGCGCAGGGCCGGTTGACAGGGCCTGGGCTTAGTCTCTACCGTGCCCGTTTTGTCCCCGATGAATCTCCGCGCTTTCTCCGGGCTTTGTCTCGCCGCCGCGCTGGCGCTGGCGAGCTGCGACACCCCGGGCACGCGCGCCCGGTTGCACCCCGGCACGTTCGGGAAACTTTCGCCGGCGGACCGCAGCCTTGTCCTCGCTGGCAGAGTCCGCGCCGGCCTGAGCCCCGCGGCCGTCTACATCGCTTGGGGAGAACCGGACACTAAGCGGCGCACCGGCAACGGCAAGGACCCGGCGGAAACCTGGGTGTACCGCCGCCAGCTCGCCCTCCAACCGGCGATGGGTTCCTTCGACCGCTAGTTGCCGGGCAACAGCGTGTTCGGTGGCCGCGTGCTGCCGCTGACGTTACGCGGCGGGTTCGGGTTCGGCGGCGTGGGCAACGAAGGGATGACCCTCGAACAGCCGCATCTCCTCCTCACCGACGACACGGCCAAGCGCGCGGAGTTCGAGGGCGGCAAGCTGACTCGCTTTGACCTGTTCCAGGCCGGGACGCGTTGACCGAGCAGCACCCCGCATGTAACTTCCACCGCCTTGGCCCATCGCTCCTTTGCCACCTTCCTCGACGTACTGGACCGAGCGGGTGAACTACGCCGTGTCACCTCCCCGGTCGCCACCGAACTCGAAATCACCGAACTCGCTGACCGCGAGATGAAGTCGCCCGGCGGCGGCAAGGCGCTGCTCTTCGAGCGGCCGACCATTGACGGGAAGGCTTCGCGTTTTCCGTTGGCCATCAACACGATGGGCTCCGAGCGCCGCATGGCCCTGGCGCTCGGCATCCCGTCGGTGGACGATCTGGCCCACCAAATGCAGCTCATCCTCAAGGCCAAGCCGCCGACCAACCTGCGGCAGGGCTGGGAGTTGCTCCGGCAAGGCGTCGACCTGCTGCACGCCCGGCCCAAGAAGGTCAAGGATGGACCGTGCAAGGAGGTCGTCACGCGCTTCGACGGCGCACCGGCAGACAGCTTCTCGCTGGCGGACTTGCCGATCCTGAAGTGCTGGCCGCAGGACGGTGGCCGGTTCATCACGTTGCCCAACGTCTACACACGCGATCCCGACACCGGCGAGCGCAACCTCGGCATGTATCGGATGCAGGTCTACGACGGCCGTACGACCGGGATGCACTGGCAGGTCCACAAAGTCGGTGCGCGTCACGGGAAGCGTTACTACGAACGTGGCGAACGGATGCCGGTGGCGGTCTGCCTCGGTGGCGACCCGGCATACACGTTCTCGGCGACCGCGCCGCTCCCGGACGGATTGGACGAAATCCTGTTTGCCGGCTTTGCACGTAAGAAATCGGTGGAGTTGGTGAAGTGCGAGACGAACGACCTCGAAGTGCCCGCGGACGTAGACTTCGTGCTGGAAGGCTACGTGCAGCCGGCCGAGACGCGACCGGAAGGGCCGTTCGGCGACCACACGGGTTTTTACACGCCGGTGGACGATTACCCGGTGTTCCACCTGACGGCGATCACGCACCGCAAGGACGCCGTGTACCCTGCCACCATCGTGGGCGTGCCGCCCATGGAAGATTATTACATCGGCGACGCCAGCGTGCGGGTGTTCCTGCCGGTGATGAAGATGAACTTCCCCGAGATCGTGGACCTGACGCTGCCGCCCGAGGGTGTCTTCCACAATCTCGTCTTCGTGAGCATCCGCAAACAGTACCCGCTGCAAGCCTACAAGATCATGCACGGCTTGTGGGGCATGGGGCAGATGATGTTCAGCAAGTACATCGTCGTGGTGGACGAGGACTGCGACGTGCACAACACGAGCGAGGTGCTCTTCCGACTGTGCGCCAACACCGACCCACAACGCGACAGCACCTTCATCAAGAGTCCGTGTGACTCGCTTGACCACGCGCCCACGGTGCCGAACATCGGCAGCCACATGGGCTTCGACGCCACGCGCAAGCTGCCCGGCGAGGGCTACACCCGGAACTGGCCGGAACTGGTGCGGATGGACCCCGGTACGAAGTCACGGGTAGACACCCTGCTGCGAACGCTCACAGCAACGGGGCCAGCGGCCGGAAAAGGCTCTCCAAACAACGCTGGGTAAACGGCCGCTGCCGAAACGCTTCCAGGCTGATCTGGTCGGACCCTTGTTCGTAGTCGCGGCGTAGCACCTCTTCGAGTTGTTGGGTGGATGCCGGGTCGTCCACGAGCACGTTCAACTCGAAATTCAGCCGCATCGAGCGGATGTCAAAATTGGCCGAACCGACCATCATCCACCGGCCATCGAACGCGGCAACCTTGGCGTGGTTGATGCCCCGATGGTACTCGTAGATCTTGACGCCGTAATCGAGGAGTTCTTCGTAGTAGCTGCGGCCGACCTGCAACAACCAGGGGTGATCGGTCTTGGCCGAAACCAGCAGCCGGGTGTCCACCCCGCGCGAAGCGGTCAGCTTCATGGCGGTCAGGAGCGGCTCGTTGGGCACGAAGTAGCCGGCGGTCAGCCAGGCGCGTTCCTTGGCGACGTTGAGTTGTGCCACGATGGACATCTGGATCGGGTCGATGTGGTTATCCGGGCCATCGGCGAGCACTTGGGCGACGTAGCGCGGCGGGACCGGGCTGTCCGGGTAGTACGCGTCGTCGACCAGCTTCTCGTCGGCGGCGTAGTACCAATCGTCCGCGAAGGTCCGTTGGAGCGTGGCCGCCACCTGCCCGCGCAGCCGGACCTGGGCGTCGCGCCACGAGCCGCTCGCCGGGTCTTCTCCCATGTACTCGCGGCCGATGTTCATGCCGCCGACGAAGGCCGTCTCGCCGTCGATGATCTGGAGCTTGCGGTGGTTGCGCAAGTTGAAGATCCAGCGGTTTTGCAACGGCCGGACCGTGCTGAACCAGGCGAACTTCCCGCCGGCGACCGTCAGCGGCTTGAACAGCCGTTTCGGCGTGGTGAAACAACCCAGCGCATCACAGAGCAGCCGCACCTCCACCCCGCGGCCGGCCGCATCTGTCAGGGCTTGGACCAGCTCGCGGCCGTACTCGTCGTCACGGAAGATGTAGAACTCGACGTGGACGTGGTGGCGGGAGGCGCGGATCTCCGCCAGCAACGAGGGATAAAACTTGTCCGCATCAATGAGCAGTTCGACTTCCGCCGCACCGGACGGGGCGGAATCACCGATGGAACCGAGCAGATTGACGAAAGCTTGTTCCTCTTCGGGCCGCGCGGCGAGCAACCCGGCGACCGACGCCAGGATCGTCTCCGGGTGGAGGCGTGCGGATTCTTCCTCGCCGAGTTCTGCGCTTTTGCGCAGGTGTTTACGGGCAAAATAGGTGCTGCCGAAGAGAAAATACGCCAGCGGGCCGACCCACGGCATGAACAAGCAGACCCAGATCCAGTTCAGCGTCGAGACGGGCGGCTTGTTCGCCCGCAGCACCACGGGCACCATCCCCCACGACAAAACGTATCCAGCGGCGACGAGGATTTTCCACAGCATCGCCCCCGTTCTCGCCGCTCCGGCCGCCGGAAGCAATCAGGGATTGACGAAGAGCCGGTTGCAGCTCGGGTCGCGCACCAGCGCGCCGTGCGGGATGCCGGTCACGTCAATCTCGTGGTAGGGTGCATAGGGGCTCAGCACGCCGCCTTTGTCATCTGTGCGGCGCGCCACCGGATAGCCGCCGCGCGGGGCGGGGCCGTAAGC
>CAXTQD010000051.1:9849-21601 GCA_964246175.1 uncultured Chthoniobacterales bacterium | reverse complement strand
CCCGGTCCCGCTTGCCCTTGAGCGTGCCTTCTTGTGGCGCGTTGAGCAGCGCCCGTGCCTGCCCGTCGCCGATGGCCGGCGTCTTCCCCTCGCCTGCGTCGTTCGTCGGCCGCTTGACGCCCCGCAGCGGATTGAAGGGCACGGCGTTGCGCTCGCACAGGTGATCAAACAGGCTCGCCAGCGCCGACAATTTCCGGCGGATGGTGGCCGCCGCGTGGCCGCGGCGCTCCAACTCCTTGCGCCAGGCAAGCGCGTGGGCGCGGGTCACCAACCGGAACTCTCCCGCCCCGGCGATGCCCACAAACGCCATGAACTCGCGCAGGTCACCCTGGTACGCCCGCCGCGTCCTCGGGTTGGAGAGGTTGGCGAACCACTCGGCCTCGGGCGGCACGTCGCTCAGGCCCTGGAACTCGGCGGCGGTGAGCAGCCGCTTCGGTGCCTTTACCGCCGCTAGGGCTCCGTGCGGCGTCGCTCTGACTAGCCGCCGAGAGGGACCGGGACGTTCGTCGGAAGATGGGTGTGTCATGGTCGTGAGGGGCTAGATGCTTGCTCCCAGAGAGTGGATGGCTTCCACAAAGCGTGTCAGCCGCTGGTCCTGCAAGGTTTGGAGGTACTCTTCCTGACTCCTTGGTGGGTTGCGCAGGCTGGCCCGATGCGCACGCATGGCTTGGAGCATCGTCTCGGGAGCTAGGGAGAGCAGCTCGCTCAAAAACACGTCCGGGTGAACCGCCGAGAGCCCGTGCGGGGACAACGCGTTCTCAGGAAAATGCTTCAGATTGAAGGTTAGGATGATCTCCGCCTGCGCTTTGATCGCCGCGGCGACCACGTGCACGTCGCCCGGGTCCGGCAAGTCTCCGACCGCAGTCATCTCGTCGTCGTAATTTTCTACAGTGGCATCGAGCACCGCGCGGTTCATCAGCTCGCGGGTCCGCTCCAGTTGCGCGCGCCGCAGGTCGGGGCGCTGCCGCAGGAGGGCGTTGATCCATTCCTCGTGGATCGTCTCAGACCACTTGGCGCGGAACAGCTCTGCGAGTGCCACGTGCATCAGCAAGTCCCGCAACGGCGCGCAGTAGAGGACCGAAGCGTCGAGCAGCACGGTTTTGCCGAGCATTGTGTTCAATACCCCATGCCAAGTTCCTGCGCCTGAGCCGTCAGCTGGTCGAGCGCGGAGCGTCGCTCGCCTTCCGAGCGCCGTTTGTAGGCGAGCACATCGCCGGCTAACACGCGGCGGTGTGTGCCCACCTTGCGGCCAGGGATCACTTTTTCGTCCAGCAACTTCACCAGGAAGGGGCGCGACACGTTGAGCAGCGCCGCCGCTTCCTGGGTACTCAGTTCCTGGTCCAGCGCCACCACCGTCACCGCGTGGCCTTCACCCACATTCTTGAGCACCCGCAACAACACGTGGACAGCCAGCGAAGGCACCTTCACCGCCACCCCTCGGAGAACCAAATCGACGGCCTCTTTCTGGGTCGGCAGCACCCCGAGCAATCGGCTCGACTCGCGGGCCAACTCTGCGTCGTCAGCGGATGGAACCAGCGGATCAAGGACCGCCTGCATAGCCGTTGCTTCCTCACTCATGCGAGGACCATACCACCTAAACGAAACAGATGCAAAAAACGAAGTATTTGAAACAAAAGTAACGAACGAAACAGAATGTACACTTCGCCTATTTATGGGGTCGACGTAGAAAACGGATCATAAAGCACGCTAAGGCTCTGTGAGACCGTTTTCCGTCCATCGTCCCGGGGGCTCATTCCGCAGGGGAAGAACGGAGGCGTTCTCATGGAAGGGACCGCGTCCAATTCAGCATCCGCTCGAAAGCGGGTAGTCATGCGTCTGTAAGGACGCTTGACCCATGCCCCGACGCACCATCCTCTCGGACGCCGAACTCGCCGGTTTGCTCGCCCTACCTGACACAGAGGCAGAGGCGATCCGCCGCTACACCTTCAGCGACGCCGACGTGGCGATCATCTCACAACACCGCGGCCCGCCCAATCGTCTGGGCTTTGCCGTGCAGCTCTGTTACAGCCACGCGATGGTACGCCGCTACGCCCCGGCTTTCCTGGCGGCGCTGGACTTCAGCGCCGCGCCGGCCGCGCAGGATGTTCTCGACGCCGTCGGCGCACTCCGCTCAATGGATGCCAGCAACTACCGACTGCTGCCAGCGGACGCGCCGACGGCCTTCCTCAAAAAGCGTTGGGAGAAGCTGGTGTTCACGGTCGGCGGCATCGACGTGCGCTTCTACGAGATCTGCGCGCTCTCGGAACTCCGCAACGCTCTGCGCTCGGGCGACATCTGGGTGTGTGGCTCGCGCCAGTTCAAGAACTTCGAAGAATACCTGCTGCCGCCTTCGAGCTTCGCCGTCCTGCGCCGCTCCGGTCCGTGGCCGCTCGCCGTGGCTCCGGACTGCGCCGAGTACCTTCATGAACGGATGGATCTGCTCAGCCAGAAGCTGGAAACCACTGACGCCTTGGCAGCGACGAACGATCTACCCGATGCCATCATCACCACCTCCGGCTTGAAGATCACGCCGCTGGATGCCGCGGTGCCAGGAGCCGCGCAGACACTCATCGATCAGTGCGCGAGCTTGCTGCCGCACGTGAAGATCACCGAACTGCTCCAGGAGGTGGACGGCTGGACGGACTTCACCCGGCATTTTACACATATCAAAAGTGGCGAGGCGGCCCGAGACAAGACGCTGCTGCTGACCGCCGTGCTTGCGGACGCGGTCAACCTCGGCTTGAGCAAGATGGCAGAGTCGTGCCCCGGCACGACGCATGCGAAGCTCTCGTGGTTGCAGGCGTGGCACATCCGTGATGAAACGTACTCGGCCGCTTTGGCAGAATTGGTCAACGCGCAGTTCCGCCAACCCTTCGCCGCTCACTGGGGCGAGGGAGTCACCTCGTCGTCTGATGGCCAGCGCTTCAAGGCGGCGAGCCGGGCCGAGAGCACCGGTCACGTCAACCCGAAGTACGGCGCGGAACCCGGGCGCATGTTCTACACGCACGTGTCCGACCAGTATGCGCCTTACCACGCCAAGATCGTCAACGTCGGCGTGCGAGATGCGACCTACGTGCTAGGGCGGCCTGCTCTACCACAAGAGTGACCTGCGAATCGAAGAGCACTACACGGACACCGCTGGCTTTACCGACCATGTCTTCGCTCTGATGCACCGGCTCGGCTTCCGTTTCGCTCCCCGCATCCGCGACCTTGGCGAAACGAAACTGTACACACCGGCTGATAGTAGGCAGTACCCGGCGCTTGCCGCCTTGGTCGGCTCGCCTCTCAACCTCAAAGTAATCCGCGTGCATTGGGACGAGATCCTGCGGCTGGCGGCCTCCATCAAACAGGGCACGCTCACCGCTTCGTCGATCCTGCGCAAGCTCGGCAGCTACCCACGCCAGAACGGCTTGGCCGTCGCCTTGCGGGAGCTCGGACGCATCGAACGCACGCTCTTTATCTTGGATTGGCTCCAGAGCGTGGAACTACGGCGGCGCGTCAACGCTGGCCTCAACAAAGGCGAGGCAAGGAACGCGCTGGCTCGCGCCGTGTTCTTCTACCGACTGGGTGAACTGCGTGACCGCGCCCTCGAGCAGCAGCGCCATCGTGCCAGCGGCTTGAACTTGGCGACGGCGGCCATCGTGCTCTGGAACACCGTGTACCTGGAACGGGCGGTGCGTGCGTTGCGGCGGCACGATCAGAAGTTGGACGAGGCGCAGTGCAAGCACCTATCGCCACTTGGCTGGGAACACATCAACCTGACGGGCGACTACGTGTGGAAGCAAAATCGCGTAGTCGGACCGGGAAAATATCGCCCGCTGCGTTCTCTCCACGTGCCTTAACGTGCTTTATAATCCGTTTTCTACGTCGGCCCCTACTTAGTCCCGGGTGGAGTTGCTGTTCCGCCGCGAAGAAATGCCGGTGGATCACCTCGTTGCTCACGCCTCCCAGAAGCAGAGTGTCGTGGAGACGTACGGCGTGCAGCCATCCCAACGCCAACTGCTGGGCGGTGTTTCGAGCGATCATCTCCGGCCAGCGTTGGAACCAGCGGAACGTCCACCGCAGGATCGCGTGGAAGCCCGGGTAACTCTCCTTGCACGCTGGACCCGAGACGATGTCGGCTTTCATGGACCGTGCGATCTCCAGCGCGGTCGGGTCAACCGTCGCCCGTTCCACAAGCAAGGCGAACAGGTGCAGACGCATGAGCAGACTGAGGCACTGGGCCCGCAGCCGCTCGAAAACGGGGTCGATCCGCTCGGAGGTCTCCGCGCGCACGGCGTCCCGTAAAACCTGGGGGACCGTGCGCGGCAAGCAGGCGAACCGGAGCAAGGCGGTCTCTAACCCTTCGTCCGTCAGCAACCGGGCGGCGCACCGCTCCCAATCCGGCTCGTCGCCATCGAGACGCAGGTGGGACGCCATCCCCTCGGCGGAGGGCGGTAGGAACGAATTGATCTCGTGCTCGCCGCCTTCCCGGAGGCGCCGGAACACCCGGCGGTAGAACCAACTCGCCTGAACGCTCGCGCCAGCGGTCGATCTCGTCCATGCATTGCCGCGGATCGTCGGAGAGCACGAGCCGGTTGATGGCGGCATCGCGTTCCGTGGCCGCGCAGTCGAACAACTCGGGGCACGATTGCAGGAAGCGGCGGCGTTCGGGCCGGTCGTCCACCAAGGCCGGCCACAGCTTGCCGGTGACCTGCCTCGTTTGTTCAAGGTCCGCGCCCGTCAGGCTGATCGCCGTGCGTTGCGGCGGTGAGGTCGGGCCGAGATCGAACGTGTACTTGCCGGTGACGTCAGTAAGGGATCGCGTCAGAAAACGGAAAAAATCGTACGCTAAGCTCGGGGAGGCACCCGGAGAGGCCTGAATTTGCCCGGGGAGTGCGTGCGGTCCTGCCGCCAGACGTAGTCGCCGGTGAGGTTGATGTGTTCCCAGCCCAGCGGCGACAGGTACCGCAGTAGACTTTCATCCGAAGCTGGATTGCGCCGCTGCAAGACGCGAGCCGCCCGTTGCAGGTACACCGTGTTCCAGAGCACGATGGCCGCTGTGACCAAATTCAAACCGCTGGCGCGGTAGCGCTGCTGCTCGAGGGCGCGGTCACGCAGTTCACCCAGGCGGTAGAAGAACACGGCACGGGCCAGGGCGTTCCTGGCCTCGCCCTTGTTCAGGCCAGCATTCACCCGCCGACGCAGCTCCACGCTCTGGGGCCAGTCCAGGATGAAGAGCGTGCGTTCGATCCTGCCCAGCTCCCGCAAGGCGACGGCCAAGCCGTTCTGACGCGGGTAGCTGCCGAGCTTGCGCAGCATCAGCGAGGCGGTGAGCGTGCCCTGCTTGATCGAGGTCGCCAGACGCAGGATCTCGTTCCAGTGCACACGAATAGATTTGAGGTTCAGGTGGCCGCCGATCAGCGGAGCCAACGCTGGCATATTCCGTTCGCCCTTCGGCACGTACAGCTTCGTGTCCGCCAGATCCCGGATGCGCGGAGCGAAGCGAAAACCGAGCAGGTGCACCATCGCAAAAACGTGGTCGGTGAACCCGGCCGTGTCCGTGTAGTGCTCCTCGATGCGCAGGTCGCTTTCGTGGTAGAGCAGGCCGCCCTAGCACGTAGGTCGAGTCGCGCACGCCCACGTTGATCACCTTCGTGCTAAACGGGGCGTACTGGTCGGAGACGTGGGTGTAAAACGTCCGGCCGGGCTCCGCCCCATATTTCGGATTGATGTGTCCGGTGCTCTCCGCGCGACTGCCTACTTTGAAGCGTTGGCCATCGGACGAGGATGTCGTGCCATCACCCCACTTTGCAGCGAAGGGATGGCGGAACTGTGCGTTGACGAGTTCCGCCAACGCCGCCGTGTACGTTTCATCCCGGATGTGCCACGCCTGCAACCACGAGAGCTTTGCGTAGGTAAAGCCGGGGCAGCACTCCGCCATCTTGGTCAGCCCCAGGTTGATTGCGTCCGATAAGATCGTCGTCAGCAGTAGTGTTTTGTCCTTGGCTCTCGCGCCGGTCTTCAGGTGGGTGAAGTGCCGCGTGAAGTCGGTCCAAGCATCCACCTCCAAGAGCAACTCCGTGATCTTGACGCGCGGGAGCAAGGTGGCTGTTTGGTCGATCAACGCCTGCGCGGCTTCGGGCACGGCTGCATCCAAGGGAGTGATCTTCAAACCGCTTTCGGTGATGATCGCTTCCGGCAGGTCGTTAGCAGCCGCCAAATGCTCGACGGTCGCGAGCTGCTTCTCCAGCGACTGCAAGCGTTCGTCCAAGTACCGGCCGCAGTCGGTCGTCACGGCGAGCGGCAAGGCGCTGGCGTGCTTTTGCGCCTCGAAGCTGTCGGCTGGCAGCAGGTACTCGTCGAACGCCTTGAACTGGCGTGAGCCCTGCACCCAGATGTCGCCCGAGCGCAACGCGTTCTTGAGTTCGGCCAGCAAGCAGATCTCGTAGTAACGCCGGTCGATGCCGTGGAAGGTGAGGACCAACTTGCCCCAGCGCGGCTTGACGAAAGCGGTCGGCGCATCGGCTGGCAGGGTGAAAGTGTGGTCGCTGTACACGGCGCGCAGGTACTCGACGGCGGCCAGCACATCTTGGCCCGCTGGAGCCGCACGCAGTTTTAACACCATAAGCAACTCACGGCTGTAGCGCCGCAGCACGTGGTAGCCCTCGCCGATGCGCGGCAAAAAATCGAAGTCGTCGCCCTGCACCAGTTTCTGTGCTTCCACCACGCTGGCGATGAACGCCTCCCACGGGATCACGGACTCGATGGCGGCGAAGGCATCTTCGCCGCTTTGACGCGCCTCCAGCAATGCTCGGCCGACCTTGCTATAGAGACGAACCTTGTCGTCAATCGCCTTGCCCGACTCTTGGAATTGTTGCTGATGCTGATGCTTGGCGCGGTTGAAGAGCCGACCGATGATCTGGTCGTGCAGATTGACGATCTCGTCGATGACCGTGGCCGTCGCTTCGGTCACCAAGGCGACCAGAGTCGCGTACCGCCGCTGCGACTCGAACTTCGCCAAGTCGGCTGCCGTCATCTGTCCGCCCTCACGCGCGATCTTTAGCAGGCGGTTCTGATGGACCTGGCGCTCAATACCAAGGGGCAGATCAAGCGCCTGCAACGCCCGGAGGCGCTCGATGTGTTCGAGCATCTGGCGCGAGTTGGGCCTGCCGGGTGAGTGCCGCAGCCAAGCAAGCCAAGTCTTCTTTGTGTCGGACTTGCGTCGGAGAAGCGCGTCGAGGCGGAGGCGGTGATCGCTCGTCAGCGACTCGGTCAGCAGTCGATAGAGGCGTCGGTTGGCACGCGTGATCGCCTCGGCGCAGATGCGTTTAGTGGCCTGCGCCGAACGAAGTCAAGCCCAGATACGCTCGCAGTTCCAACAGGTGCTCGCAGCGGGTCTCCTCACGGGTTGCGTACTGTGGCCAGCAAGACGGATCGATGCGAAGCGTCTGGCCGATCCAATCCAACACCGCCCCGTCGGGTTGAGCGTCAACTGCCAGTCCCTGCCCCGGATAGCGCAACAAGCAAAGCTGCACCGCAAAACCCAGTCGGTTGGCGTCGCCACGACGCTGGCGGACCAAAGCCAAGTCGAGTTCACTGAGGGTATACCATCGAATCAGCTCGTCGCGGTTTACAGGCGACGCCAGCAGCGCTTCCCGTTCGAGGGCGGACAAAATGATTTGGCGAGGCATGATCACACCGGCGGAAGGCGGTGAACCATCCCGTATCCGCCCGGCTGGCGAAAGACAAGTCCGAGGAATGTGGCTGCCTCGCAGGGCTTTAGCGTCGAGGTTCTTGCTCCCAGATCACAAAACGTCGCAAGCACCACTCCGCATGGGGTGACTGGTTAAAAACCGAGTCACTCCGGTTTAGCGTACGATTTTTCCGTTTTCTGACGCCGCCCCATGATGATATTCCTTAAGGTTGACAACGTCAACCATCGCCCGGCTGGTGTACGCTGTCAACCAACACCAAATCAGGGATGAGCCAGCCTGGCCGTTCTCCCGATCACCGGCTCTGCTGGCGCGGCTTCGAACGGCCGTTCCTGCGCCAAGACCGAGAGGATGGGGCTTACCAGAACCAGGATGGTCGCCGCCGCCGCCTCGGAAGGTGCTGGCTCCGCAGACTCCAACCACTCCCTGGCTCCCCCGTAAATCGCCCAACTCAGCGTCGCCGCCGCCATCTCCAAAGGCACCGCCTGGTTGGCCGTGCGGCCCCTGAGTCCATCCAGGATCAGGTTCTTGACCACGGTGCTCACGGCCAGTTCCAGGTGGGGATCGAGCGGCCGACGCCCGCCGCACTTCCCCGTCGTAGCGCCTGCCAGATAGTCGCACACGCCCAGCGCGATGGCCCGCAACGCCGAGCCGCATGTCCCGTCGAACAGCACGCCGCGGGCCTCCAGCAACCCCTGGAAGCGAACCGCCACATGGCAGCGCAGCAGCGTTGCCTTGTCGGGATAGTGGTCGTAGAAAGTCGCCCGGTTGAGCGTGGCCGCATCGGCGATCTCCTGGATCGAAACCGCCTCGAAGTCCTTGGTCTCCAGCAGCCGTTCCAGGGCGTCGTGCAAGAGCTGACGGGTGCGTCGGACCCGCGGGTCCATCGTTTTAGGAGGCCGAGACATTGAACGCTGTCTCTACCTCTAAAACAGCTGCTTGTCAGGGTTTTAAGCGACGAGTGTCGCTTTTCTTTTTGACAACAGGTGTATATTTCACGATACTCGTTGCAAATACGACATATGCCTACCTTGCTCCACATTGATTCCAGTCCGCTCGGCGATGCTTCCATCTCCCGCCATCTCAGCGAAGAGTTCGTGCAGAACTGGCAGCGCCAGCACCCGGACGGAAAAGTCATCACGCGTGACCTGAGCGCGGAACCGCCGCCGGTGATCACGGCCCAGTGGGTGGGTGCTTCTTTCACTCCCGAAGAAGCCCGTACCCCGGAGCAGCGGGCGGTGCTCGCCCTGTCCGACACGTTGGTGGCAGAATTGCACGAGGCCGACGAGTACGTCGTGGGCGTGCCCATGCACAACTTCACGATTGCCGCCAGCTTGCGGCTCTGGATCGACCAGGTGGCGCGGCCGGGCAAAACCTTTGGCTTCGTGGATGGTCGGCCCACCGGCATCCTCAAACACAAGAAGGCCACCTTCCTGGTGGCGTCAGGCGGGGTGTACGGTCCGGGCACCGCGATGGCCTCGTACAACTTCGTCGAGCCGTACCTGCGCACGTTCTTCGGGTTCCTGGGTGTGACTGACGTGCAGGACTACGTGGCAGGGGGAGCCTCGAAGGTCAACCACGGCGAGGTGGACCGGGAGACCTTCTTGCACCCGCACCTGGCCGCCGTGGCGAAACTGTTTCCTGCCGCTGCCTGACAAACCTCCTGGTCCTCCTCTTTTTCTTCCGGGCACCGCGACGGCAAAAGACGGGTTCGCGGTGGTCCGGCGGGCAAAGATGACTTGCCTGCGCGCCACCGCACCGGTGCCTGCCGCGATCAAACCCATCCATCCCCAGGCCCGGATCGGCCACGTTCACCTTAAGGTGTCCGACCTGGAACGCTCGCTCGGCTTCTACCGCGACGTGCTCGGCTTTGCCGTGACCGCCCGCGTGGGCGATTCCGCCGCGTTCCTGTCGGCGGGCGGGTATCATCATCACATCGGCCTGAACACCTGGGAGAGCCTCAGGGGTTCTCCGCCGTCGGCGCGAGCCACAGGCTTGTACCATCTGGCCATCCTCTACCCCACGCGGGCCGAACTCGGCGAAGCCCTGCGCCGGTTGATCGAGGCCAAGGTTCCGCTGGAAGGCGCTTCCGATCACGGCGTCAGCGAGGCCATCTACCTGCGAGATCCCGACGGTAACGGCGTGGAACTCTACTGTGACCGCCCGATGGACGCCTGGCCCCGGACGGCGGCGGGAACGTTGGCCATGACGACGGCACCGTTCGATCTGCAAGCGCTCCTGCGCGACAACCCAGCGGTAGGCCGTCAGAGCGATCGGATGCCGGCGGTAATCGGCGAATGATTAACTCCTAGTTTGGCCCGCTGGCGATACCGAGCAACGTACCTTGTCGACGCAATTTATTTCCTGGCCGCAGAGAAATGCGGCCTTCATCACCGGACAAATCATCAACGTCGCTGGCGGCACTAGAATTTCACCAAAGCAGCAGCAAGCGAAGTCACTAAAAATTCTCTCATGAAAACACTCGTCATTGGCGGGGCTAGCCGGGTTGGCTCGGCCGTAGTTGAGGAACTGGTCAAGCGCGGCGCGGACGTGCGGGTGACGCCGGTGCGACCCTTGCGGACCTCCAGCAGATCCGGGCCGTCGGCCAGCTCCGCATCATAGCGCGGCACGCTCGGCATCGCCGGGCTGTAACGCCTTGCTAAGACCTTGTTCGCGAGCTTGTGAGACCCGCCGGTTATCGCCTACGATGCGGCCCCGGGATGGAACTGCGTCACCTGAGATACTTCGTGGCGGTCGCCGAGGAACTGAGCGTCCGGCGCGCCGCCGAGCGGCTGCACCTCGCCCAGCCATCCCTGAGCCGCCAGATCCGCGACCTGGAGGAAGAAATCGGCACGCGCCTCTTCGAACGGGATCACCACCACGTGCAGCTCACCCCCGCCGGGGAGGTGCTGCTCGCGGAGGCTCGCGTGGCCCTGTCCGGCGTGGAAACCGTCCTGCAAGCCACGCGCGACGCGGGCCGCGGCTTGCGCGGCACCCTGCGCATCGGCAACATCGGGGCGCTCTCGACGACGTTCCTGCCGGGAAGTCTGGCCGCGTTGCGGGAGCGGTTCCCGACCGTCGGCATTGAGGTCGTGGAACTGGGGCTCGACGAGCAGGTGGCCGCGCTGGTGGCGGGAACCATCGACCTCGGTTTCCAGGCCCGCGCCCGGGGCACCCGGGTGGACGCGCGTTTCGCGGTCCGCGCGGCCTCGGCCTGCGACCTGATGGTGATCGTCCCCGAAAAGCACCGCCTCGCCGCCCGCCCGACGGTGGCCCTGGCGGAGCTTTCCGAAGAACCGCTGCTCGACCTCGAACCGCGTCCGGGGGCCGGGTACGACCGCTGGGTGCAGGCGCTCTGCGAGGCGGCGGGCAAATTCGTCCCCCGCTTCCACCGGCCGGTGGTGGACAACACGCTGGCCGTGTACGCGCTGGTGGCCGCCGGCGAGGGCGTGGCGATCCTGCCCGAGAGCGTCATCCGCAACGCCAACCTGGGCATGGGCTGGGTCGCCCGGCCGTTGGGTCCGCCCCGGCTGCGCTTCGAGGTCGTGGCCGCCTGGAACCCGGCGCGTCCGTGCCCTTTGCGGGAGCGTTACATCGCGTTCCTGCCCACGGAACCGGGTTGAGGAGGCGTGCCGTCCCCGGGTGGCCGCCGCTTTCGGTTAGGCGATTCGCGCGTTCCTTTTTGTCGCCGTTGCGCCCCGCCAGAGCACCTCCGGCGTCCCCCAGCGATGCTTTCGCGCCCGCCAAAGCACCTTTGGCGTCGGCCAGAGCACCCATTTCCAGCCGTTTTGGCCGGGGTCCATCACCTAACAGCCCCTGCCGCTTCGCTTGGCAGCGTCAGGTAACACCCGGTACAACCGGCACGGCACTGATACCTCGTAAGCCTCAGCAGAAGACCCATAAAGTCATTCCACACACCGCGTTTGGAGGGAAGGGTTGGGGGCAACGCACGGCGCGGTCGATGACCCGACTTCCGCCGCCGCCGCCAGCCTCGTGACTGCTTTCTCCGGGCGCTGCAAGCTCATGAAAGCGGTGGCAGAACGCTTTACAACGGCCCT
>CAXTQD010000051.1:5876-9839 GCA_964246175.1 uncultured Chthoniobacterales bacterium | reverse complement strand
CCCTTGGAATGGGCAAAAAACCTTTTTATGCCAGCCGAACCACCCGAGCCCGGCCCGTCGCAACCCGTCGCGACTGCCCCGGCTGATGCCACCGCCAGCCGGACGGAGCCTCCCGCCGCGCCGCCAGCCCAGCGACGCTTCTCCTGGAAGTGGATCGCCGGCCTCGCGGTCCTGGCGGTCGCCGTCGTCTTCGGCGTGCCGACGATCCTCCATGCCCTGCACACGGTTTCCACCGACGACGCCTACGTGAACAGCTACGTCACCTTTGTCGCACCGCGCGTCAGCGGTCAGGTGGCCCGCGTGCTCGTGGACGACAACAACCGTGTCAAAAAGGGCGACGTGCTCGTGGAACTCGACCCCGAGCCCTACCAGGTGCAGCTCGCCATCCGCCAGGCCGCCGTCGATGGCGCGCAGGCCGACCTCGCCGTGGCCAACGCCGGCGTGCGGGCGCAGATCGGTCAGGCGCGCAGCGCGCGCTTCCAGCTCGTGCGCGCCGTCGAGGACGTGGACAACCAGGTCGCCCTCATCCGCGCCCGGGCGGCGGCGTGGGAGCAAAGCAAGGCGACGTTCACGCTCGCGCAGCAGGAGTTCGACCGCGCCAAGGACCTGCTGGCCAAGAAGGTCACAAGCCCCGAAGAGTTCGACCAGCGGCGCTCGCAGCTCGACGTGGCCCGCGCGCAGGTGACGCAAAACCTGGAAGGCGTGCTCCAGGCCCGGGTGGCGCTCGGCCTGCCGGGCACCCCGCCGGAAGGCCAGAGCCTGACGGACGTGCCACCCGACCTCGACCAGACTTTTTCCGCCGTCCGCCAGGCCCTGGCCAACCTGCTCCAGAACGCGGCGGTGCTCGGCATCACGTTTTCCTCGTTCGACTCGACGCCCAAGCAGGTCATCGACGAGTTCTACAAACGCGACCCCAACGGCAACCTGGACAAAATCTACCAGGAGGTCATCCAGAACGCGCCGGGCCTCAAACAGGCGCAGTCCAGAGTCGCCAGCGCGCAACGCGACCTCGATCAGGCCAAGCTCAACCTGAGCTACTGCCGCGTGGTGTCCGAGATCGACGGCGTGGTCACCCGCCGCAACGTCAACCCGGGCAACAACGTGCAGGCGGGCCAGAGCCTCATGGCCGTGCGCTCCCTCAAGGACATCTGGGTGGACGCCAACTTCAAGGAGACGCAACTGCGCGACCTGCGCATCGGCCAGAAGGTGGATCTGGAGGTGGATATGTACGGCGGCAAGCAGCACTTCGAGGGACGCATCTCGGGCTTCACCATGGGGACAGGTTCCACGCTGGCGCTGCTGCCCGCGCAGAACGCCACGGGCAATTTCGTGAAGGTCGTCCAGCGACCGCCGGTGCGCGTCGATCTGCGCCGGGGTCGCGGCAAGCTGCTCGGGCGTGTCAAAATCCCGCTCTTCGTCGGCCTTTCCGTGGAGCCAGACGTTGATCTCCGCAGCAAGCCCGAAGGACCGAACGCGGGCCAATACCTCCAGGCGGCTGTACCGATGCCCGCCGCGTCGCCGCTGCCCAGCCCGGCGCAGCCCGGCCAGCCGCCGCCGATGTCGCCGCCCGCGGTGATCACCTCCACCCCGACCAACCGCCCATGAGCAGCGCCGCCGCCGCCGCCCCGGCTTCCTTCACGGCACCCTCGGTGCAGGGCCGCCACGCGATCAACCCGTGGCTGATCGCGCTGGCGGTGGTGGTGCCCACCTTCATGGAGGTGCTCGACACCACGATTGCCAACGTCGCCCTGCGCTACATCGCCGGCGGCTTGTCGGCCGCCGTGACCGACAGCGAGTGGGTGCTCACGAGCTACCTGGCCGCCAACGCCATCATCCTGCCCATCAGCGGTTGGATCTCCAACCGGCTGGGCCGGCGCAACTACTTCCTGCTCTCCATCGCCGTCTTTACCCTGGCTTCCGGGCTGTGCGGCGTGGCCACGAGCCTGGGACAGCTCATTCTCTTCCGGGTCGTCCAGGGGCTGGCGGGCGGCGGCCTGCAACCCTCCAGCCAGGCCATCCTGCTCGACACGTTCCCGCCCGAGAAGCAGGGCATCGCTCAGACGGTCTTTGGCATGGCCGCGCTGATCGCCCCGGTGCTCGGGCCGACCCTGGGCGGCTACATCACCGACGAATACTCGTGGCGCTGGATTTTTTATATCAACGTGCCCGTGGGCCTGCTCGCGCTGGTCGCCTGCTATCTGACCGTTCACGATCCTGCATACCTGGTGAAGCAGCGCGAGGAGGCGCGGGATCACGGTGGGCGGTTCGACGTGGGCGGCTTGAGCCTGCTCTCCCTCACGCTGGTGTGTTGGGAGGTGCTCCTGAGCAAGGGCCAGGAGTGGGACTGGTTCGGCGACCCGTTTGGGCGCGTGCAGACGCTCACGGCGGGGTTGCTGCTCGGCGGGTTCGGGCTGTATTTCTGGGAAACGCGGCGGCGCAACCCGGTGGTGAACTTCAAGCCGTTTGGGGAGCGCAATTTTTCCTGCGCCTGCCTGCTGATTTTCTGCGCCTACGGGGTGCTCTACGGTTCCAGCACGACGTTGCCCGCCATGCTGGAGTCGCTCTTCGGCTACGATGCGTTCCACGCCGGGCTGGTACTGTCGCCCGCGGGCATTTTCTCGATCATGGCGCTGATCGTCGTGGGCCGGGTGCTGGGTCGCGGGGTGGACGCGCGTTGGCTGATCGCGCTCGGCCTGGTCATCCTGGGCGCGGGTAACTATTGGCTTTCGCGGCTGAACCTCGACATCTCGCCCGGCCAGGTCGTCTGGCCGCGCGTGGTGATGATCGCGGGGCTGGGGTTGACCTTCGCGCCGATCAACGTGGCCGCGTACCTCTACGTGCCGCGCGAGCTGCGCGGGGCGGCGGTGGGTCTCTTTGCCCTGTTGCGCAACGAAGGCGGCAGCGTGGGCATCTCGCTCAGCCAGACGCTGACCGAGCGGCGCGAGCAGTTCCACGGCCTGCGCCTGGGCGAGAACCTCGACGCGCTGAACCCGGCCGTGAATTCCTATCTCCAGCAGGCGCAGGCTCCGTTCCTACAGGGAACGGGCGACCCGGCCGCAGCCTCGCAGATGGCTTGGCAGTCGCTTTCCAACCTGCGCGATCAGCAGGGGGCGGCGTTGTCGTACTTCGACGCGTTCCTCGTCTTCGCGGCGCTCGCCTGTCTGCTGGCTTTTGTGGTGTTGCTGATGAAGCGTTCCGTCGTCGAGAAGGGTGCGCACATCGCCGCAGAGTGAGGGCAGCACCAACGCAACGAGCTTGTCGTGGAAATTTCCCGAGAGGGCGGTGGGATCGCTCCCTTGTTCCCGACGCAATGCGTGTCCTCCCCGTGGATTCGCTTGGCGACCAATTCGGGCACCTCTGCGAATTTGGCGCACGATTTTTTCCGTTTCTGCCGCCGCCCCTTTTTGAGAAACGCGGTGGTGCCAGGCATCTCTCTCCATCGGCAAAAACGCGGGCCTACCGCGACGGGTCGAGCAGGAACTTGCCGCCGGTTGCCTTCCGGGTGTACTCCTGGATGATCTCCGGCTGGAGCATCTCGGCCAAGGACAGGGTGCGGCGGTACGAGTTGGCAAAGGTCGTCTTCAGTTCCGCGGCGATCCGGGCCCGCAGTTCGCCGACGCGCGCCGGTCCCGCTTTTTGGAGAAAGCTCGTCACCACCCAGCCGCCCACTCCCCACGCCATCCCGTAGCGACCGGCGAGTTCCCGGGGCCGCGGGTCCAGGCCGCCGTAGATGTAAACCTGCTTGGGCACGGTGGAACCGTAGCGGCTAAATTCGGGGAGGTCCGCAATCTGCACGGCCTCCATGGCGGAGAGGATCTGACCGGCCAGGGGGCCGCCGCCGACCGCGTCGAAGGCCAGGGTCGCACCCGTGGCTTTGAGCGCGCCGCGCAGGTCTTCCGCGAACGTCGGCAGGCTGGAGTCACAGACGTATTCGGCTCCCAGCGCGCGGAGGGTTTCCGCCTG